>JAKABA010000030.1 GCA_021802115.1 bacterium | reverse complement strand
AATGGATGGTGAACAGGTCGCGATCCCGGACACTCTGGTGGGCACGGACTCCCACACCACCATGGTGAACGCCCTGGGGGTGCTGGGCTGGGGCGTCGGGGGGATCGAGGCCGAGGCGGCGATGCTGGGGCAGCCGATGCTCCTGGGGATGCCGACGGTGGTCGGAGTCCACTTCAAGGGACAGCTGCAACCCGGGGTCACGGCCACCGACCTGGTGCTGCGGGTCACCCAGTGGCTGCGGGCGCACGGGGTGGTCAACAAGTTCGTCGAGTTCGCGGGTGATGGGCTGGGCGGGCTGTCCCTGGCGGACCGCGCCACCCTCTCCAACATGGCTCCGGAGTACGGGGCGACCGCGGCGCTCTTCCCGGTTGACCAGGTCGTGGTCGACTATCTCCGCACCACCGGGAGGAGCCCGGAGCAGATCGCGTTGGTGGAGGACTACACCCGGGCTCAGGGGCTGTTTCGGGAGCAGGGGGCCCCGATCCCCACCTTCAGCGAGCTGCTGGAACTCGACCTCGACTCGATCGAGCCCAGCGTCGCCGGCCCCAAGCGCCCCCAGGATCGGGTGCCCCTGGGGGCAACCGAGGAGAGCTTCACCTCCAATTTCACGCCGGCGCAGCCGGCCGAGAGCCGGCCCGGCCACGGCGTCCTCGAGGATGGCTCGGTCGTGATCGCCGCCATCACGTCCTGCACCAACACCTCCAACCCCGGGGTGATGGTGGCGGCCGGGCTGCTGGCGCAGAAGGCGGTCGCAAGAGGGCTGCGGCCGGCGGACTTCGTCAAGACCAGCATGGCCCCGGGGTCACGGGTGGTCACGGACTACCTCGGCGACGCTGGCCTGCTGGAACCGCTGGCCCAACTGGGCTTTGACGTGGTGGGCTACGGCTGCACCACCTGCATCGGCAACAGCGGCCCGCTCCCCGACCCCGTGGCCACAGCGATCAGGGAGCGGGATCTGAGCGTGGCCGCGGTCCTCAGCGGGAACCGCAACTTTGAGGGGCGCATTCATCCGCTGGTCCGCGCGGCGTACCTGGCCTCGCCGCCTTTGGTGGTGGCGTTCGCCCTCGCGGGAACCGTCCGTCGCGACCTGACCCGCGAGCCCCTGGGACTGGACCAGGATGGCAACCCGGTCTATCTCTCCGAGCTGTGGCCGAGCTCGCACGAGGTGGCGGAGGTCATCCAGCGGTCGGTGCGGCCGGAGTTCTTCCATCGCGAGTACGAGCGCATCTTCAACGGGGATGAGCACTGGGCCGGGATGGACTCCCCGACCGGACCGACCTACCAGTGGCGGGAGAGCTCCACCTACATCCGCAAGGTGCCCCTCTTCGATGGCATCGCGGCCAACCCCGAACCGGTCGCCGACATCGTGGACGCCCGGGTGCTGGCCCTGCTCGGGGACTCGATCACTACCGACCACATCTCACCGGCGGGCTCGATCCCCGCGGACAGTCCGGCGGGCCAGTATCTGCAGGATCGGGACGTCGCGCCCCAGGACTTCAACAGCTACGGCTCGCGCCGGGGCAACCACGAGGTGATGATCCGCGGCACCTTCGCCAACGTTCGTCTGCGCAACCGCCTCGCCGACGGTCGCGAGGGAGGCTTCACCCGGCATTTCCCGGACAACCAGCTCACGACCATCTTCGACGCGGCTGAGCGATACCGGGCGGAGGGGGTGCCGCTGATCGTCATCGGAGGTCGGGAGTACGGCTCCGGCAGTTCCCGGGACTGGGCCGCCAAGGGGACCACCCTGCTGGGAGTCCGCGCGGTTTTGGCAGAGAGCTTCGAGCGGATCCACCGGAGCAACCTGGTCGGGATGGGGGTCCTGCCGCTGCAGTTCCAGCCCGGTCAGTCGGCCGAGCAACTGGAGCTGGACGGGACCGAGCGATACACCCTTAGGGATCTGGATAGGAAGCTGACTCCCGCAGCCGTGCTCTCGCTGCTGGTCACGAGAGCCGACGGATCGTCCCTGGAGGTCCCGGTGCTGGCCCGGGTCGACAACCAGACCGAAGTCGAATACCTCCGGCACGGTGGTGTCCTCCCCTACGTGCTGCGGCACTTCCTGAACTCTTGAGCTGGTGATAGCCCTGCACCAGAGCTCGCCGTCGAGGCGGGTGCTGCAAGGCATGGGAGCGCTGCGCGAGCTCCGAGCGGAGGTGGACCGCGCCGAGATGAGCAGGGTGGTGCTCGTGACCAGCGCCACCCTGGCGAGCTCCACCCCCTTGGTCCGGGCCGCCGAGGAGCTGCTGGAGGGTCGGCATCAGGCGACCTTCGCGGGGATCCGGGAGCACACCCCCGAGACCGCGGTGGATGAGCTGGCGGAGCTCCTCGGGCAGACGTCCGCGGACGGGGTGGTGAGTTTCGGCGGCGGCAGCGTGATCGACGGTTGCAAGGCCGCGATCCACCGGCGCCTGCCGGAGCACGTCCAGCACGTGGCGGTCCCCACCACCCTGTCCGGGGCGGAGTTCACCGCCTCCGCCGGGCTCACCGACGAGGCCACCCGCCGCAAGCGCGGCCTGACGGATCCTTCGGCCGCTCCCCAGCGGGTCATCCTCGATCCCGAGGTCACGCTGCCGACGCCGCCGCGTCTGTGGCTGTCCACGGGGATCCGTGCCCTTGACCACGCCGTGGAGACCATCTGGGCCCCTGAGCGGGACCCACTCACCCGGCTGCTGGCGCTGGAGGCCATCCGGGGGCTCCGGCACAGCCTGCCCGAGAGCCGGCGGCGACCGGATGACTTGGCGGTGCGGGAGCGAGCGCAGGTCGCGGCATGGTGGGCAGCGCTCGGTCTGGCGGGCAACACCATGGGACCGAGCCATCACCTGGGGCGGCTGCTGGGGGCGACCTTCTCAATCGGCCATGGGATCACCTCGTGCGTCTTCCTGCCCGCCACCATCGACCACATGGCGGCGACCGACCCCAGTTCGGTGGCGGTGCTGCAGGACGCATTCGAGGTCGCCGGCCCGGAGCTGGTCGGAAGGGCCTGTCGGGCCTTCATACAAGATCTGGGTTTGCCGACCTCGCTAACGGAGGCGGGGCTCCCTGCCCGGGATCTGCCGGGGTTTCTGGCGATGGTCCCGGAGGATTGGCGCCCCATCGCCACCGCCTGCGCCTGATTCGAACCGCCATCAGGGCTCGGCAGGGGCCACCTGGACCAGGGGAGGAGGTGCCCCCTTCACCCGGATCCGATTGGCCAACACCGACCCCAGGAGGATCAGGGCGAACCCCAGCCCGATTCCGGCGGTGAAGCGCTCGTGCAGGATGGCGACTCCGAGGAGGACCGCGACCGCCGGGTTCACATACGTGATGACGGTGGCCCGGATCGGGCCGATCTCCGCGATCAGCTGGAAGAAGAGGATGAACGCGGTGGCGGTGCAGACCACCCCGAGCAGCAGAATCGAGGCCAGCGCCGTAGCCCGGGGAACAGCGCTGGGAGCGGTGAGCAGCGCGAAGGGCAGATAACCCAGGGCGCAGAGGCCCAGGGAGCAGGCCACCACCCCCAGGCCGGGAAGGTCGGCCAACCGTCTAGCGAGGATCTGCGGCCCCAGCGCGTAGCACACGATCACCACCGCCATCTCCAGTCCCGCCGCCACAGTCATGGTCTGTAGGTCGAACCCGAGGACCGCCACCACCCCGACGAGCCCGATCACGAGTCCCAGGAGCTGGGCCCTCGCCAGGGCCTCCCGCCGGCCCAAGATGTACACGATCACGGTCCCCACCAGCGGCACCGCCGCCACCAGCAGGCCAGAGAGTGAGCTGCTGATCCGAGTTTCCGCCTCGGAGAGCAGCACCCACGGCAAGGCGATCTCGATCGCGGTGTACGCGAGCAGGGGCCGCCAGCGCCGGAACACCGGGGTTACCTGGCCTCGAGCCAGGGCGATCGGCAGCAGCAGCACGGCACCCACCGCCGTGCGGCTGAAGACCAGGAAGACCGGGGAGACACTCTCCACGGACACGCGGATCAAGAGGTAGGGAAGCCCCCATATGATCGACATGGCGGCGAACAGCAGCCACCCCCGCTTGGTCATGTCGTTGATTTTGGAGATCGGAGACTGCGGTAGCTGGTCAGGAACGGACAACCCGGTGCCCTGGCCGTGCCGTGAACCGCCGGAGCGGGCTCGGCGAACCGTCCGGCTCCCCCTGACCTCCTACGGGGCACCCCGGACCACGGCGATCGCCAGGCCGTCGTAGCCCTTGACCCCTACGGTCTGGATTGCGGTCGCGGACAGGCGAGGATCCGAGCCCATCGTCTGGAGCATCGTGCGCGTGCCGATGACCGCAGCGTCGGTGCCAGACTCGTCGAGCACGGAGCCATCGCGCACGACGTTGTCCACGATGATCGTGCTGCCGGGTCTGGTGAGCCGAAAGGCCCAGGAGAGGTACTCCGGGTTGGACGGCTTGTCGGCATCTATGAAGACCATGTCGAAGGGATCAGCCTGCTCCGCCTCCAGCTGCGGCAACACCTGCAGCGCGGGACCGAGCCGGAGGTGGACCACCTCGGTGAGGCCTGCTCGCTCCAGATTCGCCCACGCCACCTCCGCGTGCGCCGGTTCGACCTCGATGGTGACCAGGGTGCCGCCGGGCGGGAGCGCGCGACCGAGCCAGATGGTGCTGTACCCGCCGAGCGTCCCAATCTCCAGGATTCGCCGGGCGCCGGTGGCCAGCGCGATGATCTGCAGCAGCTTTCCCTGCGCGGGCGAGACCGCAATCTGGGGAAGGCCGGCCTCCTTGGAAAGCCTCAGCGCCTCGTCGAGGACCGCGTCGGAGCCGACCACGGTCGCGGCGAGGTAACGGTCGACCGCGTCCCAGATCGCGTCATGCACGGAGAGAGTCTACGGTCGTGGGTCACTCCGTGCGGGACGAATCCGCCTGGGCGCTGCCGCGTCGAGACCGAAGTTCCCGAACCGGCTCCAGCCGCTCGGGCGGGCGCCCGTGCCCCCAGCAGGACTCGAACCTGCGCACCCGGCTCCGGAGGCCGGCGCTCTATCCACTGAGCTATAGGGGCGAGGGGCGACTAGAGGATGGAGGCCGATTGGAAGCGGTTGCCCACCCTCACGCCCAGGACCAGCCTACTCGTCCTCGTCGCCGATCGTGAACATCAGGCCGTCCTGGACGTCGTAGAGAGCGTCCATCCACTCGGCGATGGTCACGTCCTCCGCCCGCCGGTGACTGAGGACATGTCCCTCCCGGGTCAGCAGCTTGCGGCACTGGGTGCGGAGGGCGACCGGAACCGTCACTTCGTCCGCGATGTTCAGCTGTTCGAGTTCGTTGAGCAGGCGGTCCACGAACAGGATCTTGTTGCGACGAGCATTGCGCTCCTGGCGCGAGATGTGGTCAACCTCGTAGAGCTTGGAGATCTCGTGCGACGTTTCGGCAATGGTGGGCAAGGTCATTCCCTATGGAGTCAATGGGCGGCTGACGTCATGCCTGCCTGGACCGGTATCCCCGCAGGCTGGGTCCATCGTAGGCCGCCCAACTGGAATCGTCAATACAAGGCCAGACCTGGGGGCAAACCCGGCTGGGCCCTGAAGCCGGCAGGATTCCGGCAGGCTGCGGGCGGTTCCACCGTGGTCGGCGGCGTCACTGCAGCTCCTGACATGCGCTGCCAGGCGGGGAGTGCCGGCTGGGAGTCCGGACCGAGCCTCCCTCCCCCAGGCCCAGATCCCCGGCCGGGATGAGGGTCTCGCCGGTGCCTGTCCGCAGTCTTAGCCGACCCTCCGGATCCACACCGACAAGCTGCCCCTTGACCAGGAGGCCACCCACGTCCACCTCCACGGATCGTCCCACCCAGACCAGCCGCCGCCCCCAGTCCTCCGCCATGCTGGCGAATCCGCCCTCACGCCATTGGCGGTACCTCCGATCGAGGCTGGAGATGAGCTGGAAGGCGACATCCCCAAAGTCCAGGGCCGGCCCCTCGAGGTCCAACGCGGTGCCCGCGCCCGGGGGGCGCTGGGAGGGAGCCAGTGCCCGCCAGGCGACGTTGCAGCCGATCCCGACCACCGCAGCCGGGGCAGTCAACCCGTCCGGCACCTCCACCAGGACCCCCGCCACCTTGCGCCCCTGGATCAGGCAGTCGTTGGGCCACTTGAGCTCCGTTGCGGGGCCACCGGCCCTCTCGATGCCCTCAGCAACCGCCAGCCCCACCGCCAGCCCGAGGCTGCCTTCGCGCACGAGCGCTCGCGGGGGGCGCAGGACCGCCGAGAACATCACCGCGGTCGCGGGTGGGGCGAGCCACCGCCGACCCGCTCGACCGCGGCCCTCCGCCTGCACATCCGCCAGGAAGACCGCCCCCTCGTCGACTCCCACCGCCGCCGCCGCCAGGGCCAGCTCCTGCGTGCTGCGCACTCGGCTGAAGCCCTGCGCGTGGTAGGCGAGACCCGCAGCGGTCAGACGCCAGTTGAGCCGGCGAGCATCAACTGCGCGCTCAGCCACGCCCATGCGCCTCCAGCGGGGCGTCCAAAAGTGGTGCTGAGACGGTGATCACTCTCGTATACTGCGGCCTCGTGGAGAACTGGGAGCGGATAGAGCTCTTCAGCTCCTTCCTGAAACTGTCCGGCGAGATCGAGGTGGTGCCGCCGCTGCGCTTGACGGATGTGGTCAATCGGATGACCGAGTACCTGGAGGTGCGCCAGCTGACCCTGGACCCGCTGGCGAGCACATATCCCGTCATCAGCACCGTGGAAGAGTCCGCGATGGTGTCCAAGCGATCCATCCTCATCATCGCCCCAACCGGCGGAGCCACCCCCGACCTGGGCGGACGGCGCGCGCTGATGGAGCAGAAGGTGGCGCATCAGGTGGCCCTGACCATCGACACCTTCTCCTTGGTCTGTGAGGTTTTCCTGGAGCCGCGGCTCAGCCTGCGCGAGACCCTCGAGCGCAGCGTCGACGACTTCCTCGCCGTGCGCAATTTGAACGCCGTGTGGTTGCCCGCGCTGACTCATGAGCGGGTCACGGTCCAGCGCCCGTTCGCCCTGGTGCACCCTCGCCAGATCCTAAGCTTCTCCGAGCGCGGATCCACGCCGCTCTGAGGTGACGGGGCAGGCATCGGTTGCCAGGGTCCGGGACGCGGCCACCGTGGTTCTGCTGGGGGACCCCGCCGGGGCCGGCCAGGCGCCGACGGTCCTGCTCCTGGAGCGCCCCGCGCACGCCAGTTTCGCCCCCGGTAGCCTGGTGTTCCCCGGCGGGTCAGTGGACGAGGCCGATAGGGATCCCGCGTGGGCGGCCTTGAGTCAGCTTCCCGACGACGCGGGCTTCGATCCGCGCGCTCCGCTGGCCATCCGGATCGCCGGAATCCGCGAGACCTTCGAGGAATCCGGCATCCTGCTGGCGCGCCGCGACGATGGCGCGCCGCTGACCGACGCCGACTGGAGCGGCATGATCGAGATCCGCCATCGCCTGCGCGCCGGGGGCGCCGCGATCTTCCGGAGCGAAATGGCCGCTCACGGGCTGAAACCCGACGTGCGATCGCTCAGGTTCTGCGCCCACTGGATCACCCCGGAGGGCCTGCCCCGCCGTTTCGACACCCGCTTTTTTATGACGGTTCTTCCACCGGGCCAGACCGCTCAGGCAGACCCTCTGCGTGAGCATGTCTCGCTGCAGTGGGCCGATCCCGCAGGTGCCCTGGCCAGTGCCGAGGAGGGGCTTGCCCAGCTGCTGCCACCGACACGGGCGGTGCTGCGGCAGGTGGCTCTGGCTCGCTCCGTCGACGAGGCTCTGTACCGGGCGCAGGAGGAACCGATCGAGACCATCCAGCCGGTCCTAAGAGATGTGACCGAGGAGAATTTCCCAGGGTTGGATGTCTCAAGGTTGGATGGGAGGCCCCCGCAGGATTGAGGAGCCGGTATCAGCCGCCTCGTCCGGCCCAGATGATCGGTCCACGGGGGACAAGCGTCCCACGGCTCGCGCTCCCGCCGGGGATGTCGGCTCGCACGAAGATCTGGGAAAGCTGACATGAGGCGGGATGTGGTCCGGGACTCCATGGAGTCCGGCAGCCGCCCGGGCCGGCCGTACGGTCGGGCGGTGACGGAGGGCCGCCGCCGGTCGAGGGGCGGCGGTCAGGTGCGACCGTGCTTGGGCTCCGGGAAGTAGGGGCGTCAATGAAATCGGGACAGTTCGAGATGGTCCGAGCGGCCAACCCCGGCCCCCTCACGGGTCCCGGCACCAACACCTGGATCTACGGCTGGGAGGAGGTCGTGGTGATCGACCCGGGCCCGCTCCAGATGGAGCACCTCAGCAGGATCGTGGCGACCGCTGGGCGGATGGGGCGGATCACCGCTTTGGTCTGCACCCATCACCACGAGGACCACGTCGAGGGAGCTCGGGAGCTAAGCCGTCTGACCGGGGCGCCGCTGGCGCTCTTCCACACCCGGGCCCAGCAGCTGTCTGACCTTCCCCTTCACGACGGTGACCGAGTGCTGGCCGGACGCTGTGAGCTGTCAGTGGTGCACACGCCCGGGCACGCGTCCGACCACATCTGCCTCTACGCGGCTCGCGATGCCATCCTGTTCACGGGCGACCACGTGCTGGCGGGGACCACCAGCGTGATCTGGCCCCCGGACGGGGACATGGACGACTACCTCACTTCGCTGGCGAGGGTCAACGCGCTGCCGGCGCGAATGCTCCTGCCCGGGCATGGCGACCCCATAGCCGACCCGAAGGAGGCCGTCCGCCGCCTGATCGATCACCGTCTGGAGCGAGAGGGGCAGATCCTCGCAGCCCTGGGACGCGGCCCGGCGCGCCCGGAGCAGCTGGTGCCGCACCTCTACTCCGAATATCCGAGGGAGGTCTGGGCCGCGGCTGCCAAGACCGTGTTGGCTCACTGCCTGCGCCTGGAAAAGCAGGGGCGGGTGTGGCGGCAGCAGACTGACGCCGGGCCGGAGTTCGGGCTGTGCGACCCTGAGTCGACGCTTCCCTGACCCAAGCGGAGCGAGCTCGCGGTCCGGCCGAGCTCAGCCGAGGTGGAACGGCAGGTGGGCCAAGGTCCTGGTCATGACCCCGGTCGGTCCCTTGGGCACCAGGGGGGTCAGCAGTGGCTCGGCATGGTATGAGGAGGCCGCGATGTCCAGGTGCACCCAGGGGTGGTCGCTGACGAACTCGCGGATGAAGATGGCGCCGTTGATGGTTCCCGCAGCGGGGATCCCAGCCGTGTTCCTGATGTCGGCGATGTCGCAGGTCAAAGCCACGTCGTGCTCGGGAAGTAGGGGCAGCTCCCAGACCCGCTCGCCTGCCTCCAGGGCGGCGGACCGCACCGCGGCGACCAGGTCGGGGCTGTTGCCCATGGCGGCGGTGACCGGGTGTCCGAGCGCGATCGAAACCGCCCCGGTCAGGGTCGCCACATCAACCACATGCGTGGCTCCCTGGCTGATGGCGTAGCAGATCGCGTCGGCCAGCACCAACCGCCCCTCCGCATCGGTGTTGTTGATCTCGATCGTCTTGCCATTCATCGCCGTGACCACGTCCCCGGGCTTGGTGGCACCTCCCCCCGGCATGTTCTCCGTCAGCGGTGCGACCGCCATCACCTCGATGTGCGGCTCGGTCTTGGCGATCACGCTGATCGCCTGCACGACCGCTGCGGCCCCGCTCATGTCCGACTTCATGGTCACCATTCCCGGGTTCGGCTTGAGGGAGATGCCTCCGGTGTCGAAGGTGATTCCCTTGCCCACCAGGGCGAGCACCCTTCCACTGCGGTCCGAGGCGCGCGGCCGGTAGCGCAGTGCGATCAGCTTCGGAGGCTGGTGGGAGCCGCGCGCCACGGCCAGCAGCGCACCCATGCCGAGCTTTTCCATTTCCGGACGGTCCATCACCTTGAGACTGAGACCCCCATCCTTGGCGACCCGCTCGGCCACATGGACGAAGTCGGTCGGGGTGAGATGGTTGCTGGGCCGCCACTGCAGTATCCGGGTGGCATTGGTCGCGTCGGCCAGCCGGGCGCCAGCGGCCAGCGCCTGGGCCAGGTCCGACCCGGTGCCCAGGCCGACCACCAGCACTTCGGTGATCTGGGCGGTGGACTCGGCCTTCTTGAACTCTCCCAGGTGGTAGTTGCCGAGGCCCACGCCCTCGGCGATGGCGCGGGCTGGTGATTGCGAGGTCTGACCGGTCACCGGTGCCGCCAGCGCCTCGCGGACATTGCCGTCCACCACCACCGCAACTCGCGAGCAGTACGGTCGCAGATCGCGGGCCGCGAACTGCAGGGCATTGCGCAAGCGATACCCGTCGAGCTGATCGGCCCTCCCCAGGGAGAGGAACAGCACCCGAGGTGCGGCGAGCCGGCCCAGGCTGGGCATCAGCTTGCGCTCGGGGAACTTGCCGGTTGCCTCGCCGGCGGCCAGCATCCCCTGCCACACCCCACCCAACGCGCGATCGATCTTCCGGCCATGCTCGCCTAGGGCCTCTCCCTGAAGATAGGGCACGATCAGGCAGTCCGCGTCGATCTTGGTCACGTCGGTCGAGATGGCGGTGGCTTGCACTGGCTACTCTCCTTGGCTTGGTTGGGGCTGCCGATCCGAGCTGGCGCCCGGGGCGAGGGCCGGAGGCACTCGCCTTCGGCCCAGCCCGGCTCGGAGCTCCTCGACATCCTGCTCGGTGAAACGGAGTCGGCCGATGGTGTCCTCGGCCGAAGGATGAGCGCGGCCCTCGCGAATCCAGTTGACGATCACCTGGGGTTTGACCCCCAGCCGCGCCGCCACCTCGACCGGTCCCATGAGTTCCCCGGCCGGTGGCACCGCAGGGGCCGGTGGCTCGGGCCTGCTCTCGGCCTCCCCGTCAATGGTGGGGGTCAAACCTGACCTGTTCGACCTCTGGCAGCCACCCCCGGATGGCATCCGCCAGCGTTGCCCGCAAGGAAGAGGTGAGCACCGTAACGTAGTTGGACGAGGGATGGGCTTGCACCACCACCACCTCAGGGGTCGGCCGGGTGACGAAGATGCTGTCGGCCCCAGGGCCGGACTCAACCACACCCCGCACCCTGGCGGTCAGTTCCAAGTCATCCACGGGTCCAATGATCGCAGATTGATCGAGCCGCCCCGCCCTCCAAGCGCACGGCTGCCTCGACGCTCGGCAGCCCGTTTGCGGTACGAGATCGGCTCCGGCGGCCGGCTCGACCGGGTCCGCCGCGCCCGTCGGGGTGACGACTCCGGTGAAGGAGGGGTGAGATTCGGCATAATCGCGGCGTTGGCCGACTTCGTCCCCGTTTGCAACGCAGCTGACATTCCCGCCGGCACAGGCAGGGTGGTCGACGCTGATGGCGTGGAGATCGCCGTGTTCAACACCGATGGGGTGTATCACGCCCTGGAGAACGCCTGCGCCAGTGGCGGCTCGATCGGTGAGGGCCAGTTGCGCGGCTACGTGGTCACCTGCCCCTTGGACGGCGAACCGTACGACGTCCGGACCGGCATATCCCCGGTGTCGGACGCAATCTTCGTTCGCCACTTCGACGTCCGGGTGAGTCCCCGGGGCGAGGTGCTGGTCCGCCTGGAGCCCACCGAAGATGAGGATGAACAGCTCTGAGCCAGCGCCTGGCCGCGATTGACGTCGGCTCCAACACCATCCATCTGCTGGTGGCGTCGCTCGAGCCGGAGGGGCTGACGAGAAGGCTGCACCATGTGGAGATGGTCAACCTTGGCCATGAGGTCGCGGCTCGGGGACGGCTGGGTGAGGTCCTCACGGCCACGGTGACCGAGTCGGTGCGGGCGATGGTGGAGATGGCCAGAGATGACGGCGCGGAAGCGATCGGAATGGTGGCCACCGAGGCGGTGCGCAACTGTGCCGACTCCCAGCAGCTGGTGGCTTCGGTTCAGGAGGCGACGGGGCGGACGCTCCGGATCCTGACCGGGGAGGCGGAGGCCCGCCTGAGCTACCTCGGCGCCACCGCCTTCAAGGTGCAGGCCGGAGAGCCCGCGATCGTGGCGGATGTGGGCGGGGGCAGCACCGAGGTGGTTCGCGGAGTGGGCACGCGCCCCCAGCAGGGGGTGAGCCTCAAGCTGGGTTCCGACCAGCTGCTGACCATGGTGGGGGCCGCTGATCCGCCCACCAGCCAGCAGCAGGCGCACGCGGCCGCCCGCGTGTCGATGATGCTGGAGGGAGCTCCGCGGGCCGACCCCTTCATCCATCTGCTGGCCACCGGGGGCACGGCCTCCAACGTCCCGGTAGTACTCCGGCTGCGACCCCCGGCCTCCGAAGAGGACGGTGATGCGCTCCGGCCCGAGGTCGGCGCGGCCTGGCAATTTCTCACGCGCAGCCAGATCGCTCAGGCCCTGGAGTTGGTCCTCACTCGCCCCAGCGACCAGCTGGCGTCGGAAACCGGCCTCAGCGGGCGCCGGGCCAGACTGATGGCTGGGGGCCTGATCATCCTCTCGGGGCTGCTGGAGCGCTATCAGGGCGAAGGGGTCACGGTGACGGAGCGCGGGCTGCGCGACGGGGTGGTCCTGGCGGTGGCGGCTTCCCGCACTCGACGCCCTACCCGCACCGGCTGAGAAGGTCAGGCGATCCCGGGTCATGGCGGGGGCTGAGGGGTGTCCTGTCGCCTCCGGGCCCGTTCGGCCGCAGCCGCCCAAGAAGCCGGCACTCGCCCGTGCCGCGGCGGGCTCGATGGGGCCGGGCGACCGGGGATCGCTCCCCTTGGTCTAAGCTGGAGCCATGGCCCTCTTTGACTTCCACACCCACACCTCGATTTCCGATGGCCATGCAGCTCCGATGGAGATGGCCCGGCGCTGCCAGCAGAACGGGTACTCCGCCTACGTCTGCAGCGACCACGTGGATGAGGCGACCGTTGAACGCCGGGTCCCAGAGATCGTGGCGGCGTGTCTGCAGGTGACCCGTGAGCTGGACCTCCCCGCTGTCCCCGCAGTGGAGGTGACCCGAGTCGCTCCGGATCGCGTCGCTCGGGTCGCGGCCCGGGCGCGCTCCCTGGGCGCCCGGCTCGTGGTGGTCCACGGCGAGACCATCGGGGACTTCCCCCAGCCAGGGCTGAACCTCGCCGCCGCCCGCTGTCGTGACGTGGACATCCTGGGCCACCCCGGGCTGATCACGGAGGAAGCTGCGGAAGCGGCCCGGGAACAGGGCATCCACCTGGAGATCAGTGCGGCCGGTCTGCATGGAATGACCAACGGACACGTGGCCAAGATCGCGGCCCTGGTCGGCGCCAAGCTGGTCCTCGATTCGGATGCCCATCGGCCTGAGGCCCTTTTGACCTCCGAGCGACAGCGACAGCTGCTGCAGGGCAGCGGACTGGACATCGAGGAGATCCTTCGGGTGTCTCAGCGCGCCCCCCTGGAGATCCTCGCCCGCAACGGCATCGAGATCACCGTCCCCATCCCGGCGCCCTGATCCGGGTGCTCCGTAGGGGCTCGACCGCCCCTCAGCCTGGGGAGGGAGCGCTGGACGGGGAGGGGGGCGGGGGCGCGGACGGCCCTATCGGAGGCGGGGTGAGCTTCGACTTGTGATCCTTCTTGTGCTTGGGCGTTGGAGCCGAGGACGGGTAGTAGGGCGGTGGAGCGTAGGCTGAGTAGCTGGGGCTCGGGGTGTTGGTGGGCACCGACTCGATGTCCTGGAGCTCAGCCACGACCAGGGTCTGGTGGGTACCCACCGCGAAGGTGACGATCACGGCCTCGCCTGGGATGAGGCTGCCGAGGGTCGCCGGCCGGCCGCCTCGGGTCAGCTTGGAAGTGGCGGTGACCGTGGCCTCGACCGGTGAGCCGGAGGCGGGCTGAATTCCAATCAGACTCTGCGCCACCGAGACCGCCAGGATGGTGCCGTCCACAGGACTTCCGATCGGGACAGATGCGGCAGGGGTCGTTGAGGGGGCGAGCCGCGCGGCCCGGTGGGCAGGAGGGCCGTTGCTGGCAAAGATCGTGAACCGCGCCGCCAGCAGGCCCGCTGCGAGCAGACCCAGGGCCACCAACGCGAACAGCCCAAACACTCCCCGGGACAGCCCCCACCCCAGGCCGCCGCGCCGCTGCTGGCGTTTGACTCTGGCCCTCGAGCGGGGTCGGCGCTGGGGGCGACTCCCCTCTTGGGCCTGTGCCTCAGCCACGAACTCTCCTCCTCTGCCCCTGGGCCGACGGCGAGGTCACCGCCGGCATCCCATCACCGCTGGCGACCGCAGGTCCGGAGTCCCGGAGTATAGACGAACAGTCCCGCCAACTCCGGCCAGTATCATCAAATCCCACGATGCCCTCTGAATACGATCACGCTGCCCTGGAGATGAAGTGGCGCCAGCGCTGGCAGGGGAGCCACATCTATGAGCCTGACCTGCTGACCGCTCCAAATCCGTACTACAACCTCATGATGTTCCCCTATCCCTCGGCGGAAGGGCTGCACGTGGGCAACATGTACGCCTTCGCCGGAGCCGATGCCCACGGTCGCTTCCAGCGCATGCAGGGCCACCAGGTGTTCGAACCGATGGGGTTCGACGCCTTCGGGATTCACAGTGAGAACTTCGCCCTCAAGGTGAACCGGCATCCCGCCGACCTGATCGCCGGCAATGTGGCCAACTTCCGCCGACAGCTGGAGCGGCTGGGCGGGCAATTCGACTGGAGCAAGACGGTCGCCACCACCGATCCACGCTACTACCGCTGGACCCAGTGGCTGTTCTTGCAGCTGTGGAAGGGCGGACTCGCCTACCGGGCTCGGCGCAACGTCAAGTGGTGCCCCACCGACCTCACGGTGCTGGCCGATGAGCAGGTGATGGGGGACGGGACCTGCGAGCGCTGCGGAACATTGGTCGTCGAGCGGGAGCTGGAGCAGTGGTTCCTGCGCATCTCCGCCTACACCGACAAGCTGTTGGCGAATCTGGACTGGCTGGATTGGTCTGAGAGCACCAAGCTCCTGCAGCGGCACTGGATCGGCCGCAGCGAAGGGGCACACATCGACTTCCCCATCGAGGGGCAGGAGCCGCTGCGAGTTTTCACCACCCGGCCGGACACCATCTTCGGTGCCACCTTCATGGTGCTCGCACCCAATCACCCGCGTACCCTCTCCCTCGCGTCACCGGAGCGGCGGGCCGCCGTTGCCGACTACGTCGCCGAGGCGGCGCGTCGGCGCATCGCGGGGGTGCGCAACGACAGCGACCAACCCCAGGGCCTCGCGCTGGGACGCAACGCCCGCCATCCCCTGACCGGGGCGGAGATCCCGCTCTTCACGGCCGAGTACGTGCTCTCCGACTACGGCACCGGGGCGATCATGGCGGTTCCTGCCCATGATCAGCGCGACCACGCGTTTGCCACTGCGTTTGAGCTCCCCATCATCCCGGTCGTCACCGGGGAGTCCCGGGACGGCGCTCACAGCGGCTCGGGCACCCTCATCAACAGCGGTCCGTTCGACGGCCTGGGAGCGCCGGATCCGGCTCGGGAGATGGTGGTCGCGGCGCTCACCGAGCAGGGACTGGGGCAACGCCAGATCACCTACAAGTTGCGGGACTGGGGCATCTCGCGGCAGCGTTACTGGGGGCCACCGATTCCCGCCATCCACTGCCCGGTCCACGGGGCGGTCCCGGTTCCCGAGTCGGAGCTGCCGGTGCTGCTCCCCCACATCGACGACTTCCGACCGCTGGGGACGGGCGAGTCCCCACTGGCACGCGACCCGGATTTCTACAACACCACCTGTCCGGTTTGCGGGGGACCCGCCAAGCGCGAGACCGATGTCTCCGACAACTTCCTCGACAGCGCCTGGTACTACCTGCGTTACCCGTCAGCGGACCGCGACGATGTCGCCTTCGACCGCGCGCTCACCCGGCGTTGGCTACCGGTCGACACCTACATCGGGGGCAATGAGCACGCGGTGCTGCACCTGCTCTACTCCCGCTTCATCGCCATGGCGCTCCATGACCTCGGCTGGCTTGACTTCGACGAGCCGTTCAAGCGCTTTCGGGCGCACGGCATGATCACCAAGGACGGCGCCAAGATGTCCAAGTCACGCGGCAATGTGGTGGTGCCGGACGAGTACATCGAGCGATTCGGCGCGGATGCCTTTCGGCTTTACCTGCTTGCCATGGGACCGTTCTCGGAGGGCGGGGACTTTCGCGACACCGGCATCAATGGCCCCCAGCGGTTCCTGAACCACGTATTCCGCCTGCTCGCACAGGTGGAGGCACCGGGGACTGCGGAAGTCGAGCCACTGGAATTGGCGCGGGCCCGGAATCGCTGCATCCGCGATGTCACCCGGGACACTCCGGAATTGAAGTACAACACCGCCATCGCCGCGATGATGACCTTCGTCAAGCACCTCCAGGCGGCCGCCCCGCCGGTGCCTCGACCGGCCATGGAGACATTGGCACTGCTGCTGGCCCCTTTCTGTCCCCATGCGGCGGAGGAGATTTGGGAGAGGCTGGGAAACCCCTACTCGGTGCACCAGCAGCCCTGGCCCACCGTCGACCAGAACATGCTCACCCGGGATCAGGTGGTGGTGGTCATCTCCATCAACGGCAGGAAGCGAGACCAGATGGACGTCCCTCCCGGGCTCTCAGAGGACGAGCTTCGGCGCCGGGCCCTGGGATCGAAGCGCATCCAGGAACTGCTCGATGGCAGCACCCCAACCAAGGTGTTCGTGGTCCCGGATCGCCAGGTGAACCTGGTGGTCCCCCAGCGCTGAGCTGGCCGCCCTATGGCGGCTGGGCAATCGCCGCCGGCGTTTCGCCACTATCAGCCCGGACTCAGGGCGGATCGAGAAGCAACCGCGTTCGGCCACCGTGCCCGCGACCCGCCCGCGGATCTCGGCTTCAGCGCCCGCCGGGAGCTCTCCCCCGCCCAGCGACCGGACATAGTCGACCACCAGCGAGGGATCCGCAACCCGAAGCTGGTTGCGGTGGCGGATCACTCGGATGGCCGTGAACCAAGGTTTGAGCTGGCCTGGCCCATTCACGAGGTCGAAGCCGGAGGAGGCGCGGGCCGCCTCAGCGCGCAGACCCACCCGCTGGAGAAGGTCATGCAGTTCGGCCATGTGGGCCGGCCCGTTGGTCGCCGCCACCAGCGCACCCCCGGGGGCAAGAACCCGGGCGATCTCAGCCAGGCCCAGCTGGCGTTGGGCGACGTGGTAGAGCATATGGTTGGCGATCACCAGGTGGAAGGAGCCGTCCGCGAAGGGGAGGGCGGTGACCTCAGCGCCCTGGACGTGGATCGACGCGTCAAGGGCGCTGGTGGCAGCTCTCGCGGCGGTGACCATCCCGGCGGATCGGTCAGTGAGGGTGATCCGCCACCCCGCAGGGATCCGGTCGGCGTTTTCCGTCCAAAGTTGGGCCGGGCCGCAGCCCACCTCCAGAACGGGGCCCCGGCAGCCGGCTACCAGCAGACGCTGAAACACGAACCTCTGCCAGGGGGTCTTCGCCGTCGAGGCCACCTGGTGCAGCCGCTGGCGGCTCGCCAGATTCCGGCTGTCACGGTATTGCGCGTCGAGCCAGACGCCTTGGTCGATCCGCGGCACCGCCTCCATTCTAGGACCCCACGGCTGCAGTTGAGCCTATTCTTGCCTGGGACGGCCCGTAGCTCAGTTGGTTAGAGCAGGGCTCTTATAAAGCTCAGGTCGTGGGTTCAAGTCCCACCGGGCCGACCGTTTCTGATCTCAGGACGTGCTGCCGCACTCCGCGCGGAGCGGCTCCCGACGCTTGCGAATCCCCGCAGGAGGCGTCTGGGCGGTGCTCGGGTGCCGATGGGGGGACCCGAGCACTCTTCCGTGGGGGGGACTGCTATCCAACCACAGGGGACAGCGTTTGGTAGGATTTACTACTGGTATTACGTGTCAGGAGAGGAGATGCGGCTCAATAGCAAAGGGCAAGTGACGATCCCTGCTCCCTTGAGGGAGAAGCATGGCCTCCGTGAGGGAGACGAGGTGAACGTCGTCGAGGCCGGACATGAGCTACGCATCGTCCCGGTCGATCCTGGCCAGACTCGTGGACAGCGACTCGTGAACAGGATGCGTGGCCGCGCCAGCACTGCCATGAGCACGGACGAGCTGCTCCAGCTGCTGCGTGGTGAATGAGTCACCCGACGTGGAGACGGCTCGGGTCCAGAGCCCCGTCGCGTTGGTGGACTCGAGTGTCCTGCTCGACATCCTGACGGACGACCCCGCGTGGGCGGCCTGGTCCGGGCAAGCCGTTGCCCGGGCCCGCGAAGAGGGCCGATTGGCGATCAACCCGATAATCTATGCGGAGATCTCAGCCGGGTTCGACCGGATCGAAGATCTGGATGACGCCGTTCCCGAAATCGACTTCGCCCGCGAACCGCTCCCCTACCAAGCCGGGTTCATCGTCGGTAGGGCTTTCCTCGCCTATCGCAGACGAGGCGGAGAACGGCGTTCGCCACTCCCGGACTTCTATATCGGCGCGCATGCGGCCGTGTGCGGGTACCGGCTGCTGACAAGGGACGGGGCTCGATATCAAACGTACTTTCCCTCGGTCCATCTGGTGACTCCGCCGCCCTGAGCCGCGAGCCAGGCGACCGTCCCTCACAGCTTCGGAGGGAAGCCGGGTGGCTCGACCAGGTACCGGGCGCAGGCTTTTGGGGCAGACGCCGCCTCCGCGGATGCTGGCCGTAACCAACGGGTTCCGTGCTGAGAGGGCAAGTTGGCGGCCTGGCGGGCTGGGCTCGAACCTGGCAATCCGTGACTTGGCAATCCAGGCTTGTGCCGAAAGGTGGCCCCGCCCCGAGAGCGCAAGGCGCCATCTGAGCCTGGTCCTGGATCCATCGCGGGACGGGGTCATCCGTCAAGACCACCGGCCGGCGCCGCCTCACCCGCGGTGGCGATCCTCAAGCGAAGCCGGCTCTCCGCCACATTGTCATGGTGCCGCTTGCCTCCCACCAGCCGAATGGGGATCACATGGTGCGGCGCATCCACGACCGCCTCTCCAATCAGGAGAACATCGCCGGCCTGAAGCGTTGGATCGCCCGAGAGGTGTACCGGGGGCTCCTCTCCACCCAAGAACCCGTATGCGCCGCTTGACAACGCACAGGAGCGTCCCCACGAGAAAGGTCGACCGGCCGCTGCGGGGTGGAGTCGCCACGTTGTCCATCGCTGGCACAAATCGCCCAGAAGCTGCGTCCAGGGGGATGACTCCGGGGGCTCAACCCAAGTTCCGCTCAGGCGGGACCGGGCGCTCGCTCCAGGACTCGAGCGCCTGGGATGAACAGAACCAGCCCACACAGCGCCGCGAGGACACCGCTGAGCAAGAACGCCTCTCTCGCCCCCACCGTGGCTGCCGCCACCCCGCCGAGCAGCATTCCCAGCGGCGTTAGGGTCCCCACCATCAAGTACGACGCCGAGGACACCCTGCCCATCAGCGCCAGCGGTACAGAGGTCTGAAGTTTGGTGAAGTAGAGGACGTCGCCGTACACCACCAGGCCCGCAGAACCCGCGACCAGTAGCGCCACCAGCCCAGGATTGGGTGCGAGTGCGACTAGAGCCAGCAGCAGTCCGGAGGTGCTGTACGCCACCCACATCACCTCCAGAAGGTGCCTGGGTGAACCCAGGCGGGCCACCACGATGGAGGCGACGACCCCTGCTGCTCCGGCGCTGGCGTAGACCAGACCAAGCGCGAGCGGGGTGGCATGGAGGACGTGCCGCACCAGAATCGGCAGGAGCACGAAATAAGGACCCATGCCGACTAGGTTCGCGATCGCGGCGCCGATGAGGAGCAGGAAGAGCCAGCGCCGGGAGGTGATGAAACGAATGCCCTCCCGAGCTTCAGCCACCATGGACTTACCGCTTGAGAGCGCGGTGGCGCGGTGGCGGAGGGCGCCCAGCGCCGTGGCGGAGATCAGGAAGCTGGCAGCGTCGAAGGCGAACGCACCCACGGTGCCCACCAGAGCCACGGCCAGGCCTCCAAGAGCTGGGCCAATGAGGTTGACCGAGAGTTCGCTGCCGGCACTGTTCAGAGCGTTCGCCTGGGTTAGTGCCTCCGCCGGCAGGATCTCCGGCACCAGCGCCAGGAAGGCCGGCCCCGAGAAGGCGTCCGCGGTACCGAAGACCAGCGCCATGAGAATCATCTGCCATAGCGTGATCAGGTGCAGCAGGGCCAACAGAGCGACCGCCAACACCGCCGCGCCCTGGACCAGGTCGCAGAGGATGAGGGCGATCCTTCTGTTAACCCTGTCCACAACAACCCCTCCGAGCAACGACAAAACGACGCTCGGGACCGCCCGCGCCGCCAGCACGTAGGCCAGGCCGACGGGCTGGGGATCGACCCGAAGTGCCTCCAGGGCGACTGCCACCGTGAAGACGCCGTCACCGAGGCCGGACACGAATCGTCCAGACCAAAGCAGGCTAAAGTCCCGCTCGCGCAGGGGCAGACCGACTCTTGTCCAAGGCACAGGACGCACAACCATGTCGCATGTGGCGCGGCCACTGCAAGTCTGATCTCCACCGCAGAGTTCAGCCACTGCTCAAGACCGCGGTACACTGGCATCGCCATGCACGATGTGGTCTGTCCGCCTCTCGTTGCTCGGCACTGCACTTTCGGCGGCGGCGACGGGGCCCGGGGGGAGCGCAGCTCTCATCGATTGACCTCACCCGCGACAGCTGGCGCCCATGAAACGCGTCGACCGGTCATGAGTCGCGCGGCGAACGCCCCCCTGCGAGACTTCACCGATGCAGTTCGCATGCGAGGGCCGGAAACGTCTGACCGACCACTGCAGCGCTGGGCCGACCGCCCGATGAACCGCGTCCAGTTCTGCTTGCGGGTCCGACAAGGATGATGCGCAAGCACAGAGCCGAAAGCCCCAATCCGCCGGGATTGCGCCGATACCAATGGAGCCATTGGTTCCTCGACTGGGAGCGCTCTCCGGGTCGCTCAAGTCTGCTTCGCCACTGACTCAAGTGGTCCGAAAGCCAAAGGTCGGCCTGGTACCATCCCCGGAATGCAGCCGGCGGATGTCTGGGACGCGGATACCGCGCGAACATATGACACGCCGGGCGAGGGAGTGTTCGCTCCGGAGGTGTTGGCTCCGACCGTCAACCGCCTTGCTGACCTGGCAGCAGGCGGGAGAGCCCTTGAGTTCGCGATCGGGACCGGTCGTGTTGCGGTGCCACTTCGGCAGCGGGGAGTCTTGGTCACCGGCATCGAACTCTCCCAACCGATGATCGACGAACTCCGGAAGAAGGTCGATGCGCTCACGATCCCGGTCGTCGTGGGCGACATGGCCACGACCCGAGCGCCTGGGAGTTACGTGCTGGTGTACCTGGTCTACAACACCATCTCGAACCTGTTGACGCAGGTCGAACAGGTGGCGTGCTTTCGCAATGCCGCCCGGCACCTCGTCCCGGGGGGCTGCTTCGTCATCGAGCTGATGGTGCCGGATCTGCGCCGGCTGCCGCCGGGCCAGTCGGCCGTGGTCTTCCAGTCAGACCCCGGGTACATCGGCGTCGATACCTACGACGTGGTCCAACAGCATCTCGTTTCCCATCACTTCACCTTCACCGCCGGCCGCGAGGCCCGAGTCGAGCGCAGCTCTCATCGATTCATCTGGCCGGCGGAGCTCGACCTCATGGGAGAGCTTGCCGGCTTTGAACTGGAGTCGCGAAACGCCGACTGGTCGGGGGGGCAATTCACCGACGAGTCCACGTCACACGTTTCGGTCTACCGGCTGAAGGACGGACAGCCCAGCATCTGAGCATTTGGCCCGCGTCCCAGGTGCGGCGACCGATCCTGCTCCCGCAACCCAACCCGGCCTGTGTGTCGTCCGGCGCCGGCAGCTTGGGCGGGACGGACCGGCCTCTGCCGGCGCCGAATCGCCCAGCCTGTTACCCGTGCCCACCCCACACCGACCGTCTCGAGGTGACCGCGCCGGTGGCGCGTGCTCCGCACCGGGATGCCACCACCCAGAGCCACGGCCAACTGTCTGGACACGACGCTGGATGCGGCGGCGATGAAGTCGCCGGAATCGGGACGGCTTTTGGTCATTCGGTCGCTGGCCCGGCACCGATGGGCGGGATCCAGACAGGAAGGGCTGCCGGTGCTGCTGCGCGATCGAGACGAGTCCACCACCTCGAGCGGGGCACCGGCACTTGCGGCGGAACCCCTGAGCCGCCCGTCGCGCCCATGCGCTGCTCACCGTGATCCATCTCGAACCGGTCTCCACCCCGGATCTGCCAGAATGTCAGCATCGGGGCAGGGGTGGACGGGGAGGCCCACCTGCTGCCGGATCCGAGCTGTGCGGTCCCGGCCGACGGCCGCCATGGAGAGCTGGCTTTGTCTTTGGTCCTCATCCTGACTGAGGAGCGCTTCCGAGAGGAATTGGAGGAGCTCGCGGCCCACGCGGGATTCGCGGTCGAGCCGGCCGATGTCCCGGCTCCGGCGCTGGAGCCGCACCTGAAGGCACGGCTTGGGTCCTCTCCCGACCTGGCCCTGATGGTGAGTGAACGCTTCAATCCAACTCTGGGCCGCGAGTTGGACGATCGTCAGGTCCGCTACTGGTTGGTGCAGGTTGGTAGCCCCACGGGAGCAGCCCTGCGGCCGCCCACTCGCCAACCGCATCGCCACCTCTTGGGGCTCAACGCATCGACCAAGGCTTACCTGGCACAACTCCTCGATGACTGGCGGGATCGCGCGATGGTGCGCGTGGACTGCTTCACCTTCGGATTCCGGGATGGCCTCCCCGAGGAGTCGGACTGGGTGCTGGACACCCGTTTTCTCGACAGCCCCTACTGGATCCCGGGGATGCGCGAGCGGAGTGGTCGTGACCCGCTGGTTCGCAGCCACATCATGCAGCAGGCCGGGGCCCAACGCCTGATCGAGGGCTTCTTGCCCATGCTGCTCGACCTGCTCGACCTCTACCAGGCCCAGCGTCGCTCGGTGCTTCGAGTGGCGGTGGGCTGCACCGGCGGCAAGCATCGGTCCGTCGCGATCGCCAGCGAGATCGTGGACCGCATCAACGCCTCGGGCCGGGCCACCGCCCGGCATCTCGACCGCCCGCCGCTCCACCTGCCGCAGGCTCTTGACTGATCCCTCGGGCGCGGGGATGCGCTAGCCGAGCGCCTGCCGCAGACTCCCACGACCGCTGATCGCCGACTCCTGCAAAGGGAGGGGGACCACCGAGCGGATCAGGGTTTCGTAGGCGGATCTGACCTCGGGGTGGCGCAGCAGCAGGAGATGGGCATACTCCTGCACGACCGGCCGCGGTGGACGGGCCAAGCGGAGGTGGACCTCCTCCGGAAGATGGTTGGCCTTGCGTCCGTTGCAGCGCTTGCAGGCCACGACCTGATTCTCCCAGCTGTTGGGATCCCCTCCGCGCGACACCGGAATCACATGATCGATGGTCAGCTCCGCGGGACCGGCCCGGAGCCCGCAGTACTGGCAGGTGTGGTCATCGCGCAGGAGCAGGTTGCGCCGGTTGGCGCGGATGAGACGGCGCGGCACCATCACGTTGCGCAGCAAACGGACCACGATCACGCCCTCGCCCAGACGGCGCTGGCTGATTTCCCACTCCACCGCCGCCCGATCCGCGTCGTCGAAGAAAGCCACTCGCTCCTTGGTCAAGAGCACCACCAAGCGGCGGCGGCTGATCACGTTGAGGGGCTGCATGGAGGCGTTGAGCAACAGCACCGGCATGGTGCCATTGTGCGCGCTCGCGGCTGCTTACCGCGATCGTATCCCCAGCACGTCCCGGAAGGCGTGTAAACCACTGGGCAATACCACCCCCGACCCGTAGAGGACCACGAGCACCACCGCCGCGACCAAAATGCAGACTGCGATGTAGCTGGCCACCGAGGGTCCTGAGGTGGGGGCGGGCAGCTTCGGTGCGGCCAAGCGCTAAGAGCCCTCAAATTCAGTGATCGACCAGCTGGAGTCTCCCGTCCGGACCTGCACGGAACGCCAGCGGGTCTGGCCGCCGGGCTCCCAGCTCAGCACCCGTGGCAGTCGCCGCACCACCTCCTCCCGCTGACGCGCAAGTTGAGTGGGCTCGCCACTCCCCTCGGCTCCGAGTAGGCGGCAGCAGCGGTCCAGGGCGGCCTCCGGCGAAGCCGCCTCCACGGCGATGACGGTGCCTCCCGCCAACCGCGGCAGCGCTCGGAGCACCGTCGCCAGCTCGGAGTCGGCGACGCCCGCCATCACCAGCGGGTCGGCCGCCATGGCGATCGCCATCGACGCCTCGTCCGCCGGCGACAGCTCGCCCCACCCGCCCGGGAACCCGGGCTCGTCAGTGTCGGCGAGAAGCCACGGGCGCAGGCCGCAGCGGCGCAGCGACTCCGCGAAATCCCGCAGCACGCGACCTGGGTTTCGCCCGGCGAACAGCGCCGCGCCGCCCGCCGCCACCCAGTCGCCCACCGCTCGGCGAATGCCGTCGGTGGTTGTGGGAGGCGGGACGGAGGTGACCCCCATGGTCGCCCGGCGGGCGGGCGGAGCTGCGGCGAAGTCGATGGCCAGGTCACCGACATACCCCCAGCCGGAGCTGGCGTCCTCTCCGAGTCCGAGGACCGCACGGGCGGCGACCTGGAGTTCGTCCACGTCGGACGCCGACAGAGGCGGCCCCTGGGAGGTGGTGGAGCCGGGGCGGTGGACTGTCAGGGGAGCCCCCGCCACGATGCGCACCGAGGAAGCGCCTTGTTCCAGATGAACTCGTGCCACCGGTGGTGCCCCGGTGAGGTCAGGGGCCCAGTCCAAGCCCGGCTCGGCGACGAGTGAGAGCTCACCGGATCGGGACGATGGGGGTGGAGGCACCTCCCCGGCGACGAAGGAGTCGCGCCAGTCCGTCGGGTCCCTGGGGATGGCCGCAGGGGGCGCGGGACGGCGGGACGGGGCGGGGACCAGGGTCAGCTCGACCGAGGCGACGCGCAGGGTACCCCCCACCGGAAGAACTCCCGAGCCCCCAGATGGAAGCCGGCGGCCATCGATCCAGGTGCCGTTGGCCGTATCGAGGTCGCGGACACCGACGCCCTCGGCTTCGGGATACAGCTCGCAGTGGCGCGCCGCCACTCGGCCTTGCGGATCGAGGTGGGTGACGTCGACATCCGGCACCCCGCCTGCGGGCGTGGTCCGCCCCAACACTATGGGGAACCGCTCGAGCGTCACCGTGGCGCCGTCGGCGGCGCGCAACGCCAGCTGAGCGCTCAAGGCGACCAGCCCGACATCCGGGCTGACACGCTCAGCCGACTCCCCGCGCCCTGAGCTCCGCGCTCAACTCCGGCAGCACCTTCACCGCATCGCCGACGATCCCGAGGTCGCTGAGTTTGAAGATGGGCGCGTCGCGATCCTTGTTGATGGCCACGATGTGAGCCGCGCCCTTCATGCCCACGGTGTGCTGCATCGCCCCGCTGATCCCGCACGCCAGATAGACGTCCGGCTTCACCGTCTTACCGGTCTGGCCCACCTGCCGCGAGTACGGAACCCAGCCCGCGTCCACGACAGCCCGGCTGGCTCCGACCGCTCCGTGCAAGAGCTCCGCTACCTCCTCCACGAGTCGGAAGTTGGTCGGGTCCTGGAGCCCCCGACCTCCGCTCACCACGACCCGGGCGTCCTCCAGCTTGGGTCCCGAAGCTGGAGCCACTACCGATTCGAGCCTCCGCGCTCCCCGGGGCGCGTCGGCGGGGAGTGCCACCTCCACCACCCGCGGCTCCCCTCCAGCGACCGCTTCGGCCGGGTAGGACTTTGGACGCACCAGAACGCACGGGGTCGGACCCTGGACTCGGGTGGTGACGTTTTGGGTCGCACCGAAGATGGAGGTGAGCACGGTGAATCCGGCGTCGCTGGAGTTAACCGCGAGCGCGTTGGCGACCACGGTGAGCCCTAGGCGAGCCGAGAGCCGGGCGCAGATGTCCCGCCCATCGTAGGTCGCGCCGAAGAGCAGCAGGTCCGGTCGGTGGGCCAAGACCAGGTGCGCGAGGACAGCCGCGTGCGGTTGCGCCACATGGTTGCCGTACTCGGGGGCACTCCCCAGGTAAACGGTGCTCGCCCCATACTCTCCGAGCGTCGTCTTGGCCCGCTGCGCCTGGGGGTCCAGCACCACCGCCTCGAGCTCATCCCCCAGTGCTCGAGCGCCGGACAGGACCTCCAGAGAGACCGGGCTCACCTGGTCCCCGGCCATCTCCGCGAAGACCCAGATCTTGGACATCTCAGATGACCTTCAACTCGGCGAGATAGTCGGCGATGATCTGGGCGGCGGAGCCGTCGTCCTCGATGATCCGCCCGGCCTGGCGCTCGGGGGCGCGCTCAACGGCAATCACGGCCTGCTGGCCCAGTGCGAGCTCGACCTGCGCGGGATCCAGCCCCAGGTCGGCCAGCCCCAGGGTCTCCAGGGGCTTGGCCTTCGCCCCCATGATCCCCTTCAGGGTGGGGTAGCGAGGCTCGTTGATCCCCCCGGTCACGGTCACGACGCAGGGGAGCGCAGCCTCGACCACATCATGTCCCTGCGGCGTCTGGCGATGAATCCGGACCAGCCCGTCGGCTAACTCCAAGTGCTTGGCGAAGGTGAGCGAGGGCCAACCCAGCAGCTCCGCCACCGCCGCCGGGACCGTGCCCGTGTAGCCGTCCGTGGACTCGGTGCAGGCGACCACCATCTCGGCTCCCGAGTGGGCGACGGCAGCGGCCAGGACTCGAGCCGTGGTGAGGGCATCGGCTCCGGCCAGCCGCTCATCCAGGAGATGGATTCCGGAGGCAGCCCCCATGGCCATGGCCTTGCGGATGACCTCCACGGCCCGCTCACCACCCATCGAGATCGCGACCACCTCGCCGGCGCTGGACTCGGCCAGCTGCAGCCCGGCCTCGACCCCGTAGGCGTCTCCGGGGTCCAGCACCACCTCCACCCCCTCCCGTACCAATCGATGGCTGACCGGGTCGAGGGCACCGGCTCCCGACGGGTCGGGAATCTGCTTCACAAAGACCGCTACCTTCAACAGCGCCCACTCCGTCTTGCGGTTGCTTCAATGGTCCATCTTATCGGGACGCAGATCGGCCGCGGCCGGGAATGCCCGGACCCGGACGTATAATCGCCAGGCCCCCTTGGGGGCGGTCGAGCCCGTTCGGGAAGAGGGGGCTCCATTCAGGCCCCGTGGTGTAGCTGGCCCAACACGCCACCCTGTCAAGGTGGAGATCGGCGGTTCGAATCCGCTCGGGGTCGCCAGCTTGTCGTCGTGGAGGCCAGGCGGGCGTGCCAACCGAGTGGGCCCCGGCTGGGAGGAAGGGGGCTTGCGGCTACCCACTGGTCCTGACGGAATCCGGTGCCTATCACCAGCGCGGTGACGGACGTCGTACCCAGGTTCAGCCGGCGACCGGAGATCCGCCCCTGAGATCGTCCCGCGAAGGGGGTAGCTTGTGGCCAGGAGACCGCTCGGCCATGGATGACTAGCATGGCCTGGATGTCGGTGCATCCCCACGCCTATGCCGGTTTCTCCAGCGCGGCGGCGAGCTATGAGCGCGGGCGCCCCGGCTATCCGCCGGCGGCCGTCAGCTGGCTGGTGGGGCAGCTGGACCTGGGGCCGGGGCGGACCGTGCTGGACCTGGGGGCCGGCACCGGCAAGTTGACCAGGGAGCTGGTGCCCACAGGAGCGTCGGTGTTGGCGCTGGAGCCGGTCCCGGAGATGGCGGCCGTGCTGCAACGGTCCGCGCCCTCGGCCCGGGTGGTCACCGCCACCGCCGCCGCCACCGGCCTGGAGACCCACTCGGTTGATGCCGCCACAGCGGCTCAGGCCTTCCATTGGTTCAGTGACGAGCCGAGTCTGCGGGAGATCCATCGAGTCCTGGTCCCCGGCGGCCCTCTGGGGCTGATCTGGAACCACCGGGACACCAGCGCTCGGCTGTGGGCGGCGATCGAAGAGGTCGTCGAGCCTCACCGCCATGGCGAGCCCACCTACAGGGACCGGAAGTGGGCGGCGGCGCTGGCAGCGAGCGACCTCTTCGGCGATCCGCTGGGCCGGGTCTTCGAGCACAGCCAGGAGCTGGCGCTGGAGCAGCTGGTGGACCGGGTGGCCTCGATAAGCTTCATCGCCATCCTGGACGCAGAGACGCGCCAGCAGGTGGCAGAGCAAGTTCTGGCCCTGGGCAGAGCCGCGCTGGCGAGATCGGGCGGGCATTTGGCGCTGGCGTACCGCACCGAGGTGTGGGTCACCCGTGCCATCCCCTGACCGCACCCCCCTCTCCTCACCGCTGCCCAAGGCGTTCCTGGAGCGGCTGGCAAGCGGTGAGGAGGTGCTGGTCTCGTCTCGCGGGCGCGGCCACACCGGCTCGGTGCGGATGTGGTTCGCGATCTCCCCGCGGGGCTACGTGTACCTGCTCACCCCGGCCTTCAGCCTCAAGGCCCAGCGCTGGCGGGAAGACCCTTGGGTCAGGTTGATGATCCCTGGGGAGGGGATGAGCGTGGTCGGTCATGTCCGGTCGATCGGGATGGAGGAAGTCGGTGACGACCTGCCGCTGATCCTCAGCCGATTCGCGCTGGCTGGGGCCGTCACCGCCGAAGCCCTGACCTGGATGCTCGAGTCCGGCTCGCACCTGCTGCTGCGGGTGGAGGCCAACGACTAGAGCTGCTCCCGGTCCGCCGCCAAGGTTGCCCTGAGCAACGCCCTAGTGCCGTCAGCCACCTGGTCCGCCGCGGTCCATTCCTCCGGGCAGTGGCTGCGACCACCGTGGGAGGGGACGAAAAGCATCCCCATCGGTGCGATCCGCGCCAGATGCGCGGCATCGTGGCTGGCGCCTGACTCCAGCTCCATGGCAGTAACCCCCATATCGTCCACGGCTCCCCGCAGCAGCTCGCGCAAGCGGGGGTCGCACGGGACTGGGGGCTCGCGGGAGAGCCAGCCCACCCCGGCCTCGACCGCTCTGGCGCTGGCGACCTGAGCCACCACCTGTTCCAATGTCTCGCCCTGCTCGCGCAACCACCTAGCACTGGTGCTCCGCATCTCCACTACGAGCTGGGCCGAGGCGGGGATGACGTTCGCCGCGTTCGGCTGAACCACGATCCTCCCGGTGGTCGCGACCCCGCGTTCCTCCTTCCCGCGCCGGCCGAGGCTCTCCACTCCCAACACGACCTCGGCAGCCGCCACCAGGGCGTCATGACGATCGCTCATGGCGGTCGTGCCGGCGTGGTCGGCCGCTCCCACAAGATCGATTACCGCCCTGGCGATGCCGACGATGGCCGTCACCACCCCCAGCCGTGAACCCGCCTGCTCCAGCCCTCTGCCCTGCTCGATGTGGAGCTCTAGATATGCGTGGACCGACCCCTGATGCCAACGCGCTGAGGCGATGTTGGCGGGGTCTGAGCCCGCGGCCTCCAGCGCATCGGCGAGGGTGCGCCCCGAGTCATCCCGTAACCCGAGGTGTTCTTGGGTCAGGTGCCCAGTCACGGCGCGACTCCCGACGCAGCTCAGGCCGAAGTCGTTCGGTTCCTCGCCGAGGAAGTCCACCACCCACAGGGGGTGCCGCAGGGAGGAGCCTGCTAGGCAGCGGGCCACCTCGACTCCCGCGGCAACCCCAACCATGCCATCGAAGCGCCCCCCGCCGGCGACGGTGTCGGTGTGCGAGCCGATGACCAGGGCGGGCAGCGCCGGGTCGGTCCCCGCAAGCTCGCCTATGAGGTTGCCCACCGCGTCACGCCTCACCCGCAGCCCTGCCCGCTCCATCAGGGTCGCGACCAGCGTCCGAGACTGCCGGTACGGGTCCGTGAAGACCCTCCGGGTCCAGCCTGGAAGCCCCGGTTCCACGTGCTCGGCCAGCGCCATCAGGTCGCCCCACACCCGCTCCTCGGTCACCTTGGCGGAGAGCTCGTCGGAGGTTGTGGCAGGCACGGTCGCAACCGTACCAGCAAGCTCGGCTTGTCGGCGCGACCACCGAACTGCTTTCATGATGGTGATGCCTGACCGCAGTGACGCGCTTGCCCTGCTCTATGAGCACACCAAGGGGGATAGCCTTCGCCGCCATGGCCTTGCCGTGGAGGCGGTGATGCGGCTGGCGGCCGCCAGAGTCGGCGGGGATGTCGAGGAGTGGGGCATCACCGGCCTGCTGCATGATTTCGACTACGAGGCTCACCCGAATGAGCATCCGTTCTGGGGCCGCCCGGTCCTGGAGCAGCACGGATACTCGGAGGAGGTCGTGCTCGCCATCCAGGGGCACGCGAACTTCAGCGGGGTCCCACGCGAGCTGCCGATGGCCAGGTGGCTGTTCGCGCTGGACGAGCTCACCGGGTTCATCATGGCGGTCGCCATGGTGCAGCCGGGCCGCGAGGTGGCGCGGGTGCAGTACCCGTCGGTACGCAAGAAATTGAAGGACAAGGCGTTCGCGCGCAGCGTCAGTCGCGATGACATCCAGCAGGGGTCGAGCGAGCTCGGGGTTGAGGTGGAGGAGCTGGTCCCCTTGGTGGTGGCCGGTCTCACCCCGCTGGCCGCCGAGCTGGGACTGAGCTGAGTGCATCGTCGGCCGGTTCGGCGGTCGCGAACTGGAAGAGCACCGCGCCGCCGGGGCGCAGGGACGGCGTAGGCGGCGGAGGTCGGGACGGCGACCGGTGAGGGCCGACTGGCCGGTTCGGTTTGCCTATACTCGGAGCGACCCATATTGGGGAGGTGGCTGAGTGGCCGAAAGCGCCCGCCTGCTAAGCGGGTGACGGGGCTTAACCTCGTCCGAGGGTTCGAATCCCTCCCTTCCCGCCAGATTGGGCCGCGCGCACCCCGGTTCTAGATCTTGAGACCGCGCGGTTCGAGGTTCTCGGCAATCAGACCTCACGCCGGCTGAAGCTGAACAACGCCACGCCCAGCACAGCGCTGAGCCACACTGCCACGTAGGCGAGGTATCCCATCGTCGGACCCGAGCTGACCTGGAAGGTCGACCCCAGCCCGTGGGCGGCAGCGGCCTCGGAGCTCAGGGGCTCGATGGCGAAGACCGCGGCCCGCCACATGCCGTCGGTGGGCAGCAGGAAGTGGGTCACCACCCCCACGTCCGAGATCGCCTGGTTGCGGAATACCTCACCGAAGGCGCCGGCCACCCCGCCCAGCCACATGGTTCCGAATGCCATCACCGATATGACCGCCGCGGTGATGGTCGAAAGCCGGGTGCTCAGCGCCAGGGCCAGGGTGAGCAGGCAGACCCCCTCGACCACCAGGGAGGCCTCCGCCGGTCCGACCTGCCGCGGCAGGTAGCCGGTGGTCCAGTCGACCAGCAAAAAGACGATCGTGGTCGACCCCGCGGCGTAGACGGCGGTCGCGGTAACCAGACCGACCCATCGGCCCAGCAACAGCTGCGAACGCAGGAGCGGCCGTGCCAACAGCGCCTGGGCGACGCCGGACTCGAGGTCGGACGCGATCGCCGGGGCG
>JAKABA010000029.1 GCA_021802115.1 bacterium | reverse complement strand
CGTCAGCGGATGGCCAGGCGCATGGCGCCGGCAGAGCACGAGCTGGCCGTCTCCAAGCGTGACCGCAAGGCAATCGAACCCGCCCAGGACCGGGTTGCGCCTCCCGATCACAGGCGGATTTAATCATGCCGGTGCCGCACCACCTCGCGCCGTGCGGGTCAGCCGGCGGCTAGGCACCGTGGCCGCCCCCGGTCTCTTCCTCCTCGGCCAGGATCCGATACAGGGAGCGGCGCGTCTCCTTCATCAGCTGGGCCGCCTTGGCCACCTGGGCTGAGTCTCCCGCCCGGACGACCTGGAAGAGTGCGGCCGCCGACTGCCGCATCAACGACATCAGTTCGTGCACGTCGTTGCCGACGGCCCGCGAAGCCTCGTCCCACGGCAAGCCGAACTCGGAGCGGTGAGCCTGTAGGTACGCCTCGCCAGCATCGGTCAAGGTGTAGGTCCGCTGGCCGTCCACCTCCTGGACTCTGACCAAGCCCTCATCGTCCAACTGCTGAAGGGCGGGGTACACGGACCCGGGGCTAGGGTGCCAGACGCCGTTGCTGCGTTCCCCGATCTCCTGCATGATCTGGTACCCATTGCGGGGCTGTTCGCTGAGCAGCAGCAGGATGGCGGCGCGCACATTGCCGCGGGGAGCGCGCCCCATCCCCATGGGACCCCTCATGCCTCCGCCTCTTCCGCCCATGAAGCCTCGGTTGAACCCCTCGCCATCAAGCCGGCCACAGCGGCCCCGGTGCCGGCCGCCCGGCTCCCCGGCGCAGCGTCCCCGCATCTGGTGCTCTCGCTCCATCCATCCTTCCTCGATCATGTCGCTTCCTCCAACCGTGAACCGTATCCGACATGTCGATAATAGCTCAGCGATATATCGGTGTCAACCACCGACCGGCCCGGACCCCGGTCGGGCTCGGCGCCCTGTCCCCGGCCACCCACTGGGCGAACTACCACTGCGCAGCCACCCCAGGCGTCCAGGACCGTTGCCGGGGCTGCGGCCCGGGTGCTGGCGGCGTTGAGGCAGGGCGCCCCCCTCACCACAGCGACGCTTCTCCTCAAGTCGGGGCAAGTTCCATCGGCCGAAGGCCCCGGCCGATGGCTGGGCTGCCGACCTCCCTCCCTGGGGCAAGGTGGCGGGTCGGCCTGCGCCGCTGGGATCGGCCGCACCCTCGAGTCGCCACGCTCCTCGCGCGCGCGATGGAAGCGGTGGGCGGGCGGTCACCAAGGGCGGCGTGGCGTGGCGAGCCCCAGCTGGTTGAGTGCGGGCTGCAGCGCATGGCCCTCTCGATGCCTCCTACTCGTCGCGGGTCCGAAGCGTTGCCGATCGGAGGGGTGACCCGGTCTCAACAGACGCCGCAGGACCCCCGGGACCTCACCCTTCGTACCTCGGGAGCTCAATGGTGGCTCCGGCTCGCGGTCGCGCCACCCCGGCTACGAGCTCCCACACCGGAGGGCCCGAGGCCCACCTTCCACAGCGCGTGGCCATGCTCATGCCACGAACGCGATCAAGGGCATCAGGATCCGCGGCCGCCACCCAACCCGGCGGGCCGTGTCGATTGTCTGGGCCTGACTCTCAAGAGCTGCGGGCATCCGGGACCCGGCGGGGCCGGCCGGACCGGACGACGCGGCCAGCGCTCAGGGCGGTCCCCGTTGGTTTGCTCGCACAGGTGCTCAATCAAGCGGGGCAACCGAACAAGCCTGTGGACGAACCCGGCACCACCACCGTGCAGTCGAGAGAGCCCCATGGGCACCTGGACCGCTGGCCGGCGCGTCCAGCATTGCCGGTCAGCGATCTCCGGGGCGGTCGAACGCCTCGCCTGGGGCCCGAACGACGGTCCGCCGGATAGGCTGTGGGGCAAGCATCGGGCCCCCGGGGGTTGGCGGTGCACCGCGCGGTCGCCCAAGCTGACGGTCGGATCGCTGTGGCATGCTGGGCTGCTGTGATGCTGCAGGCCTGCCTGAACGGAGCCCGCGTGCCGGATGGACGTGCCCCGATCCCCGTGACACCGGCGGAGATCGCCGATGACGCCGAGGCCTGCGTCCGCGCCGGCGCCACCGATCTGCACCTTCATCCCAAGGACCCCGCGGGAGCCGACAGTATCGAATCCGGGCTGGTCGCCGCCGCGCTCGTCGCGGTACGCGCCCGGTGTTGCCGCGTGCCCGTCGGCGTCACGACCGGCGCCTGGACCGCATCGGTCTCCGAGCGGCTGCAGCAGATCTCCTCCTGGACGGTGCTTCCCGACCACGTCTCGGTCAACTTCCATGAAGAGGGCGGGGAGCAGATCGCCAGGCGCTGTCTCGACCGGGGCATTGCCGTCGATGCCGGCATTTGGAGCGGTACTGACGGTTTCGGGCGCCTCCTGGCCAGCGGCCTCGCCGGGTCCTGCAGATACCTTCTCCTGGAGATCACCGACGCCGACGTCGACGATGCAGTGGTGTCGGCGGAGCGCCTGATCGGCCTGGCGGCGCCACTCGATCGTCCGTTGCTGCTGCACGGAGAGGAGAGATCCGCCTGGCCGTTGCTCCGCCTCGCCGCCAACCGAGGTTTGGCTGTGAGAATCGGCTTCGAGGACAGCCTGCTGCTCGCCGATGGCAGCGCCGCCAGTGGCAATGCCGAGCTGGTGACGGCTGCGTACCGCGAATGGCGGGCATCGCGATGTCGATGACCAGGGGGGGGACCGGTTTTTCCGTGAGGGGCTGCCCGGCTCGGCGGAAATTGGAGGGGGCTCGATCCGTTGTGGTGTGGGAGATCGTGACCAACCGTCACGCGGCGCCGCCGACGTCGGTCCGCTGCTCGGGACCCACCCGCCGACTGTGACTCCTTGGGCAGGACTGCGGACTGACCGCAGGCGTCATCGGCCGTTGGCCGATCATGCTCCGCGCAGCACTGCGTACCAGAGGCGGTCAGCCACCGCGACCACGTGATCCGCCACTCTGGCATAGCGTCGGTAGAGGTCCTGGGCGGCGATGACCGAGCGGACGTCGTCGCTGCCCAGCAGGCTGGTCATAGCCTCCCGGTACCTGTGTTCGACATGACGGACGGTGCCGGTGGAGGCATCCGCCTGGCGGCCGGCCCCGTTGAGATCACGCGGCAACATGGCGAACGCTGCTGCCAGGGACGATGTGGCGTCGCTTAGACAGCTTCCCATCGCCTTCGCGTGGGCGTCCGGCGCCCAGCCCAAAACCTCTGCCTCGCGGACGGTGTCCTTGGCCTCGTTGATGACCCGATCCAGGCGCTCCGACAGGATGTACAGATCCTCCTGGTCCAGAGGGGTGGAGAGCGCGGCCTGCAGGGCAGCAAGGAGGGTGCGACGGGCCTGGTAGGCCTCGGTCCGGCAGCGGTGGACCTCATCGGCCTCTGACTGAGACCCGGAGCCGGACCAGACGGCGAAGTGCGAAAGCCCCTCCTGGGTCAATTTGCCCTGCGCAACCAGCAGGGACATCACATTGGGTCCCGAGCCGGGAAGCAGTGTTCTCCACCAGCTGGCTTTCGAGCGATTCATCTTGGGCCCCGGCTCACAGGTGGATGACACCGGCCAGACGGGCGAGCGCTACCAGGGAAGCGCCGATCAGGGCGCAGGCGGGCACCGTCACCAGCCACGCAGCCACCACCCTGGACACTGTAGGCCAGCGCACATGACGGCGGCGGCGGACGGCGCCGACCCCGACCATTCCGGAGGCGACTATGGTCGAGGTGCTGACCGGGGCCCCCGCATAGCTGGCCCCCAGGATCACGAGCGCGGAGCCGGCCTGGGCCGCCAGACCGTCGAGGGGGCCACCACCGTAGAAGCGTGAGGACACGGTCCGGATGATCTGCCGCCCCCCCAGGGCGGTGCCGGTGGCAAGCACCACGGCCACCACCGCCGTAACCCAAAGAGGGACGGAGAAGCGGCTGAGGGCGCCGCTGGCAACCAGCAGGCCGGTCACCAGTCCCATCGCCTTCTGGCCGTCGTTGGACCCGTCCGCGACCGCCACCAGGCCGGCGGTGAGCCAGATCAAGCCGCGCATCGGCCGCAGGGAGCTCCGGGTAGCCCGCTGGGCGACCGGCTCCAACGCCCTCCGGAGCGCCCCTGCGACCACGACCCCCAGTAGGGGTGAGACCAGAACCGCGGCCAGGGTGCCGATCACCCCGTATGGCCGCCAACCATGCAGCCCGCCCCAGCCGACCGCGGTCCAGCCCCCCACGACGGCCGCGGCCCCCGCCAGGCCGCCCACCAGTCCGATGCTGGCGCTGACTGGGATCCCGCGCCGGGTGGCGAGCCAGGTAAAGCCGATGGTGGCAATGCCGCCGGCCAGATAGGTCCCGGGAACAGCCGAGGGGGGAACCCGCACCAGCGTCACCATGGTCGCCGCGACCGCTTGGCCGGCGAGTACCCCCCCAGGACGTGGAAGATGAACGCGAAGCTGATGGCCCCACGGTAGGACGTGGCTCGCGCGGCGAGCAGGGCGGCGCTGGCGTTGGGGGCGTCGGAGACCCCGAGCATGAACGCGAAGCCGAGTACCACCAGGACGGCCAAGATCGCGAGCGGGCTCATCGACGCGCCTGTGCGAGAAGCGGGGAGCCGGCCAAGTTGCTGGAAGTCTAGCGGCACGCGAATGGGCTGCCCCGGGAGCGTGGACTGCTTCGAACCTCAAGCCGCAGCCGGCGAGCTCTCTCGGGACGATCGTCGCCCTCATGAGCGGTGGCCACGTCCACCCTGGTGGGGCGGTGGATGTCGGGTCAGCGGGCGCGGGACTACAGGATCCCACCAGCCGCTTGGGCCGACTGCCCCGCGGCGGCCCGGGCCGGGTGCCCCATGACCTCAGGGAACGACCAAGATCGAGGGGAACGCGGCTCGGCTCCGGTTCCCAGACCTTGCCGAGGCCGGGCGGGCCACCCCGGCAACACCGGCGCTGTTCGGCAGAAGCTTGGTCGCAAGGGCCTGAGGGCGTCGGCGCGACCAGCAGGCCTGTCGCTGGCTTCAGGCGAGGGGACCATAGACCAGCTGCCGCGTGCCCGTCACCTCGGTGGTCCGTACGGGGCCCCTCCGGCGCACGCCTCATTGACCGTCTGAGTCGGCTCCGGCGCGCACGCGGGTGGAACCACGGTCGCGAACCAACGCCGAGCGACGCCAGGCTTGGGCCGATGACAATTCGCGGAGGAGGCTAGAGCCGTTGGCGAAGGGGGCTTTCAGCCGCGCGTCGGCCCGGCCTGTGGTTGGCGCTGGGACTCCTGCGGCGGCGGTTGTCATCGGTCTCATGGCGCCGGTCGCGTCGGCCCGCGACCGGCGCATCCCCGGTCCCTTGCCAATGCACTCCGACGGCAGGGAAATTCGCCAACCCGGCTGAATCCCCAGCACTCCGACGTGTCCTGTCCTTGGGCTCATGGCCCTGCGACCTGAGGGCTGCGGTCGAGATCGTCCGGCCACCGTTCGGCATCGCGCCCAGGTGGCCGATGAGAGTGCCGCCGACGCCGCCATGGCCAGGCCGCAGGGCTTGAAGCACGGCAGCCGCGGGCGCCTGGGCCGATCTCACCTCCTTTTGGCTTCGGTGCTGGTCTGGGGGGAGCGCCAGCTGGGGCCCGATCTCTGATGTGGCCCTACTGCAGTGGACAGATGGGGGGCTGGGGAGGTTACGGCGTCCGTCGGGAGAAGGGCCACGAGCTAAGATCGGAAATCGTCGATGTGCGATATACTCCGGGGCGGGCCATCTACGGCCAAGGTGCGATTTCAGGAGTTGGCTATGGAAGTTCAGGTTTTCGATCCCGCCATGTGCTGTTCGACCGGCGTTTGCGGACCCCAGGTCGATCCGGCGCTGGCACGGTTTGCCAGCGATCTGGACTGGCTGGGGAGCCAGGGGGTCAGGGTGAGCCGCTTCAACCTGAGTCAGGAGCCGGGCGCCTTCGTGTCGACGGCCGCGGTCGGAGAGCTGCTCAAGGCGTCCGGCGAAGCGGCGCTGCCGGTGGTCATGGTCGGTGGCGAGGTCAGGTCGTCTGGGCGCTACCCCTCTCGCAGCGAGATGGCCGAGTGGGCAAATGTTCCCGCCACCGCCGACGAAGTCCGGGTGCCGGTGGCACATGCAGAGTCGGCGCAGGGGTGCTGTGGGGGAGAGTCGGCGGCCCGATCGGGCTGCTGCTGAGGGTGGCAGCGATGTTCAATTCACTTCTTGATCACCCAACTCGGTTCCTCTTCTTCACCGGCAAAGGAGGGGTCGGTAAGACTTCGCTGTCCTGTGCCGTGGCGGTCAACCTGGCCGATCGCGGCGCCAAGGTGCTGCTGGTGAGCACCGACCCGGCGTCCAACCTCAGTGAGGTTCTGGGCACCTCTCTGGGGAGCGAGCCCCAGCTCGTGCCCGGGACTGAGCGCCTCTGGGCGCTGGACATTGACCCCATGGCTGCGGCCGCCGCTTACCGGCAGCGTGTGGTCGGGCCGTACCGCGGCGTGCTGCCGGATCAGGTGGTGGCGGGGATAGAGGAGCAGCTGTCGGGATCATGCACCGTGGAGATCGCGGCGTTCGACCGGTTCACCGGTCTGCTGGCCGATCCGGCCGACTTTGACCACGTGATCTTCGACACCGCTCCCACGGGGCACACGCTGCGCATGCTGGCCCTGCCGGGGGCTTGGACAAGCTACCTGGACACCAACCAGGTCGGGGTCACCTGCGTCGGGCCGCTCTCGGGGCTGACCGAGCAGCGAGCGCGCTACCGAGAAGCGCTCCAGGTGCTGTCGGACTCAGCTCGCGCAACCTTGGTTCTCGTCACGCGGCCGGACCGAGGGGCGCTGGCGGAGGCTTCGCGGGCCAGCGCGGAGTTGGCGGACACCGGGCTGGACAACCAGTTGCTGGTGGTGAACGGAGTCTACCCAGAGGGTCAGCTTGCGACCACCTCAGATCGGACCGCCCGCGCCTTCGCTGGCCGCCAGGCTGAGGCGCTGGCCGCCACCCCATCCAATCTCCAGCGCCTGCGCCGCGAGTCGGTGCCCCTGCTGGACGCTCCGCCGCTCGGAGTAGACGGCCTGCGCCGCCTTCTCCACTCGGGTCCGAGCTCCAGTGCGACCGAGGACCGTGCCACCGCGGCCGAGCTCCAGGGTGTGTCGGAGCTGGGTCTGGCCAACCTTGTGGATTCGATCGCCGATGCGGGCCGAGGCTTGGTCATGACGATGGGGAAGGGCGGCGTCGGCAAGACCACCATCGCCGCCGCGATCGCGGTGGCGGTGGCCCGGCGAGGTGTGCCTGTGGTGCTTTCCACCACGGACCCTGCCGCCCACGTTAGCCAGGTGCTGGGCGACCTCGGCGACCTCCCGAGCGATCTCAGGGTCGAGCGGATTGATCCGGTGGCGGCCACGGCCGCCTACACCTCCCAGGTGCTGGCGACCGCCGGGTCTGGGCTGGACGCCGCTGCGCACGCGGTCTTGGTGGAGGACCTCCGCTCTCCCTGCACCGAGGAGATAGCTGTCTTTCGCGAGTTCGCCGCCGCCGTGGCCCGCGCCCGGGACTCAGTGGTGGTGCTCGACACGGCTCCGAGCGGTCACACCCTGCTCCTGCTGGACGCGGCGCGCAGCTTCCAGCGCGAGGTTCGCCGGCAGTCGGCCGAGGTGCCACCCGAGGTTGCGGCGCTGCTCGACCGTCTGGGGGATCCCGAGTTCACCCGGGTCCTAGTGGTGACGCTGGCGGAGCCCACCCCAGTTCATGAGGCGCAGGCCCTTCAGGAGGATCTGCTTCGGGCCGGCATCCACCCCGCCCAGTGGGTCGTCAACCAGAGCATGCTGGCGACCGGGACCGCTGACCCCATTCTCTCCGCCCTGGCAGCGCACGAGTCGTGGTGGATCAGGCAGGCGGCCAGGATCGGGGGGGTAGTGGCCCTCGTGGCCTGGCAGGCAGCGCCTCCGATTGGAGCTGAGGGGCTGCTCGGGCTGGTGGGCGCCAAGTCCGCGGCGGTGCCGGCCTGACCGAGGAATCGCTCCGCTGATCTCCGCTGTGTATCCGCCATCTGTGCGGGTGATTGTCGACCGCGGCGGTGCGGGTTGCCGCCGCCCCAGCCAATCGGATGCACAAGCGGCAGGGGCCGGGGGCCGGAGGGTTCCACACGACCACTCCGGCCCCCGCTCAGGTCAGGCGGTCCCCTTCAGCATCATGTTCCAGTACATGAAGGGTAGGCCGTACCGCTTGAGCAGCCACATGTCGTAGCGCTCCTTCTTGGTGTTGATCAAGGGGATGGTGGGGTGAGGCTGCATGGTGTAATCGAACTCCGCCAGCAGCATCCGATTGCGGGAGGTGGTCAGCGGGCAGGAGGCGTAGCCGTCGTACTGCTGGGTTGGCTGCCCGTTGGCCATCACCGCCCGCAGATTGGCGGTCACGACCGGGGCCTGCTTGCGCACCGCCGCCCCGGTCTTGGAGTTGGGGGAGCTGCCGCAATCCCCCAACGAGAAGATGTTGGGGTAGCGCACGTGGCGCATCGTGTTCTTGTCGATCTCCACGTACCCGAAGGGGCTCGCCGCGTCCGCCAAGGGAGAGGCCTTCACCCAGTCCGGGGCGCTCTGCGGTGGCACCACGTGCATGAGGTCGTAGGTGATCTCCTCCTTGCTCTCATCGGCGTGGTTGACGATCACCGCGGTGCGGTTGTCCGCGTCCACCTCCACCAGCTCGCTGGACTTGTGGACCTCGATCCCGTACCGGGCGGCGACGGTCTCCAAGACGTCCGAGAACACCTTGACCCCGAACATGCCCGGAGTGGGCAAGACCAGGACCACGCGGATGTCCGCCAGGACCCCCTGCTGCCGCCAGTAGTCGCAGGCGAGATACGCGATCTTCTGGGGTGCTCCGGCGCACTTGATCGGCCCCGCCGGCATCGTGAACAAGGCGGTGCCACGGCGCAGAGGCTTGATCAGCTGCCAGGTCTTGGGGGCGAGGTCGTAGGTGTAGTTGCTGGAGGCGAAGGGGCCCTGGACCGCCTCCGGGACTCCCGGGATTTTGTCCCAGTCCAGCTGGATGCCGGGGCAGACCACCAGATAGTCGTACTCGACGGTGCTGCCGGTTGCCAGGTGCACCAGATTGTTGTCCGGATCGAAGCCGTCCACCCGGGCCTTGATCCAGGCGGCCCCTCTGGGCATCACCGAGGCCTCCTTGCGGGCGGTTATCCCCAGCGGGGCTCGGCCCCCGCCGACCAGGGTCCAGAGCGGCTGATAGTAGTGGGTGTCTGAGGGCTCGATCACCGCCACGTCAGCCTCCCCGGCCCGGCGCAGCCGGGCGGCGACGGATATGCCGGCGGTGCCACCGCCGACCACCACGATCTTGTGGTGCAGCTTGTCCTGGGCCATGTGTTTCCCTCCGCAGGCCGTTTGGTCCGTCCGAGCTTGGGTCAGGTCTCCATTGGAAGTCCGACCTTCTCGGCGTTGTTGAAGTCGTCGTCGATGAGGACGACGGGGTGCCCGGCTCGATCTATCAGGCTGGCCGCGATGCTGGCGCGGTAGCCGCTGGCACAGTGGACGAGAAGTTCACCGGAGGGCAGCGCATCCAGGTGCTGCGCCAGATCCTGGATGGGAATGTTCTTCGATCCCTGGATGTGACCGGCCTGCCACTCGGCGCGCTGGCGGACATCGAGGACCGGCTGCGAGAAGCTGCCGTCCCCAGCCAGGGTCGTGAAGTCGGTGACCTCGTACGAGCTGGTTGGGAGGGAGCCGGCGTTGGCCACGAAACCGCGGGTGTTGACCTCGATGCGGTCCATACCGATGCGCATCAGATCCCGGCGCGCCCGCCGGAATGCTGCTTCGCCCTCGGTCAACAGGATGACTGGCTCCTCAAACGGGGCAAGCCATCCCACGTACGTGGCGAAATGGGTCGGGGAGAGCTCCATCCCCACAGTCCCCGCCAGATGTCGCCGGGCGAAGTCACGGCGGTCGCGGGTGTCGAGCAACCACTTGCCTTGGGCGAGCCTTTCGCTGAGCTCCTCCTCGTTCAGCTCGTGTGGCTCCCCCTCGTCCTGGATGGGGGAGGGCCCACGCCTGTTCAGCGGGGCCATGTATCGGTAGTAGGTGGGATACGGGCCCAGCCCGGAGAGAACAGAGGCGACGAAGTCATCCTCCTCTGCGATGACGGAAGCCTGGTTGGTTGCCTGTTCGGTGGCCATGTCTCCGGCCCCGTCCGTGGAGGTGCTGGAGGAGGCGCAGAAGCTGCCGAACCCGTGGGTGGGCAGGACCCGCGCAGCCGACGGTACCTCGGCCATGAGCCTGCGCGCGGACCAGAACTGCCGGCGGGTCAGCTCCTCGGTCATGTCCTCCGAGATGAGGTCGGTGCGGCCGACGGTTCCGTAGAGTAGCGAGCCACCGGTGAGCACCGCCTGCGGCGTCCCGTTCTCGAGCACCAGATAGGAGAGGTGGTTGGGGGTGTGTCCGGGGGTGTGGAGGGCACGGACCCGCAGCTGTCCCACCTCGAACTCGCTTCCCTCTGAGGCGGGGACGCGATTGAACTCGACCTGGTCCTGGGCGGAGACGACATACTCCGCCCCGAGCGCTGCGGAGAGTCCGAGGCCGCCGGTCAGGTAGTCGTTGTGGATGTGAGTCTCGAACACGTGCGAAACCGAAACCCCGGCGCGGTCGATCTCGGCATGCATACGGTCGATGTCTCGCTGCGGGTCCACCACGAAGCCGACCTTGCCGTCATGCACCAGATAACTGCGGTCGCCCAGCTCAGGGGTTTCCACGACCACGACTTGCACTGCTCTGATCCTCCTCGGATGGCTCGAGTGGAAGAGGTCTTGCCTTCCAATTTGTCCGTACTTGCGCACATAATAGCTCTGGAGCGTCACGATGACAACCGCACCTCTCGCGTCGCGCAACCGCCACCGTCCTGGCTCGCGTCTGAAGGGCCGGTGGTGCGCACAGGGTTGATCCAGGGAGGGGCGCGATCCCCGCTGACGGAAATGGGAGGGTCTGGCAGATGAGAGACGGCGAGGCGGTGGGGGGCGCCGAGGCAAGGGCGCTGCGGCGCGACAGCCCGATGCCCCTGTGGGCCCAGCTGGCCGAAGAGCTGCGGCGGCGGATAGATGCCCGCGAGTTCTCAACCAGCTTTCCAACCGAGTTGGAGCTCTCGGCCACTTATGGGGTGAGCCGGCACACCGTTCGGGAGGCCTTGCGCAAGCTGCGCTCGGACGGGCTGGTGGACTCCCGCCGGGGGCGGGGATCCCGGGTCTTGACGTCCCAGTTCCACCAGCCGCTGGGGGCGCTTTACAGCCTCTTTCGCTTCGTGGAGGAGCAGGGTGCGCTGCAGCGGAGCCAGGTCCGGGCGCTGGAGCAGACCACCAACTCAACGGTGGCCGGCCGCCTGGGGCTGCCTGCCGCGGCACCGCTCATCTACCTGGAGCGACTGCGCCTCGCCGACGAAGAACCGCTCGCCATCGATCGCGCCTGGGTTCCCGCCAGCCTGGGCTGGCCGCTCTTGGAGGCGAACTTCTCCCACTCCGCCCTATACGACCAAATGGCTGAACTCTGCGGAACCCGCCCCGACAGCGGCCGCGAGGAGATTCGGGCGGTCGTGCCCACCGCCACCGAGCGGGCCGAGCTGAAGTTGCGAGCCGGGACCGGGGCCTTCCAGATCGAGCGTCTGGGGTACGCCCAGCTCACCCCGATCGAGTGGCGCAGCACTTTGATCCGCGCCGACCGCTACAGCTTCTCGGTCGACTGGCTGGGCCGGGGCGTCCGCGTCGCCGCCAAGCAGTCGACGCCTACTCAATGGGACGGCCCCCAGGTCCCCGGGTAGCGCGCCTGGGGTCGGGTGGACGCGGTGCGGCCGGGGCGGCTAAACTCCGGACAACCGGTCTAATGCGAAGGGGACCTCTTGAGATACGGATTCGCCCTCGACCAGGGCACCTGCATCGGCTGCCACGCCTGCACGGTTGCCTGCAAGACCGAGCACCAGGTCCCGGTCGGGCAGTTCCGGACCTGGGTGAAGTACGTGGAGAAGGGCGCCTTCCCCAGCACCCGTCGCGAGTTCGCGGTGATGCGCTGCAACCACTGCAGCGACGCCCCGTGCGTGCGGATCTGTCCCACCAAGGCGCTGTTCAAACGGCCCGATGGGATCGTCGACTTCGACAGTGACCGCTGCATCGGCTGCAAGAGCTGCCTGCAGGCCTGTCCCTACGACGCCATCTACATCGACGCTGACACTCACACCGCTGCCAAGTGCAACTTCTGCGCCCATCGCATCGATCAGCAGCAGGAGCCGGCCTGCGTGGTGGTCTGCCCCACCCACTCGATCTGGGTCGGAGACCTGGATGACCCCAAGAGTGGGATCAGCCGGCTGATCGCCGAGCGCCCGACCCAGGTGCGGTCGCCGGAGCAGAACACCCATCCCAACGTCTTCTACCTGGGGGCGGATCGGGTGGCTCTGGATCCCCTGGAGGCCCCGGTGGAAGAGACGTACATCTACTCGACGCCGGACCCTCAGCGGGTGGAGTTCGCCAGGGGGCAGGAGGAGCGGCCGCCGGAGGCGGCCCGGACCACCCTGAACACCCCGCATCCGCGCCCCTGGGGGTGGCGGGTCTCCGGATATCTCTGGACCAAGTCGGTGGCGGCGGGGGCGCTTCTGGTGGCGGCCCTGGCGCTGATCGCGAACGGTCGTCAGGGAGCGGAGGTTCTGCTGGCGGCGCCGGCCGTCGCCTTCCTGTTCTCCCTGATCACCGGGGTGCTCCTGATCTGGGACCTCAAGCGGCCCGAGCGCTTCCTCTACATCTTCTTGAAGTTCAACCCCACCTCCTGGCTGGTCTGGGGCACGGTCGCCTTCTCCTTGTTCTCCGCGGTCAGCGGGGCCTGGCTGCTTTTGGGGGTGCTCGACTCAACTGGGGTGATCGGCGGAGGGGCCGCAGGATTGGCGTTCTCGGTCCTGCGCTGGGTGGCGCTCCCGGTCGCCATCGTCACCGCCGGCTACTCGGCCCTACTCTTCAACCAGGCCGAGGGCCGTGACCTCTGGCAGTCCCCGATCTTCGTGTGGCACCTCATCGACCAGGCGCTGCTGGCGGGGTCGGGGGCGCTCCTGGTGGTGGGGTTGCTGACCGCTCAGGGTTCCGTGGAGATCCGATTCCTGCTGCTGGTGCTGGTGATCTCCGCAGCCGTGCACCTGCTGCTGCTGACCCTTGAGCATGTGGGCCAGCACCCCAGCCGGCAGGCGGCGGTCGCCGCCCGGATCATGATCCTCGGGCCCTACGCGCGGGAGTTCTGGCTGGGGGCGGTCGCCGTCCCGATCGTCGCCATCGGGCTGGGCAGCGGCTCGCTGCCGGGCTCCCTGGCGGGGCTGGGCGCGATCGCCGGGATCCTGGTCCAGCCCGGCCTGCTGGCGTACGAGACCGCGTTCGTCAGGGCGGGGCAGGATGTCCCGCTCTCGTGAGGAGGATTACCCGGTGACGTCCACCGCTCCGACCACCCCGTTCGACCGCCCCGATCTGCCCGGGCAGCGCCACCACGAGCAGCTGGCCAACTTCCCCCCGCCCGAGAGCTGGGACGACCACATCGAGCTGGACGCTAAGGCCCATCCCCGCCGGGTGGAGCACCACTACACCCTGGTCCCGACCACCTGCTTCAACTGCGAGTCCGGCTGCGGCCTGCTCGCCTACGTGGACCAGGAGGACCTCTCCATCCGCAAACTGGAGGGGAACCCCGCGCACCCGGGATCACGGGGGAGGAACTGCGCCAAGGGGCCGGCCACCGTCAACCAGCTCAACGATCCCGAGCGGATCTTGCATCCGCAGCGACGCGTGGGGCCGCGCGGGGGAGGCGAGTGGGCGCAGGTGAGCTGGGATGAGGCGCTGGACGACATCGCGGGCCGGATCCGGCTGGCGATCCAGGAGGGACGGCGGCGGGAGGTGATGTACCACGTGGGCCGCCCCGGTGAGGACGGGTTCGCCGAGCGCTTCCTGATGGCCTGGGGGGTGGATGGACACAACAGCCACACCAACATCTGCTCCGCCGGAGCTCGGTTGGGGATGACCCTCTGGGCCGGCTACGATCGGCCGTCACCGGACTACGCCAACGCCAAGGTGATCCTGCTGCTGTCCAGCCACCTCGAGACCGGGCATTACTTCAACCCCCACGCCCAGCGGATCATGGAGGCGCGCCAGAACGGGGCCCGGCTGGCGGTCATCGACCCCCGCCTCTCCAACACCGCCGCCAAGGCGGATCTCTGGATGTCGCCCTGGCCCGGGAGTGAGGCGGCGGTCCTGCTGGCGGTCGCCTCGTACCTGCTTCGGACCGGGCAGATCGACCGCGAGTTCGTCCGCCGCTGGGTGAACTGGGAGACCTACCTCAGGGAGCTCCACCCCGAGGCGCCGTCCACCTTCGAGAGCTTTCTGGGCCGGCTGGAGGAGGACTACTCGCCCTTCACCTTCCAGTTCGCGGCCGACGAGGCCCAGATCCCGGTCGAGGAGGTGGAGAGATTGGCCGAGCTGGTTGCCAACTGTGAGCACCGGCTCGCCGCGCATGTGTGGCGCTCGGCGTGCGCCGGCAACTTCGGGGGCTGGCAGGTCGCCCGCACCCTCTGGCTGCTGCTGGTGCTGACGGGCTCGGTGGGGACCAAGGGCGGCACCAGCCCGAACGGCTGGGACAAGTTCATCCCTCACGGCCCCAACATGCCCCCGCCGGTCAACGAGTGGAACGAGCTCACCTGGCCGCAGGAGTTCCCGGTCGCCACCAACGAGATGTCGTTCTTGCTGCCGCACCTGCTCAAGGACGGCCGGGGCCGGCTGGAGGTCTACTTCAGCCGGGTCTATAACCCGGTCTGGACCAACCCCGACGGCTTCAGCTGGATGGAGGCGCTGACGGACGAGAAGCTGGTGGGGTGTCACGTGGCCCTAACCCCGACCTGGTCGGAGACCGCCCAGTTCGCCGACTACGTGCTCCCGATGGGCCACTCCGCCGAACGTCACGACACCCAGTCCTACGAGACCCATGCGGGACGGTGGCTCTCGTTCCGCCAGCCGGTCCGCCGGGTGGCGATGGAGCGAAGGGGAGAGGTCGTGGCCGACAGCCGCCAGGCCAATCCCGGGGAGGTCTGGGAGGAGAACGAGTTCTGGTTCGAGCTCTCCTGGCGGATCGACCCGGACGGGGAGCTGGGGATCCGGAAGTACTTCGAATCCCCCTACCGGCCCGGAGAGAAGATCACGGTCGACGACTACTACCGTTGGGTGTTTGAGAACGAGGTCCCGGGGTTGCCGGAGCAGGCGAAGGCATCGGGGCTCACCCCGCTCGCCTACATGCGCAAGTTCGGGGCCTTCGAGCTCTCCCGCGATCAGTACCGGATGGACGAGCGGCCGCTGGCGCCCTCCGAGCTGGCGGGCGCCACCCCCGACGCGCAAGGGGTGCTCAGGCGGCCGGTCTCGGACTCAGAGGCGGCGCCGCTGGTGGGGGAGGCGGGCTCCGTGGGAGTCGTGCACGAGGACGGCTCGGCCACCCACGGCTGGCTCACCCCCTCGCGAAAGTTGGAGATCTACTCCAGCAGCATGAAGGACTTCGGGTTCGCTGACCAGGCGACGCCCGGTTACATCGAGTCGCACGTCTCGCGGCGAAAGATCGACCTGGAGGCGGGGGAGCTGGTCCTGGTCCCCACCTTCCGTCTGCCCACTTTGATCCACACCCGATCGGGCAACGCCAAGTACCTCAACGAGATCTCCAACAGCCACCCGCTCTGGCTGAACCGGGAGGACGCCCACCGTCACCGCCTGGCCACGGGCGACCTGGTGCGGGTGTCAACTGCGATCGGGCACTTCGTCTGCCGGGTGTGGGCGACCGAGGCGATCCGCCCCGGGGTGTGCGCTCTCTCCCATCACATGGGTAGATGGCGCCTGCACGAGGGCGAGGGGAGTCGGTGGGTGTCGGGTCCGGCCGAGCTCAGCCGGCCCACCGAGAGCGGTTGGCTGCTGCGCTACAAGGACGGCATCAAGCCCTTCCGGTCCGCGGATCCGGACAGCGAGAGGATCTGGTGGGACGACCCCGGCGTGCACCAGAACCTGGCCTTTCCGGTGCAGCCGGACCCGTGGTCGGGGATGCACTGCTGGCTGCAGCGGGTGCGCCTGGAGAAGGCCCATGAGGGTGACCGCTACGGGGACGTGTTCGTGGACACCGTGCGCAGCCGGCAGGTGTACCGGGAGTGGCTGGCGCTGGCCAAGCCCCGGCTGGGACCCAAGGGGCAGCGGCGCCCCGAGTTCCTGATGCGTCCGGTCAAGCCCACCCGGGCCGCCTACCGGGTCTCCGACCCGACCAGCTGAACAGGCGGCCGGATCGGCCGACCGAGGCGCTCCGGCCTGCGGGCGGTGCGCTACCCTCTTGGGTCAGATGACCATGGCCCCTGCAGAGCAGCCGGCGGCCGGGCTTCTCCGCGGGGTTGTCGACTGCGTCGACCGAGCGCATCTGGAGGCTCGGCTCAATCTGGGCAAGCCGCTCCGGATCAAGTTCGGCGTGGATCCCAGCGCCCCTGACATCCACCTCGGCCACACCGTCCCCATGCGACTGCTGCGCCGGTGGCAGGAGCAAGGGCACCTGCCGGTGCTGATCATCGGGGACTACACGGCCCGGATCGGCGACCCCACCGGGCGCTCGGCGACCCGGCCCCAGCTCAGCGCCGAGCAGGTGGAGGCGAACGCCCGGACCTACCTGGACCAGCTCTTTCGGGTGGTGGACCAGGATCGCTGCGAGGTGCGGCACCAGAGCGAGTGGTTCTCCAGCTTCCAGCTCGATCAGGTGCTGCGGCTGGCGAGGACCACCACCGTCGCCCAGCTGCTGCAGCGCTCCGACTTCGACCAGCGCATGCGCAGCGAGCAGCCGGTCGGGGTCCACGAGCTCTTCTACCCCCTGCTCCAGGGATATGACTCGGTGGCGGTGGAAGCGGACGTGGAGCTGGGGGGCACCGATCAGCTGTTCAACCTGCTGCGGGGCCGCGAGGTCCAGCAGGCGTACGGGGTGGCTCCCCAGGACATCGTCACCGTGCCACTGCTGCTGGGTCTGGACGGGCAGCGCAAGATGAGCAAGTCGCTCGGCAATGCGGTCGCGGTGGCCGATCCGCCGGGGCAGCAGTTCGGCCAGCTCATGTCGATCCCGGACTTCCTCATCGTGCCCTATCTGGATCTGCTCACCGATACCGCGGAGCCCGAGCTGGCCCGCCTCCGGGCCGGGCTCGAGGACGGCAGCGTCCACCCCCGTGCGCTCAAGGCGGCGATGGCCGAGCAGGTGGTGGCTCAGTTCCACGGCCCAGAGGCGGCGCGAGCGGCGTCGCGGGAATTCGACGCCGTGTTCCGCGACCACCAGCTACCCGACTCGGTGCCGGAGCTCCGAGTCGGGCCCGAGCCCACCGACCTTAGGGCGCTTTTGGTGCTGGCCGGCCTGGCCGGGACTCGCAGCGAGGCCGCCCGCCTGATCGACCAGGGGGGGGTGCGGGTCGACGGCCGCCAGGTCTTGGGCTGGTCGGAGCCGCTGACCCCGCGGGACCGGATGCTGGTGCAGGTGGGCAAGCGGCGGGTCGTCCGGCTGCTCGTCCCTTGAGCGGATCCCGGGCCCGTCCGGCTCTGGTGCTACGCTCTTGGCCACAGCCGGTGGCAGTAGAATGGGTGGGAATGCATGTTCTACTGATCGGGGATCATTCCACTGGAAAGCGGAGGTAAACCGTGTCTGGGCACTCCAAGTGGGCGGGGATAAAGCACAAGAAGGCGGTCGTGGACGCCCGCAAGGGCCAGACCTTCACCAAGGTTGCCAGCGAGATCACGGTGGCGGCCAGGGAGGGTGGCGCCGATCCCGGCAGCAACTTCCGGTTGCGGCTGGCGATGCAGAAGGCCCGCGAGGTGAACATGCCGGCGGACAACATCGAGCGCGCGATCAAGCGCGGCACCGGCGAACTGCAGGGGGCGGCGATTGAGGAGATCCGCTATGAGGGGTACGGTCCGGGTGGGGTCGCGATCCTGGTCGATGCCCTGACCGACAATCGCAACCGCACGGTGGCCGGCATCCGCAACCTCTTCGCTCGCTCCGGAGGCAGCCTGGGCGAGTCCAACTCCGTTGGCTGGATGTTTCATCGGACCGGCTTGGTGGTGATCGACCCCGGGGATCGGGACCCCGAGCAGCTGGCGTTGGACGCGATCGAGCTGGGTGCGGACGACGTGCAGGTCGAAGACTCGGGGGTCGAGGTCTACGTCGCTCCCGAGCGGCTGGAGGCGCTGCGGCAGGCTCTCGTTGACGCCGGCTACAAGGTCGAGAGCGCCGAGGTCACGATGCAGGCCACCAACCAGGTGGAGGTGGATGAGAAGCACGCGCAGGCGGTGGTGCGGCTGCTCGAGGCGCTGGAGGAGCACGACGACGTGAGCGAGGTCCACTGCAACGCGGTGCTGCCCGACGAGGCGCTCGCCGAGGTCTGAGCCCAGGCGGCCACCCGAAGCTTTCTAAGGAGTCACAGTTGCTGGTCTTGGGGGTCGACCCGGGGCTGGCGCTCACCGGTTGGGCGCTGGTGGACGGGGAGGGAGGCCGGCTGCGCCTGCGATCAGCCGGCTACTGGCGCACCTCCGCCGGCCTCGAGCAGGGGGCTCGGCTGCTGCAGCTATGGGACGAGATGGGGGCGATCCTTGCCAGCGCGAGACCGGGGGCGGTCGCCATGGAGCGGCTCTTCTTCAGCCGGAACACCTCGACCGCCATGGCGGTGAGCCAGGCCAGGGGGGTCCTGGTCTGCGCGGTCGCCAAGGCCGCGGTTCCGCTGGTCGAGTACACCCCGGCCGAGGTCAAGCAGTCGGTGACCGGGAGCGGGTCGGCGGATAAGCGCCAGATCGCCCGCATGGTGCGCCTCATCCTGGGTGACCAGCTGCCCGCTGGACCGGACGACCTCAGCGACGCCTGTGCGGTGGGGATCTGCCACCAGCACGCGCTGGGGTTGCGGAGGGCGCTCCACAGCGCAGCGGGGCTGGCAGGGTGATCGCCTCCCTGCGCGGCCGGGTGAGCCGGGTCGAGGAGGATTGGGTGGTGCTTGAGGTTGGAGGGGTCGGCTATCAGGTCCACCTCCATCAGCGGGCGCTGGGACAGATGCAGGTGGCCAAAGACGAGGTCACGCTCCAGATCCACACCGCAGTGCGAGAGGACGCCATCTCCCTGTACGGCTTCGCCACCGTGGAGGAGCTCGCCCTCTTCCGTCATTTGCTGGGGGTGGAGCGGATCGGCCCCAGAGCGGCGCTGGCGATCCTGTCCCGCTCGGAATGGCAGGGGTTGGTGGAGGCGATCGCGCAGGAGAACGTCGATCTGCTGGCGGCCGCCCCCGGGATCGGGGCGAAGACCGCGCGGCGCATCGTGCTGGAGCTGAAGGGCAAGGTCGATTCCCTGGCGGCGGTTCCGGGGGCTCCGGCCCCGGCACCCGCGGGGGCTCTGGGGGAGCGGGCGGTGGAGGCGCTGACCGCGCTGGGGTTTCCAGCTGCGGAGGCCCGCCGGGCGGTGGCCCTGGAGCTGGCCGTGCCCACCCCTGAATCGGAGTCGGAGCGGACCATCGAGATGGTGGTGCGCGAAGCGCTGAGGCGGCTGGCGCCGGCGGGCAGTGGGAGGCTTTCGTGATCGACTCCGAGGAGGTCCTCCTGCCCCAGGCGGCCCGCGACGAGCCCGAGTTGGACCGCCAGCTGCGGCCCCGCCGGCTGGACGAGTTCGTGGGCCAGGCGCAGGTCAAGGACCAGCTCGAGATCCTGATGCAGGCGGCCCGGATGCGGCAGGAGCCGGTGGAGCACCTTCTGCTCTGCGGCCCGCCCGGGCTGGGGAAGACAACCCTGGCCAACATCGTGGCGGCCGAGATGGGGGTGAACCTCAGGGTCACCAGTGGGCCGGCGATCGAGTTCCAAGGCGCTCTCGCCAGCCTGCTCACCAGCCTGCAGGACCAGGACGTGCTGTTCATCGACGAGGTGCATCGGCTGCAGCGCGCCGTCGAGGAGAGCCTGTACCCGGCGATGGAGGAGTTCGCATTCGACTTCGTCTCGGGCAAGGGGGCGGGCGCTCAGACGATCCGGCTCTCCCTCGGCCGCTTCACCGTGATCGGGGCGACGACCAGGGAGGGCATGCTCTCCGCACCCTTGCGGGACCGCTTTGGGGCCACGTTCCGGCTCGACTTCTACCAGCCCGAGGAGCTGCGCACCATCGTCGCCCGGTCGGCCCGGCTGTTGGGAGTCGAGATGGACCAGGAGTCCCTGGAGCTGATCTCCTCGCGCTCCCGGGGCACACCCCGGGTCGCCAACCGGCTCCTGCGCCGGGTGCGCGACTACTGCCTGGTCAAGGGCGACGGCGTCATCCGGCTTAGCATGGCGGAGGAGGCGCTGCGGCTCTTGGAGGTGGACGAGATCGGACTCGGGAGCTCCGATCGGCGACTGCTCTCCCTGATCTGCCAGCAGTTCGGAGGCGGGCCGGTTGGGCTGAGCACCCTGGGCGCCGCGCTCTCGGAGGAGCCCCACACGCTGGAGGAGGTGGTGGAGCCCTACCTGATCCAGCTCGGGATGCTGAAGCGGACTCCCAGAGGTCGGATGGTGACGGCGGGGGCCTACCGCCACCTGGGAATGGAACCTCCCGGGGAGCTGGCGGCAGAGGTGGCCGAGGTGACCGGCGACCTGTTCGACTCAGACAGCTGAGTGGACCAGCGATGCTGGGTCAAGGCGCCAAGCGGCTGCTGGTCCGGCCGCAACCGAACTCATCCGCGCCCCAGCCGCGCCGACCGAGCCAGCCCGGGGGGCCATCAAGGGCCCGCCGCAGCGCGAGCCGCCCGCAGCCGGTTGTAGGCCTCGTCTGAGTCCCTTGTGCCGCCACGGGACACCGGGGCTGGCAGCTCGCCGTGGCGTGCCCGGTCCTGCACCCCAGGGCAGCCCGCACCGGTCGGGTGCCGCCGCCTCGCCTGGGGCGTGACCCAGGGCCAGACCGCCGGCCCTGGCCTGCGATCATGGCCGCCCCAGCAGCCTCACAGCCCCTCTGCCGAGATGCGGATCAGGGTCGGTTAGACCGCTGGCGCGGGCAGCGCCAAGGGAGGATTTCGACTCCTCGGGCGAAGAGCCCTAAAATCAGGGCTCCTTGACTAGATCCTCTCTTTCCTGTGCAGGGGCCAGCCGGTGATCCGAATCAACCGGTGGTGGCTCGCGCTGGTCGTGCTCCTGGTCCTGGGGGCGGTCGTGGTTGACGGCTACGCCCAGATCTACAACGTGGCCGTCCGCCACAAGAGCATCACCGCCAGCTACCCCGCCAATCACGAGCCGACTCTGTTCGGGACCCCGATCTACATCCACAAGGGGCTCGACCTCTCCGGGGGGACATCGCTGCTGCTGGCGATCTGCCAGGGGCCGGACAACCCGGCCGGGATCGGCTGCCGCACTGGGCTTCCCAAGGGCAAGACGATGGCGGAGGCACAGACCGCCAGCATCACGATCCTGGAGAAGCGGGTCAACGCCTTAGGGGTCGCCGACACCCAGGTGCAGGCGCAGGGCAACAACGAGATCCTGGTGACCCTGCCCGGCGTCGGGATCAGCCAGGCGCTGAAGACCATCGGCCAGACAGCGCAGCTCCACTTCGCAGTGGCGGTGCCCGGGGCCCCCACCGTGAACGGGACCCCGGGGGCGTGCACCACCCAGACCTGCATCGACCAGGACCAGCTGGTGCCGAGCGCCTGCTTCCCGGCCAACCACCCCAAACCGAGCTGCCAGTTCAACAATCCGCTGGATTACCCGGTCTCCTCGACGGGGGTCAAGTATCACTGGAAGATCCTGCCGAACCTGCCCTCCTCGGACGTGACCGCGGCGGCGGTCGGCAACAATCCCGGGGGAGGATATGCGGTCGACATCACCTTCAACTCCCAAGGCGCGGCCGTCTGGAACAAGGTGACCACCAAGGCCTGCGAGCAGAACCCAGGCTGCAGCACCTCCGGGGCCGGCGGGAGCAGCGCCGGGGCTCCGCCCACTGCCCAGGTCGCCATCTTTTTGGACAACGACGTGCTGACCGCGCCGGTGGTGGACGGCCCCAGCAGCAACCAGACTGAGATCACCGGCAACTTCACCTACAACTCGGCACAGCAGCTGGTCGACGACATCAACGCGGGCTCGCTGCCCGCCCAGATCGCGGTCCTGCAGTCCACCACGGTCTCCTCCAGCCTGGGCCAGCAGTCGGTGCAGCAGAGCCTCAAGGCGGGGGCGCTGGGTCTGGCGCTGGTGATCCTGTTCATGCTGCTCTACTACCGCTTCCCGGGATTCCTGGCCAGCGTCGCCCTGATCTTCTACGCCCTGATCGTGCTGGCGATCTACCAGCTGATCCCGGTCGTGATCACCCTGCCGGGGCTGGCCGGGTTCATTCTCAGCGTGGGCATGGCGGTCGACGCCAACGTGCTCATATTCGAAAGAACCAAGGAGGAACTGCGCCAGGGCCGACCCCTGGAGCTGGCGGTGGAGTACGGCTTCAGGCGGGCCTGGCCGGCGATTCGCGACTCCAACATCGCCACCATGATCACCTGCACCATCCTGTTCTTCTTCGGGGCCTCCGACGTCCAGGGGTTCGCCCTCACCCTGTTCATCGGGGTGGCGGTCAGCATGTTCTCCGCGATCGTGATCACCCACTCGCTGCTGCACTACGTGGGCCGGTGGTTCGAGTTCGCCCGGCGGCCCACCCTGTACACCCGGATCCTGCCCTCGGAGAGGCTGGCGCAGCAGTTCCGGTCGGGGCGGCGCTTCGACGTGATCAGCCACCGCAACTGGTACTTCGCGGCCTCCCTGATCGTGATCGTGCCCGGGATCATCACCATCATGGTGGCCGGGTTCAACCTGGGGATCGACTTCACGGGCGGCGACACTCTGGCGATGCAGCTGCGCCAGCCGACCACTCAGGCCCAGGTGCTCAAGGTGGTGAACCAGGCGGCCCCCAAGGCGCATGCCCAGGTGCTCGCCCAGGCCGACCACTACTACGACGTCCAGACCCAGCCGATCCCGGCCGGCGAGGTGTCATCCATCGCCCAGGCGCTGGACCACAAGTTCGGGATAACCAGGGCCAAGGACGGCAGCCTCAACCTCAACGAGAGCACGGTGGGGCCGACCATCGCCAGCAGCCTGGTCGTGAGCTCGGTCTTCCTGGTGATCGTCTCGGCGGTCCTGATCTCCCTGTACCTGGGCTTCCGCTTCTCCCAGACCATGATCAGCGCCCGCCGTTTCGCCATCGCGGCCATGGTCGCGCTCCTCCACGACGTCTTCGTGCTGGTGGGGCTCTGGGCGATCCTCGGACACTTCTCGGACCTCGGGCAGGTCAATGCGCTGTTCGTCAGCGCCGTTTTGACCGTGGTCGGCTTCTCCGTGCATGACACGATCGTGGTGTTCGATCGGATCCGGGAGAACCTGCGCCTGCAGGGGTCGCGGATGAGCTTCGACCAGGTGGTCAACCTGTCCATCGCCCAGACCATGACCAGGTCGCTGAACACCTCCCTCACCGTGATCTTCGTGCTGCTGACCCTGGTCTTGCTGGGCGGTGCCTCCATCCAGGGCTTCGCCCTGGCCCTGCTGCTGGGGATCGCCTCCGGGACCTATTCCTCGATCTTCAACGCCGCTGCCTTGCTCACCGCCTGGCGCCACATGGACCCCAGGCCCGCGGTGCGGCGCACCGGGGGGATCCCGTCCACGGCGGCGGCCGCCGCGCGCCGCTGAGGTCCGCTCGACTTAGAATCAGGAGCTGGAGGCGGCCCACGGATCTCGTCTGAACGGGAGAGCCCTTCCTCGCGCCACGAAGGCAGGTTGTGTATTCGATGCCCGAGCATCCTCTGGAGGAGTTGGCGCGCGAGCTGGTGGGGCCGGTCCTGGCTCGAGCCGGGATCACCCTGGTCGACGTGAGCTGGCACCCCAGTCGGCGCACCTCGGTGCTGCGCCTGACCGTAGATCGCGCGGGCGGGGTCACCCTCGACGACTGCGGGAGGGCCAGCGAACTGGCCTCGGAGGTGCTGGATCAGCATGAGTCACTCACCCCCGGCCCCTATAACCTGGAGGTGTCGTCGCCGGGAGCGGAGCGGCAGCTGCACGAGGAGGCGGACTACCAGGCCGCCATCGGGCACCGGATCAGGGTCCACCTAGCCAACGACGCCAGCGAGCAGGTCGTGGAGGGAAGGCTGGTCTCGATCTCCGCCACGGAGCTGGGGCTGGTCTCCCGGCGCTCGCGCAGCGGCCGGCTGGTGCCGACCAGCGTGCCGCGCTCGTTGATTCGCCGGGCCCAGGTGGTGGTGGACCTGTGAGCTCCCAGCGAGCGCTGGCACCGGATTCCTCGCTCGGCGACTCCCTGCGTTCGATCCAGGCCGCCTCCGAGGTCTCGGCCGAGGCACTGCTGGATGTGGTCGCGGGCTGCGTCCGCCAGGCGTGGTTCGAGGAGCGGGGGTGGGAGCCGACGGTCACCGCGAGCTTCGGGCAGCCCGACGGCGCCCTCCTGGTGGCCGTGGGCAGCCAGGAGGCCCGGGAGCCAGAGCCGGATGCGGTCATTGGTGCACCCGCGGTGGCCGAGGTCGCGGCTTTGGCCATGCCGCTGGCGGAGCTCCCGCCAGAGGTCCTGCGCCGGGTGTCGCGGCTGACCCGCGCCCGGATCTCCCGCCTGGTGCGGGAGGTGCGGGAGCGGAAGCTGGTGGGCGAGGCCGAGGAGCAGCGAGGCCAGCTGGTGGACGCCATCGTGGAGCGGCTGGACCAGGGCATTTGGTACCTCCGCACCGGCGAGCTGCAGGCCGTGCTGGCCCCGATGGACCAGATCCCCGGGGAGCGGCTCCGCCGTGGCCAGCACCTCAAGGTCGTCCTGATGGAGGCCCGGCGGGCGGCGGGCGGGGAGTATCTCCACGTCCGGGCCTCGCGCACCAGCCCGTTGTTGCTGAGAAGGCTGTTGGAGGCTGAGGTGCCCGAGCTGGCCGAGGGCATCGTCTCGGTGCGGGCGATCGCCCGGGAGGCGGGCGAGCGGGCCAAGGTGGCGGTGGAATCCCAGCGTCCCGAGGTCGACGCCAAGGGGGCCCTGATTGGCCTCCGCGGGGTCAGAATCCGCACGGTGGTCGACCAGCTGGCGGGGGAGAGGGTGGACATCTTGGAGTGGGCCCCAGATCCGGCGGAGTTCGTCGCCCGGGCGCTGGCCCCGGCTCCGGTGCTGACGGTCAAGATCGACGAGGAGTCGCACCGGGCCACGGTGACCGTGGCTGCGGAGGTGCTGTCGCTGGCCATCGGGCGCGAGGGTCAGAACGCCCGGCTGGCGGCCCGGCTCACCGGTTGGCGGATCGACATCCACGCCCAGGATGGGCCCAGGTCAGCAGCCTCCGGCGAGGGCGGCCACGCCTGAGTGACCCCATCCGGAGCTGCCTGGGCTGTCGGCGCCGCCGGCCGCAGTCGGAGCTGGTGCGCTTCCACCTGGTTGGGGGCCGCGTCGAGCTCGACTCCGGTCCCTTGCGCTCGCCGGGACGCGGCGCCTACATCTGTGCCAAGATGGAGTGCTGGCGGGCAGCCGTGAGGCAGCGCGGGTTCCAGCGGACCCTGCGCTCTCCCTCCGCCGACCTCGATCAGAGCCGCCTTGGCGATGCTCTGGCGGGTATCATTGCCAATTCAGCCCGGGGGAGCGGCGCAGCAGAGCAGGAGGAACCCAGATAGCCAAGGTCAAGCAGGTCGAGCTGCCGCAAAACCTGACCGTCAAGTCCTTCGCCGAAGCACTCGGGGTCTCCCCGGCCGAGGTCTCCAAGATCCTGCTCCAGCATCGGATCCTGGCGACCATCAACCAGTCCCTGGACCTGGGCACCGCGCGGCTGGTGGCGGAACAGCTGGACGTCGAGATCGCGGCGCCGGAGGCGGCGCCCCAGGCTCAGGTTGAGCGCTTCTCGGAGCGCGAGCAGTTCAAGCAGGACTCGGCCTCGGGCCAGTTGCGGCCACGCCCTCCGGTGGTGACCGTGCTCGGTCATGTGGACCATGGCAAGACCAGCCTCCTCGACGCCATCCGGGAGACCAATGTGGCCGGTGGAGAGGCGGGCGGCATCACTCAGAGCATCGGCGCCTCGGTGGTGCGGCGCCAGGGTCGCGAGATCACCTTCATCGACACCCCGGGCCACGAGGCGTTCACCGCGATGCGGGCCCGGGGGGCCAACATCACCGATCTGGCGGTCTTGGTGGTGGCGGCCAACGACGGGGTCATGCCCCAGACCGCCGAGGCGATCCAGCACGTCCAGAACGCCGGGGTCCCGATCCTCGTCGCGATCAACAAGATCGACCTGGAGGACGCCAACCCGGATCGGGTCAAGCAGCAGCTGGCGGAGCGGGGAGTGGTCGTGGAGGACTTCGGTGGCGATGTGGTCTCCGTGCCGGTGTCGGCCAAGACCGGCGAGGGGCTCGACCACCTCCTGGAGATGATCCTTCTGGTCACCGACCTGCACGAACCGCGAGCCAACCCGGACCGGCCCGCGGAGGCCACCATCATCGACTCCCAGATGGACAAGGGCAGGGGCCCGGTGGCGTCGGTGCTGGTCCAGGAGGGAACCCTCAGGGTGCAGGATCACTTCGTGGTCGGACCGGTGGCGGGCCGGGTGCGGGCGCTGGTGGACGACCGGGGCCAGCGCGTGGAGAGCTGCGGCCCCGGGCTGCCGGTCCAGGTTGTGGGTCTTCCCGAGGTGGTGACCGCCGGCGACCGTTTGGAGGTGGTCCCGTCCGAGAAGGAGGCGAAGGCGAGAGCCGCCGCCACCCTCTTGGCCCAGCGCTCCGGGCGGGCCGAGGCTCCCAAGGTCAGCCTGGCCGAACTGAGCCGGCAGAGCGACCAGAGCGTGCGGGATCTCGACCTGGTGGTCAAGTCGGACACCCAGGGAGCGCTGGAGGCGCTCCGTTCCGCGCTCCTCAAGTTCGCGGACCCGCTGGTGCGGCTGCGGCTGGTGTACGAAGGGGTGGGGCCGATCACGGTCGCGGATGTCGACCTGGCCGCGGCCGCCAACGCCATCGTGGTCGGGTTCAACGTGCGCCCCGACGCCAACGCCAAGGTGGCGGCCGAGAAGCAGGGGATCGACGTGCGCACGTATGACGTGGTCTACCAGATCACCGAGGACATCGAGAAGGCGATCCGCGGGCTCCACGAGCCCACCTTCGAGGAGGTCTTCGAGGGCAGGGCGGAGGTCAAGGCCCGCATCCGGGTGCCCCGCAGCGGCGTCATCGCGGGCTGTCAGGTCACCGACGGCAAGATCAGCCGGGGTTCGACGGTGGCGGTCATGCGTGACGGCAGGGAGGTGCAGCGTGCCCGCATCGAGTCTCTGCGGCGCTTCAAGGACGACGTCCGCGAGGTGGCGCAGGGCTACGAGTGCGGAGTCGACCTCGGTGGCTATCAGGACTTTCTCGAGGGCGACATCCTCGAGAGCTACGTGGTGCAGCAGCGAAATCGCTGACCATAGTGAGTGGCGCAGCCGGGCCTCGTCACCCGTTGCGATGCTCGAGGATGGACCGTTCGTGACTCGCGATTCCGCCAACCCCCACCGGATGGAGCGGCTGAATGCCCAATTGCTGCAGGAGCTGGCGCTGGCGCTGGCCCACGACGTGAAGGACCCGCGCCTGCAGATGGTGACCGTGATCGGCGTCGAGTGTGCGCGTGATCTCTCCGAGGCCAAGGTGAAGGTGAGCTCGCTCGGCGACGACAGGCGTCGCGAGGCGTCCCTCAAGACGCTCCAGGGGATGGAGGGGTACCTTCGGCATCTGCTCGGCTCGCGGTTGGAGAACCTTAGGCGGGTGCCCCGGCTCAACTTCCGCCTTGACGACTCGATCGCCTACGGGGTGAGGGTCGCGGTGATCCTCGATCAGCTGGAACAGGGGAGGGATCCCAGTGGAGATTGAGACGCTGCGGCGAATCGACGAGGTGATCCGCTCCAACCAGGACTTCCTCTGCGTCGCCCACAAGGATGCCGATGCGGACTCGCTGGGGTCGGCCCTGGCGTTTGCCGACTACCTGAAGGGCATGGGGCGCCGGGTCAGTGTGTGGGCGCCCGATCCGCTGCCGTTGAATCTCGCCTACCTGCCCGGCTACGCCACCGTGAACCGCGACCCGGCGCCGGACGATGCGGTGGCGATCGCCTTCGACGCCGGCAGCCCCGGCCGGTTCGGCAACCTCAGGCCGAGGATCGAGCGCGCCCCGCTCACCATCCTCTTCGACCACCACGCCAGCAACGACGGCTTCGGCGACCTCGCCATCGTGGACCGGGAGGCTGCCGCCACCGGGGTCATCATCTACGACGTGCTGCGCCTCTGGGGTGCCCGGATTGGGCCTGAGGCCGCGACCAACCTCTACGCCGCCATCTTCACCGACACCGGCGGGTTCCGGCACGACAACACCACCGCCCATGTGCTCCACCTCGGGGCGGAGCTGGCCGACCTCGGCGCGGACGTGGCCTTCGTGGCGCTTAAGAGCTACAAGTCGCGTCCCCAGACCACCTTGCGTCTGCAGGCGGCGTCGTGCGCCGCCGCCCGCTACGAGCTGGACGGCCGTCTCACCTGGAGCGAGGTGACGACCGAGATGTTGGAGGAGACCGGGGCGCGGATGGAGGAGACCGAGGGCATCATCGATCTGCTGCAGTCGCTGGATACCATGGAGTGCGCACTGCTCTTCAAGCAGGAGCAGGCGAATCTCACCAAGGTGAGCGTGCGCACCCGTGGCGACCTGGCCGCCTACACCCTGGTCGCGGATGTCGGCGGTGGCGGTCATCTGCGGGCGGCGGGTGCTGAGGTGGAGATGGCCCTGCCGGAGCTGGAGCAGCTGATCCTAGCCAAGGCGCGGGCCGCACTTGCCGGGAACAGGTCATGAGCGCACCGTCCAGGACCGTGGCTAACCCCCTGCGCCGGGACAAAGAGGGACCGCAGGTGACGGGGGTCCTCAACCTGGCCAAGCCGGAGGGGATCACCTCGTTTGCCGCGATCAGGGTGGCGCGCCAGGCGCTTCAGGAGCGTCACGTCGGCCATGCGGGCACGCTCGACCCCGCCGCCTCGGGGGTGCTGCCGCTATGCGTGGGCAGGGCGACCAGGCTGGTGGACCACATCCTGCGCCAGACCAAGACGTACCACGCCCGTCTGCGGCTGGGGGAGGTCAGTGACACCGGGGACCTGGAGGGAGAGGTCCGCCAGGTGGCGTCGGCGGCCCACCTCACGGAGGCCGCAGTGGCTGAAGCCCTCACCCACTTCGTGGGCCTGATCCAGCAGATCCCTCCGATGCACTCGGCGGTGCGCCACCAGGGCAAGCACCTCTACGAACTCGCGCGCCAGGGGGTGACCGTGGAACGCAAGGCCCGCACCGCGGAGATCAAGGAGATCCGACTGCGCCGGTTCACCCCCGGGGTGGTGGCGGAGGCCGAGGTGGAGGTGGTCTGCGGCAAGGGCACCTACCTCAGGGTCCTGGCGACCGACCTGGGCGAACGGTTGGAGGTCGGCGGGGTGCTGGCATGGCTCGAGCGGACCGAGTACGGGCCCTTCAAGCTGGCGGACGCGGTGAGCCTCGACGAACTCGCCAACTCACCCGATCCTCGCAGCCTGCTGCTGTCCCCTGAGGTGGTGGTCCAGGACCTGCCCCGGCTGGAGCTGCTGGCGAGCTCGGCGCAGGCCGTCCAGCGGGGCCAGGGGGTGTGGGTGCAACGGTTGCCCCACGGGCTACCCCAGGCGGCTGCGGGTGAGCCGTGGGAGGTGCGTGCCCACGGGGCGGATGGGCGGCTGCTGGCGATCGGAGAGCTGGTGGGGATGCGGTTCAGGCCGACCAAGGTCCTGCTGCCGCTGGGCGGCTGATCCAGGCGGTCTCGGTAGGCCCATGACCATGCGCGCCGACTTCGGCATGCCGCTTGCCCTCGGGGCTCTCGAGGATGACGCCCACGTGCTGGTGATCGGCAACTTCGACGGCGTCCACCTGGGCCACCAGGCGCTGCTGGCGGCTGCCCGCCGCCACGCCGATCGCGCCCAGGGCCTGGTTCTCGCCGCCACCTTCATCCCCCATCCGCGGATCGTGCTGGGCGGTGCGGATCCGATCCCCCTGCTCAGCCCCCCAGAGATGAGGCGGCGGCTCCTGGGTGCGCTGGGGGTCGACCGGCTCCTGGTCCTGCCGTTCGACGAGCACCTGCGGTCGCTGGAGCCCGACGACTTCCTCAACCGATTGCGCTCCCGCTACCGGCTGACCGCGATCGTGGCCGGGCCGCGGTTCTCCATCGGCCGCGGCGGCAGCGGTCGGCTCTCCTTCCTGCAGAGCTACTGCGAGCAGGAGGGCCTGGCGCTCGAGGTGGTGGCGCCGGTCATGGTGGGGGGGCGAGAGGTCAGCAGCAGTGCCATCCGCCAGCTGCTCCAGGAGGGACGGCTGGAGGAGGCAAAGGTCCTGCTGGGGCACCCCTTCACCATCCTGGGCGAGGTGGAGCACGGTGAGGAGAGGGGCCGAAGGCTGGGCTTTGCAACAGCCAATCTGCGCTGGGCGGAGGGCCAGGCCCTGCCTCCGGACGGGGTCTACGTGATGCGGGCGAGGGCCGCCGGGATCGAGCTGCTGCCGGCGGTGGGCAGCATCGGCACCAGGCCACAGTACGGTCCCGGTCCCAGGACCCTGGAGGTCCACTGCCTCCAGGATCCCGGGTCGCTGTACGGCCAGACGCTCGAGGTCCAGATCCTGAGCCGCCTTCGTGATCAGGCCGTCTTCGGCACCGAGGCCGAGCTGGTGGCCCAGATCTCCCGAGACGTCGAGGCTGCCCGCGAATACCTTCTAAGCCTGCCGGGCTGAGCGCGCTGACCGACCCTTGGTCAGCGGCGGGCCGAGGAGGGCTGGGAGATGCGGGTTGCCAAAGCGGAGAGGATCAGGGCGAGGATGATGGCGATCACCAGGCTGCCGTACTTGCCGCGGATGTGCCCCTCGCCCAGGATCCCCAGTGACACGTAGCCTCCTATCAGGCTGCCGGCCAGACCAGCGATCACCCGGATCGAGGCGGCGGCGCCCCGTGACTGCCTGACGAACAGAGCGCCGATCACCACGCCGATGACGATGAACGCGATCAGGTGCAGCATTCCCTTAGCCTCCCTCTTCCGAATGTGCCCCCGAAGATCCCGCCGGGCCGATCCGCGGCGTAGCGGATGGCCCGTCCAGGAGCTCCTGGCGCAAGTTTGTCAACTGTGCCTCCACCGCCTGTTCGGTGAGTCCCTGGCGGAGTTGCCGATCGATGTCATCTCCGTCGGAGGAGCCTAGGGTACCAAGTGTCCCGGTGTCGATGAGCTGGTCGACGGCGGCGGCCCGGGCCTGCATCTCCCGGGTCTTCTCCTGAGCCCGCTCCACCGCCATGCCCACATCGCCAACCTCCTTGGAGATACCGGTCAGGGTCTCGCCGATC
>JAKABA010000219.1 GCA_021802115.1 bacterium | reverse complement strand
CGCCGCCATGGGGGAGGCGACTCGGACGCGATGGTCCATGCGATGCCGCCGGTGCTGGCGGTCCTGCTCGGATTCGCCGGCTTCTTGGTGGCGCTGGCGGTGCAGTTCCGCAGGCGGTGCTACCAGGCATGGTCCTACTGGTTCGTCGTGGTGATGGTTGGAGTTTTCGGCACCATGGCGGCCGACGTGCTGCACGTAACCCTGGGAGTTCCCTATCCCATCGCGACCGCGATCTACGCGGGCTGGCTGCTCGGGGTGTTCAGCAGCTGGTGGAAGGTGGAGGGCACGCTCTCCATCCACACCGTGGACACGGTGCGCCGCGAGGCCTTCTACTGGGCGGCGGTGGTTGCGACCTTCGCCATGGGCACGGCTCTGGGAGATCTGACCGCCACCACCTGCGGGACGGGGTACTTTCCCTCCGCCGGCCTCTTCCTCGTCCTGATGGCGCTCCCCCCTGCCGGCTACCGCTGCTGGCGCTGGAATGCGGTCTTGTGTTTCTGGTTCGCCTACGCCATGACCCGGCCTCTCGGCGCCTCGGTCGCCGACGGGTTGGGCAAGCCGACGAGCGTCACCGGGGCGGATGTCCAACGGGCCCGCGGCGAGGTGGGGACGGCCTGATCGCTTCCGGCTGCATCCAGGGGCGCGGCCTCGCCTTCGTGGCGAGGGTCAGGCCGGGTCCTCGGCCAGCAGGGTGGCGGTCGCCACCTCCAGCAGCCGGTGCAGCCCGGATGCCGCATCGTCGTGGTGGAACTCGGGTCGCCACTCCGGGGCGGAAAGGCCGTCGCTGATAACGAAGGCCGTGGCGAACTGGTAGTTCCGGTGGGCGGCGACGGTCGCCAGGGCCGCCGCCTCCATCTCCACGGTCAGCGCTCCCTCCTCCCGGTAGCGGGTGATTTCGTCCACCGTCTCGCGGTAAGGGGTGTCGATGGTCCAGGTGGTCCCGACCCGATGGGCCATCCCGGCTGCGTCCATCTGGGTGCCCATGGCCTGTGTCAGAGCCGGGTCCGGGTGCGCGTACTTGCCGGGCGCGGTGTAGTGGTGGGAGACCCCCTCGTCCCGGATGGCCCGGTCACACAGCACGATGTCGCCGACTCGGAGATCCGGCTGCAGAGCCCCGGCGTATCCGATTGCGATGAAGCGTGAGCACCCCGAGGCGGCGATGTCCTCGAGCCGGTTGGTGGCGGCGGGGGCGCCGACTCCGAAACCGCCCGAGATCCCGACCGCGCCCCGGTCCTGCTCCAGAACATGGAACTCTCCGACCGCTGACCGAGGAGCCTGGAGCCGGCGCCAGCCCGACTGGGCCACCACCTCACGGAAGAAGGTCGCCTGGAAGGTGAGGATCACGCCCGCCAGCGGCGGCAGGCCCTCCCAGCCGTAGTTGGCGGCGAGGTACTGCTGGTACTCCTGGGGCGTGAAGAATGGGGCCAGCTCATGCTTGCCCAGGAAGTTGGGGTATCCCATCGACCGAGGATAGCGAAGCCGGTGCAACCGCTTCGCGCGCGAGCCTATCAGTGAGCTGATAACGTCGGCGCATGCGCAACTGGCCGCTCTACGACCTGCGCATCCGGACTCCACGCCTGGAGCTGCGCCTGCCCGACCTGGAGCTGCTGGACGCGCTTGCCGAGCTGGCCGGCAGGGGAGTGCACCCCCCGGAGCACATGCCGTTTGCGGTTCCCTGGACCGACCGGCCCAGCCCCGAACTGGAGCGATCGGTGGTGCAGCACTCTCTCCTTCAGGTCGCGAGCTGGACGCGGGAGCGGTGGATCTACAATCCGGTGGTTCTCAACGAGGGCCGGGTCATCGGGACCCAGGACATGAAGGGCCAGGACTTCGCCGTCGCTCGCAGCTTCGGCACCGGCTCCTGGCTGGGGCGCGAGCACCAGGGACACGGATTCGGCCGGGAGATGCGGGCCGCGATCCTGCATCTGGGCTTCGCGGGGCTGGGGGCGGAGGAGGCCCTGACCTCGGTCTTCAGTGACAACCCGGCGTCATTGGGAGTTTCCCGAAGTCTCGGCTACGAGCGCAACGGCGTCTCGCTGGTAGCGCGGCGTGGACTTCCAACCCGGCACCTGAGCTACCGGCTGAGTCGGGAGCGCTGGCTCGCCACCCACAACCTCGAGGTGCAGATCGAGGGACTCGAACCCTGCTTGGAGCTGTTCGGTCTAGCCGACCGGCGCCGGTGAGGTGGCCCGGTCCTTCTGCCGCGCCACTTCCTCTTCGTCGACTTCTCGGGCTCTGAGCGCGATCTCCGCCTCCTCCAGCGCCTCCTGGTAGATGCGTCGCAGGTCGGCGTCCAGCTCTGTGCGGGCGAGCTCTCGTTCCAGGGCGGCGAGCAGGTCGGGGTGCGGCGGGAGGGCGCCGATCGACCAGTAGGCGAAGTCACGGCTGTACTCCACCCCCCGGCGCTCCCGGAGCCGGGAGACGGCGTCGAAGAAACGGGGGATGTAGGGAAGCAACAGGGCATCCTGTCGGACACCGCCGAGGCTGCTGCCTGCCCAGAGTGCGGCCTCGACGGTCGCCGAGTCATCCTCGGTCAGAAACTTGAAGACCTGCTCCTTGACCTCGGGAACGGGCATTGCGGCCTGGGCGGCCAATCCGCGCACGATCCCGGTGGAGGTACGGTCGGCTCGGCGCATCCTGGTGACGTCGTCGACGGTGGCGACCCCCCGGCTGGCCAAGGCTGTGACCAGGCGCCAGCGCAGCTCCAGGTCCAGGACCACTCCGTCGGGGAGGCTCCGCCCCTCCAGCATCTCCCGGCAGCGGTCCAGCTGGCCGGGGGTGATGGCCGAGCTGATGAATGCCCGTAGCCAGGACAGCTGCCGGCTGGTTCCGGCCTCAGTCGCCTCCAGCGCGGTGGCGCAGGCATCGGCAAGCTCGGCTTCGAGCTGGTCGGCTGCCGACCGGGCTCCGTAGAGCGCCAGCGCTCCCCGCGCGCTCGCCAGGACGACCGGGATCAGGGATTCATCGGTCTCTTGGGGCAGGTGGCGAGCCACCACCCCGACGAACCGGCTGGCCGGAAACTCCGCGTCCCTGACCATGTCCTGCAGGGCGTCCCAGACGATCGCGCGCGCCAGCGCGTCGTCGACCTCTCCCAGGTGGCCTTCGACGGTTGCCATGGAGACCGGGTCGAGACGGATCTTGGCGTAGGTCAGAGCCTCGTCGTTGGGCAGGAGCAGAGGTGGTCGGGTCTCCCCGACAAGCTCCGGGATCGCCGTGTGCTCGGAGTCGATGTCGATCTCGAGACGGCGGCGTCGCTGCAGGCTCCCCTCCATCCAGTCATAGAGGCCAACGGCCAGGCGGTGGGGCCGCAGGGTGGGCTGGGACGGGCGGGCCGACTGCACGGCATGGATCGCCTCGATCCCAGACCCGGAGGCTTCGGCCGCGGACTGGATCTCCAAGTTGATCGTGTTGATGCCCACCGTCTCCAGCCAGAGCTGGCTCCAGTGCACGACGTCTCGGCCCGAGGCGTCCCCCACGGCCCGGAGCAGGTCATGCAGGGTCGCGTTGCCCCAGCGGTTGCGCTCCAGGTGCTCGTGAACGCCGGCGAAGAACGAGTCCTCGCCGACCCAGGCCGCCAGCTGGCGGAGCACCGCCGAGCCCTTCTGGTAGGTGATGCGGTCGAAGTTGGCGTGCACCGACTCGGCGTCGGGCACCGCGGTCACCACCGGGTGGGAGGTGGTGTGCTGGTCCTCCTCTACCGCGAGCCTCTTGAACGCGGTGATCCACACCGTCCAGGCGTCGTGGAAGCCGGTAGCCCGATCGGTGGCGACCGCCGCCATGAAGGTGGCGAAGCTCTCGTTGAGCCAGAGGTCGTCCCACCATCTGAGGGTGACCATGTCGCCGAACCACATGTGGGCCATCTCGTGGAGGATCACCTCGGCGCGCTGCGACCTCTCCCGTTCGGATGGCCGCCCTCGGAAGATCATGCGGTCGGTGATGGTGACACAGCCGGGAGACTCCATCGCCCCGTTCACCTTCTCCAAACAGAACACCTGGTCGTACTTGGTGAAGGGGTAGGGGATTCCGAACAACTCGCGGTAGAAGTCGAGCCCCTGGCCGGTCACTTCGAAGATGTCCCCGGCCGCCTTCTCGAGGTCCTGACCCAGGGAGAGCGGCGCATACAGCGCCAGATCAATGCCGTGGTGGTGCCGGCGCACCGCATGGAGGCGCCCGGCGGCTATCCCCAGCACGTAGGGGGAGATGCGCGGGGTCGTCGGGAAGTCCCACCACCGGGCCCCGTCGGAGTCGGCGGCGGCCCCGGCGCGACCAGGTTCGGCCGAGACGACCGTCCAGTCCTGCGGGACCCGCACGCGCAGTTGGAAGGTGGCCTTGAGGTCCGGCTGGTCGAAGCAGGGGAACACCCGATGGGCTTCAGCGGGCTCCAGGTCGCTGTACAGGTACCGTTCCCCATCGGCCGGGTCGATCGCGAGATGCAGCCCAAGGCCGGCGCGATGGTAGTGGGAACGGCCCCAGACCTCGAGCACGTTGCGAGCCTTCAGGGCCGGCAGGTGGATCCGCTGCCCGGCCACGGCCTCCAGTCCCAGCGGCTTGTCCTGCCAGAGCATCCGCTCGATCTCGTTCACCTCGGCGTCGACGAAGGTCACAGCCCCCGGTTCGCCGGTGAACTCGAGGCGCACGTGAAAGGTGTAGCGGTCCGGGTCGTCCGCCAGGTCCAGCTCAAGCTGATAGGCGCAGTCCGCGATCACCGAGGCTCGCGCCTCGGCTTCGAGCTTGGTCAGAGAAACGGTGGCTTCATTCACACCGGCGAGTGTAAAGAAGCGGGGGCGTCGGACCCCTCCTGCCTACTGCGTGGAGGCTCCCTCCCCGGGGAGCTCGTAGGTGACGTCGGCGACCGCGAAGTCGGAGTGCCCCAGGAGAGCGGACTTGATGTGGAAGGCGCGGTGGTTGTGCAGCAGCTGGTTCCACCAGTGCCGGGTCACCAGCTCCGGTAGCACCACCGTGCAGAGGGCGTCCCGGTGGCTCTCCTTGTAGACCTGCAGGTAGCGGAGGACCGGCTGGACCACCGTCCGGTAGGGGGACAGCACCGTCGCCAGCTCGGGGCGCCCGGCGGCGCGCTCCCCCAGGTGGTTTCTGGCCAACCACGAGTCCCAGTTGGCGGCCAGGAGCTGCGCCTCCTCGCTGGGCTCCATCCCCAGGTCTTCGCCCCCGCCCGGGCCGGTCTCCCCGGCCAGGCCGCTCGGATGGTCCTGCGGCTGGCCCGTCGCCACATGGATCGCCACCACCTGGTCGGCGATGGACTCAGCGTAGCTGAGGGCGCGCTGGGCGAGGATGTCCAGCCCTGAGACCGGGACCAACGCCACCCGCCGCCGCGCTCCGGTGATGTCAACCGTCCGGGTGTTGCCCTCCCAGGCGGTGGGGAAGCTGGCGGCGACGACCCCGGGCCGGCGCAATAGGGCGAACTTCAGGCGCAGGGAACTGGGCCGGCGCAAGAGCTCCAGGGGGCCTGCGCTGGTCACGTACTCCGGCACCAAGACCGTGATGAGATCCTGCGCTCTTGCCCCGCGCAGCTCGTCCAGCACCTCGAGCAGGCCGCGCAGCCTCCGCTTGGTCGCGCCGGTTCGCACCTCGACCAGGGGCGGGCGCCGCTCTCCCAGTTCAGCGCACGCCCGGTCCAGCAGCCGGTGGATCGCCCCGCCCACCGCCGGGTCGCCGCTCAGGTCCACCACCACCAACCGGTGCCCCAGGGTGGTCGCGTAGAGCAGCGCCCGCTCGGTCGGGGAGTCGAGCTCTGAAACGGGGACCACCGTGGCGGAGGCCCGGACTGCCAGTGGTGATTCCGCCGCCCGCTTAAGCCGCCTGCGGGCGCTGTCGTAATGGCGGCTGACCGACCAGAAATACCAGATGAGCAAGGGCACGATGATGAGCACCACCCAGGCCCCCAGGGGGAACTTGACGACCAGGACGATGAGGTCCACCAGCAGAGTGGCGGCCGCCCCCAGTCCGTTGATGAAGACGTTGCGCCGCCAGTTGGGGCCGCGCGTGCGCAGCCCGTAGCGGACCAGCGCCGCCTGGGCCAGGGTGAACGCGGTGAACACCCCGATCGCGTAGAGGTTGATCAGGTGGTCGGTGTTGGCGTCGAAGAGGACGATGACCGCGACCGAGACCGCGGTCAGCACGAAGATGGCGGCGGAGTAGACCAGGCGGTCCCCGAAGGCGCCGAAGCGGTGGGGCAGGCGGTCGTCCCGGGCCAGGAAAGCGCAGAGCCGGGGGAAGCCGTTGAAGCTGGCGTTGGCGGCGAGGATGAGGACCAAGGTGGTGGCGAACTGGATGAGGTAGAAGAAGAAGCGGCCCGGGCCGGAGAATACGTCGGTTGCGATCTGGGCCAGCACGGTCGGGCTGCCGGAAGGATGCGGCGCCACCCCGTACATGATGTCCAGCACGGTGACCCCCAGGAAGAGGATCACCAGGGACGCTCCGAGCAGGACCAGAGTCCGGGCGGCGTTGCGGCCCTGGGGCTGCCGGAAGCTGCGGACGCTGTTGGAGACCGCCTCGATCCCGGTCATCGATGAGCAGCCGGAGGCGAACGCGGTCAGGAC
>JAKABA010000218.1 GCA_021802115.1 bacterium | reverse complement strand
GTGCCCGCACCAGGACTCGAACCTGGAACCTTGGGATTAAGAGTCCCCTGCTCTAACCAATTGAGCCATGCGGGCCGGACCAAGAGTTTAGCGCGGTTGATCCTCGGCTTCCACCCGACTCCTCCGGGGTCGCCGAGATCAGGAAGCTCAGGCGGAAGACGTTCCCGACCCCCGGTTCATACTCGACGGAGAGGCTGCCACCGTGGGCCCTGACCACGCTGTGGACCACCGCCAGGCCGAGTCCGCTGCCCGTGCTTGAGGAGGCGAGGCTCTCCTCGAGGCGGACGAACGGCTCGAAGATCCTCTGCCGGTCGGCGGGGGCCACCCCGGCACCGCTGTCCCACACCTCCACCACCGCGAGCGAACCTCGACCCGCCACCACCAGACGCACCGGGCCGGGCGGTGGAGAGTACTTGAGGGCGTTGTCCACCAGATTAGCCACCGCTCGGGTGAGGAGCGCACGGTCCCCCCTGATGGGAGGAACCCCCTCATCGACGGCCACCAAGAGCTCGTGCCCCGTGGCGCCGGCGAGTAGTTCGAAGGTCTCGTGCACATCGCGGGCCACCTCTCCCAGACTCACGCGGGAGTGGCGGTATCGTTCCGGGGTCAGCTCGCCAGCCCTCACCAGATCCGTAAGGCCGGCGAGCACGGAAGTCAGGCGGGCCACTGCTCGTGACTGTCGCGAAACCGCCGCGCTGAGCTCGGGGGCTGCTCTCGCGGAGTCCTGGGTGAGGCGGTCCAGAGATTCGGTCACGCCAAGCATTGGGGAACGGAGCTCGTGCAGCATCAGGGCGGCGGACGGCAGCTCGGAGTCGGGCCCCGGGCTGGGAGCCGGAGGGTGGAAGACAACTGCCGTCCAACCCGGGACCTGGGCCAGCTCGAACACCTCGGCCAGGACCCCTGCCCGGTTGGAGTGGATGGCGCGCACTGCGAGCTCGGAGTGGCGCGCGTGCCGCAGGACCTCCTGCCTCAGTGCGTCTATCTCGGGGTCGACCAGAAAGCCACGACTGTCGAACACCGCGCCGGCCAGGTGACCCTCAAGTGACGCCTGGTTGGCGAACTCCAGGTGTCCCGAGTGGTCCAGCACCGCCACGGGGAGGCTCATCCGCCAGAGAATCTCGCTGGCGAAGTCCTGGGCGGGGATCGGCTGCGCCGGCGCGGCGCCGTGCCAGCCCGCGCTCACGGCCGCGGATCGAACTTGTAGCCGACCCCGCGCACGGTGTGGATGAAGCGCGGGTTCTGACTGCTGTCGCCTAGCAACCTGCGCAGTTCGACCACCGCATTGTCAACCGCGCGATTGTAGACATCTGAGTTCACTCCCCACACCCGGTACACCAGCTGCTCCTTGCGCCAGACTGAGCCCGGTCGACTGGCCAGCGCCGCCAGCAGCCCGAAGGCGCGCGGCGGCAGGCGGGTCTCGCGGCCATCAATCACGCAGGTCCAGGTCGCGCTGTCCAGAACCAACCCACCTGCCTCGATCCGGGAGGGAGCATCTGTGCGGTGGTGCAGCAGCCGCGCGACGGCCGCTCGGAGCACGCTGGGGTCCTCGGCCTTGCCGATGTACACGTCGGCCCCGCTGCTGTAGCCGGCGGCCTTGTCGAATGAGTCCTCCTTGGCACTGAGCATGACCACCGGGGTCTCGTCCCCGGAGTCGCGCATGGCGCGCACCACTTCCAGTCCACTCATCCCGGGCATTGCGTAATCCAGCACCACGCAGTCGGGCTTTCCCCTCGCCATCTGGGCCAGGGCCTGGCGACCGCCGACGGCCTCCTCCAAGTGATATCCGTCCGGCTCGAGGACGCTCCTGACCGCGGCGAGGCTCAGGGGATCGTCATCTACCACCAACACGCGCGCACGCTCTGGGCCCATCGTCCCTCCAATCCCCGACAGTCGCAAGCCTACGCCCCGACAGACGCCGACACAAACAGTGCAAATGCGCAGCGGTTCGGGTGGGACCTCCGGGCTACTTCCGGACCCGTCCTGAGCGATCTCGGCGAAAGACTCTCGGCGAAGGGGCCGTGGAGGGTCCCGTCGGGAGGAAGTGGGGTGAGTGAGGACGAGTTCGGGGACCGGGTGAGTGCACTGCGCCGGGGGGAGCCGGAAGCGGTGGAGTGGATGTTTCGCACCTTCAAGGACGATGTGGAGCGGTGCTTCCGGCGGCGGCCGCCGGAGGATCGCGCGGACCTGGTCCAGGATGTCTTCGTAACCGCGATTGTGAGGCTGCACTCCTTCCAGGGAGACCGCGAGTCTGTGCTCAGAGCCTGGCTGCGGAGCATCGCCTTTCATCGCTGGCACCACCGCTGGGAAGCAGACCGGGTCCGCCAGCGCCACGCCGGGATGCCCCTGGAGATGCTGATGGACGTGAATCCCCGGCACCGCGCGCTTGCCGACCAGGGCACTGACCCCTGCCTGGAGTTGGTCGAGCGCGAAACGGTCAAACGGGTGCTCGACCACCTGACGCCAGACCAGGCGGAGGCCGTGAGAGCTCACGTCCTGGACGGCAAGACCACCGACCAGATCGCCCGCGAGTGGGGAGTGCCGAAGGAGCGGGTGCGTGCCCTCTACAAGCGGGGCGTGGCGCGTCTGCGCCGATGCGGCGCGGCGAGCGAGCTGCGCGGTGCCGCTTGAACGCGGTGAACTCGGCCCCCGGGAGGCCGAGCCGCTTGTTACCCCCGAGGAACACCCGCTCGGGTTCCCATCCGAGGCCTTCGTGGAGCAAAATTTCATCAGCTGGATCGTGGGCGCCAGTGAGCCCCGAGGGGAGGGGCGGCCGCGATGAGGGAGGCTGAGCGGTGAGGCGGAAACTGGCATTGGCCGTGGGGCTGATCACCTTCTGTGCCGCGCTCACCGCCTTCCTCCTGATCGCCGTGGAGGTGCAGTCCGGCCAGCACAGGGTGCTGGTGGCGGCCCGAAACCTGCCCGCGGGGACAGCTCTGCAGGCCGACACCACTGATCTCGCCCCGGGAGGGGCGCTGGTGCACATGCAGCCGGCGGCTCTGGCCGACACCATTCCTGAGCGCGAATTCGCCACCGTGCAAGGGGCGATCACTCTGGTGGACATCCCTGCTGGGGCCGTCATCCTGCGAAGCGAGCTGGAGATGGGTGCCGCCGCCGGCCAGCGGGAGGTCACCTTGACCCTGGCGTCCATGCCATCCAACCTCGGTCCGGGCAGCCTGGTCGATCTGCTGGCGGTCTCCGGATCCGGCTCGCCGTCCAGCTCCGACCTATGTGGGAGCAGCGCGCAGTCCGGATGCGTGATGCCGTTGGCCCAGTCGGTGCGAGCAGTCAGCGTCGACTACCCGGCCCACCAGATCACCATCACGGTCCCTCCGAGCCAGGTCGCGCCCTGGCTGTTTCTCGACGCCACCCAGGCGATCTGGGCGGTGAGTGCCAACGGGCCCGCCTGCCCCGGTGCCGAAGGCGCGGTGTCCAGTCCGCAGGGAGCGCTGCAGGCGATCGAGGGCCCAAGTGACGGAGGGGGGTGCCACACCGCCGTCTCCAGCCCCGCCCCCTGATGCCGCGCCTCGCCCACCTCCGTCGGCTGGATGACAAGTCCCACCTGGTGGACGGTGCGGATGCGGGCGGGTCCATTCCACGGCCCCATCGGGTTCTGGGGGTGGTCGGACCCGGCGGGGCGCCCGGGCGCACGTTCGTAAGCCTCAACCTGGCGACGGCGCTCGCTGAGGACGGAGTCAGAGTCGCCCTGATCGAGGCCGGGTCCGGACTTGGCACGGTGGCCCTGCGGCTCAATCTGAAGGAAGACCGGTCCCTCGCTTACCTGGCCCACGAGGCCAAGGTTCGTGCCCTCGACCGTGAGCTGCTCGAGCGCCACCTGCAGCGCCGCGGTCCACTCGACGTCCTGGGGGGGAACTTCGAGCCCGGTGCCCCGGGAGATGTCTCTCCGGAGATCCTCGATGCGCTCATCGTCCTCCTCGGTGTCGACCACGAGCTGATCGTGGTGGATGTGGGGCCGCTGGAGTCCCATCTGGCGGTAGCCCATGCCCTCAGGTGCCAGACCCTGTGCTGGGTGGTGTCGCCGACTCCGGTTGGGGTGGACCTCTTTGATCGGGTGGTGCGATCCGCGCTCGCGAACCCCTTGCGGGCCAAGCCGAGCCTGGCCGTGCTCAATGGGGCGGGCCCGGACACCTTGGTGGTCTCCGACGCGGCCTTCCTGCGACGTTATGGCATCCCCCTGGTGGCCACCATCCCCTTCAACAGGGGGGCGTGCCTGCGCGCGGACAGCGCCCAGAGGGCGGCCGTCACCGAGGGCCAACTGCGGTTGCCACTGCGGGCCGCGACGCGGGCGGTGGCGGCCCAGGTGTTCGGCGGACTCTCCTCGGATCCGGTGCCGGAAGCGGGCCGCACGGTGGCGGCCGGCTCCATGGAGAGGTCTGGGGTCAACTCATGAGCATCGCCAAGCCGACTCTGGCCGAGCCCGCGGTGGAGGCCCTGGATGCTATCGAATCCGAGCTGCTGACGGCGGTCCGGGCCAAGATCGCCGGGGAGCTGGAGAGGCGCAGAGACACCGAGCTCAAGCCCGAGGACAGGAACTGGATCGCGGCTTTGGTGCAGGGCGAGATCCGCAGCTACCACTCGACCGCCCCGCACCGACGGCGGCCGATCCTCACCGCTCAGGCCTACGACGAGCTGCGTCGAAGGTTGCTCGCCCACGTCGCGCCCCTGGGTCCGCTCGCGGAACTGCTGGCGGATCCACTGGTCGAGGAGGTCATCGTCAACGGCCCGGATGAGGTGCTGGTGGTGCGGGACGGCAGTCAACGCTCATCGAACATCCACTTCGAAAGTGAGGACGCGTTGCTGGCCACGGTGCAGCGCCTGCTGGGCTCCGGGTCTGCCCACCTGGACCGGGCCAGCCCCATGGTGACCGCCACCCTCGAGGACGGCTCTCGGCTCAACGCGGTGCTCCCCCCGGTGGCGGTGCCGATGGCGGTGACCATCCGTCGGCACCAGCTCGCCCGCTTCGGCCGACTGGCGGACCTGGCCGGGGTGGGGACCTTGCCATGGGAGCTGATCCCGCTCCTGCAGGCGGCGGTACGGGCGCGCTTGAACCTGATCGTTTCCGGGAGCACCGGGTCGGGCAAGACCACCCTCCTGCGCCTGCTCATCGGCGAGGTGCCCGCTTGGGAGCGCGTCATCACCATCGAGGATCAGCGCGAGCTGCACCTGCGAACCCCCCAGGGTGGACGGCCCAACACGATCTCCCTGGAGGCGCGCGACCCCAACACCGAAGGCCGAGGCGAGGTGACCATTCAGCAGCTGGTGCGCAACGCCTTGCGCCAGCGACCTGATCGGATCTTCGTGGGCGAGTGCCGCGGCGCGGAGGCGCTCGATGTGGTCGACGCCATGGGCACCGGTCATGACGGCAGCGGCACCACCCTGCACGCCAACAGTGCCCGTGACGCCTTGCTCCGGCTGGCGGGGCTGGTCCGGCGTCACCCCGCCCAGGCTCGGGCCGACCCGGGCGCCATCGCCAGAGAGCTGGCGGCCAAGGTGGATGTGGTGATCCACCTCTCCAGGATGCGGCGATCCGACGGCAGCGACCAGCGCGTCATCCAGGCGGTGGGGCTGGTCACGGGCCAGGTCGAGGGTGACCTGCCGTTGCTGGAGAGCGTGTGCCACTTCCAACGAGCCCGAGGCACCTGGGCCTGGGACCTGAGCCGGCTGGATGATCTCTCTCCCAAGATCCAGGACAAGCTCGACGGGGCGGGGATCGTGGTCAACAGCCTGCTCGGCGGGCTCGTCGATTCCGCGAGGACGTCCTAACGTGCTCCAGCCCGGGGCTTTGCTGGTGGTTCTGGCGGCGGTGGCGGCGCTGGCCGCCACCCTGCTCGCCTGGCTCGCGCTGAGCCCGGCCACGCGGGGAGCCGGCTCTCAGGTCCGCTCCGCTCGGCGTCCGCTCGCCTGGCGCCAGCTGGCGGTGGCGGTCATGCCCAGCCTGGCGGCCGGAGCCGGGGTGGGCTCGGTCGCTTGGCTCATCCTCGGGCTTCCCTTGCCGGCGCTCACTCTGGCGGCACTCGGGGTCTTGATGGAGAGGGGGATCGCGGGCTGGCGGTTGGCGGCCGCGCGGGCGCGCGTCCGGGAGCAGCTGGTGGCCGCGGTGGACCTGCTCGCCCAGCTGCTGCCGGCCGGCCATGGCGTGCGTCAGGCGCTGCAGGTGTTGGCCGAGAGCGGTCCCCCCGACCTCCGGCCGGAACTGGCGCGGGTGGTCGCCAGATTGCAGCAGGTGACCCTGGAGCAGGCCCTGGTCGAGGCAGACTCCCGGCTGCGGCAGCCTCTGTTCACCTTGATCGCCACGACCCTCATCGTCGGCGGGCGCTCGGGGGGAAGGATCGCTCCCCTTCTCGACGAGTTGGCCCGCGCGGCCCGCCAGATCCAGGCGGCCGAGGACCAGGTGCGGGCGGAGCAGGCCCAGGGGCGCCTGGGAGCGCTCGTGATAGCGGTGATGCCACTGCTGTTGATAGTCGTGCTCCGGGTCGTGAACCCGGCCTACCTCGAGCCCTACCACTCCCTGGGCGGGCAGCTGATTCTGGCCTTCCTGCTGGCCCTGATCGTGCTCGGATACCTCTGGATGACCAGAATCCTGCGGATCACCGACCTCGA
>JAKABA010000217.1 GCA_021802115.1 bacterium | reverse complement strand
GTACCACTTCACCGAGCGGCGCATCCGGGCCCACATCTTCCTCTGCGTTTTGGGCTACCTGATGGAGAACCACCTGCGCCAGCGCTTGCTCCAGGCCGGCGCCCCCTACAGCGCCAGGGCGGCGCTCAAGGCGCTGGACCCACTTCGGGTGGTCACCTACGACCTCCCCGGCGTCCCGGCCCCGATCCGGGCCTGTACCCGGCCCACGCCCGAAGCGCTGGCCGTGGCCTCGGCCCTGGGCTACACCCTCCCCGCTCGGCTACCCCTCACCGCCGCAGCCTGACCCAGCCACCACGTCCCAACTCGATGTTGTGACACGACCAGCCAAGTTTGATCTCACTTCCGCCGCACCGTGTCAAAGTCGGGCTGAGGGGACCCCATAGGTCTGTCCGGGGGGGAGTGAGGGTTCCTGGTACTGGAAGGCGTTCGGCTGGGAGCGGCGCTAGTGCCCCAGCCCCGCCCACCTCGAAAGGACTCCGGCGATAGCGCTAAACATCCCGTAGGCGACTGCCCTGACCCCCCCAATGTCGAGCTCATTATGAACGGCGTTGCTCAACGACGCGTACGACGAGTAGAGGATGCAGATCTGGTGATAGAGGAGGGTGCCGTCAGGGTTCCCTTGCTCAACTTCGAGGATCGCTACGTACCTCTCGACGCGACCCTTCGGCGAGCCGGGGGCCAGGTGGTCAGCCAACTGGTCAAGCGCGGCTCTTAGAGAGGCTGCCGCCTGCCGCGCACTATCGGATCCGCCATCGCGTAGGCGATCGATCGCCCCCTGGAGACTGTCATCAAGGCGTGGCTCGATAGTGCGCACGAGACTCCTCATGTCCATCCCGGTCCCAGGCACTTCCATGGCTAGAAGGTCTGGGAACTGGAAGGCCACTCCGCTGAGCGCGGCAGCCACCTCATCAATGTCGACCCCCTCCGCGTGGCTGCCTAGGGCTGCCACACTCGCGTGCGCCGCGTTGTGTGTCTCGCCTAGGAGCCAGCCTGTTTCGACGGTGCCTGATCGGGTTAGCGCGTTTGGATGCTGGGGTAGCCACCGTCGCCAACTTGTCCGCTCCAGAAGGTATGGGCGTTGGAGGGCCGGGAGAGAAGCCAGGGCTGACGCCAACGACGTACTTAGCTGTAGATCGATTCCCAGGGCGAGTGAGCCGATGGCCGGCCGCACGTCGCCCATCAGGCTCGAGAGCACTTTCGAGTAGGAGTAGTTCGGGCGCACGTCCCCAAGCCCCGCCAGAACCGCCTCCATACCCCGGAACGCACGCGTCTGTTCGGCCAGCGGCAGAATGCCTGCCACCCGAACGTACTCTGCGGTGAGGCCGTGTAACGACTGGCTGACCAGCGCCATCTGCTGCCCAATTTGAGAAGCGGCCGAGGACACCGCCAACATCTGCAGGTTGCGGGAGAAGTCGGCGATCAGGCTCGATGGGAGGCTCAGCGCGCTTACGAGCCCCGAAACGTCAGCCGTCATCCTCAGCGGTGCGAGGTCGAGGCCCGCAATCACACTCTGAATGTCGCTGAGGGGAGCAGCGACGGCATCGGGCATACCGACCCGCTCCTCAGGTGGCGAGGGGGCGCCCGAAGCAGCAGCCCACGAGTCCGCAAGCATGGACCACTCTCGCCCCTCCCTGATCCACACCGCCGGAGTCAATCCTCCGAGTGCTGGGTTGTTGCTTGCGAGCCATTGGCCAAAGCTCACTCCGGCTCCCGGCGGCTGACGCTCGAGCAAGTCAAGCGCAGTCCTGAGGCGCTCTCTCGCTGGTCCCCTCGGCCGGGCGCCACGAGTCCACCGGAGAGCCGACGATCGGTTGACCCCCGCCACGATCCCCAGCGTGGTCGAGCTGGCGCCAGACGCCAGTAGCCCGGCGACGATCTTATCCGGTGTTGCGTTCACTAGCACCACTGTAACGCTAAACGCAACGAGTAGAGAAGCCCGCGTCAGAGGGCAGGTAGTCGTAGGATGACGCTGTCGTCGCCAGGGCCCGGGCCGTCCCTAAACAACCGTCGTCGAGGATTACGGCCCCCCTCAAGTTCGCCCTGACCGGTCTGCACTAAGATGAACAACCGGTCGGTTGTTTGCGACCCGTGGTCGTAAACTGCTTTGGCAGCGACGGCTGACGCTACGGCGGGAGGCAGCCCAATGGTGAGACTACCCTGGCTGGCGTTCGTCGCGGCCGCTGCAATCGCCCTCCTGGCTGGTGCTGGCGTGCTGACCTCCGTAAACGCGACGTCGCGACATGCTACCGCGCCAGCTTCTCGTGCGGGGATACTCCGAGCGCCGGTGTCCGTCAACCTCCGGCGGGCAGCTACCGAGCGTGCGGCCCCGGGGGAGCATCCCCTCCTAAGACGCCCATTCCTCTCAGTGCGGGGTCGGGCGCCGACCGGCCTGCAGCCCCCGACGAAGCCCCCCTTAGTCCTGTCTGCGACCGGCGGAGGGGTGCGGCCGGACGCGGCAGCCCTGCAGGCCACGGCTGGATCCACGCCCGCCCTGCTGGCCAGCTTCCCGGCAGCCAGCTTGAACTCCGACATAGCGGCCTTCGGCTCCGACCAGGCGGTATTCCCTCCGGATACCCAGGTCGCTGCCGGTCCGACCGATATTCTGGAGCCGGTCAATAGCAGCCTCTGGGTCTGGTCCAAGACCGGAGCCATGCTCGCCTCGGCAGACTTGAACGTGTTCTTCCCGGTTCCCAGTGGGTACACCTTTACGGACCCGCGGGTCGCCTACGACCCGGCCGCCGGCCGGTGGTTTCTGTCTGGGCTTTCCTTCGACAGCTCCAACGATAGCCAAGTCTATCTTGCGGTTTCGGAGACAAGCGACCCGACCGGGAATTGGTACGTCTACACGATCTCTGCGCGCACCGGGGTTGTACAGGATCAGCCCAAGGTTGGCTTCGACTCCAGCGTCGTTGTCCTGTCCTGGAACGACTTTTCTGGAAGCCCGCCAAGCTTCTCGGGACAGGAAACTTGGGTTCTGAACGAGTCTGAGCTTCTGGCCGGATCAGCTTTCGACTATGAATACTTTGGCCCGGATCCCACGCGCGTCGATGTGGTCCCTGCCATCTCACTCACTTCGAGCACGACTGCCTACGCCGCCTATAACAACAGCTGTGGCACCGCTACTAGTGGTAGCTGCCTCACAGGGTCCTCGGCAATCGGGGTGGTGGCCTTAACCGGGGTGCCCCCCAGCACGGTCACGTGGACGGAGTACGACCCGTCCATGGTGCCCACGGTCGACCCTCCGCTGGCCGATCAGCCGGGGGCCCCGGCATCGATTGCGACTGACGACGATCGGTTCCTCTCCGTCACCTACGACGGGGGCACGTTGTATGTCTCAGGGAACACTAGCTGCATACCGTCTGGTGACACGGTCGCGCGCCCCTGCACCCGCGTGATCGAGGTCGCGCTGGGATCCTCTCCGACCGTGACACTGGACGCAAGTCTGGGATATGCAGGCGGTGACTTGTACTATCCCGCGGTTGAGCCCGACCTGGGGGGGAACCTCTTCATCGCGGCGACCTTCTCTTCGACCAGCATCTATCCCGAGGCTACTGGATTGACACTTGCGGCTGGGGCGTCTTCGTTTTCGGACATCATCCTGCAAGCAGGGGCGGGGACCTACTCTGGGGGATGTGGCGGGTCAACGGGATGCCGTTGGGGTGACTACTCGGGTGCGGCCCTTGATCCATCAGATCCCACCGATGTCTGGCTGGCCTCTGAGTACGCGCCCACCAGCGGGAGCGACTGGGGCACTGCGATCGGCGAACTGACCCTGTCTCCACCGACCATCATTGGCATCAGCCCGACCACCGGGCCGACCAGTGGCGGCACGAGCGTGACCGTTTCCGGCTCTAACTTCGCGTCTGGCGCAGTGGTGGACTTCGGCACGGCTGCGGCTGGCACGGTCACGCTGGTGTCGTCGACGGAACTCACGGCAGTAAGCCCCGCGGCAGCGGCTGGGACCGTGAATTTGACCGTAACCACCTCTACAGGAACATCGCCCGTGACCACCGCCGACCAATTCACGTATGTGCCCCCCCCAAGTGTCACAGCGGTCAGCCCGGACTACGGTGTGACTGGTGGTGGCACCTCCGTAACCATCACTGGCAGTAACTTCTCTGGCGCGACGGGGGTGCACTTCGGCACCACTCGGGCGACGACCTTCACAGTCGTCTCGCCGACCTCTATCAGCGCGACCAGCCCCGCTGGCTCCCCCGGAACTGTCGATGTGACGGTCTCGACGCCGTACGGGACGAGTGCCGTCACCTCTGCCGACGAGTTCACCTACGTCATGAGCGCCTATACGGCCTTACCTCCAACCCGCTTGCTCGACACCAGGACGAACGGGACGACCCTTGGGACAAACAGCAGTCTCAACCTGAAGGTGGTGGGAGGCGCTGTCCCCTCCGACGCCACCGCTGTCGCACTAAACGTGACGGTGACCGACACCACCAATGCGAGCTACCTATCCGTGTACCCGGCGGGCGAACCCCAACCGCTGATCTCGAACCTAAACTGGTCCCCCGGAGAGACGGCGCCCAACCTCGTGATCGTGCCCGTGGGCGCAGGGGGAGAGGTGACTTTCTACAACGACCAAGGTCGAGCTGACGTCGTGGTTGACCTGGAGGGGTACTTCGCGCCCGAGCCGCCGACCTCCACGGTGGGCAGCTACGTCGCCCTGACGCCAGCTCGTATTGCTGACACTCGACTAAACAGCGGCGAGCCCTACAGCGGAGAAACCTTGGGCCCCGGTGCCACGCTGGACATTCAGGTGACCGGCATGGGAGGAGTGCCGTCCAGCGGCGTGGCTGCTGTGATCATGAACGTTACCGTCACGGATACAACCGCGGCGAGCTATCTGACGGTCTACCCACAGGGGCAGAGTCAACCTCTGGCCTCGAACTTGAATTGGGTGGCGGGGGACACTGTTGCGAACCGCGTGGTCGTCCCCGTCGGCCCCACGGGGCAGATTGCGGTCTTCAACCAGTTCGGCCAAGCCGACGTAGTGGTGGATGTAGACGGTTACTTCGTCAGCGGAGGCACCGCGCCGTCCAACGCTGGGCTGTTCACTCCCATCAACCCAGTCCGGGTCTTGGATACCAGGGTCACGGGACAGACGCTAGGACCGGGTGGATCCTTGACGCTGGATCTGGCGGGGGTCGACGGTATCGGGGCTCAGGCCACGGCAGTGGTTGCCAACTTCACCGTCACGGACACCACCGCACCCAGCTACCTGACGGTCTATCCGGGGCCGACCCGCCCATTGGCGTCGGACATCAACTGGCTGCCCGGCGAGACCGTGCCGAATCTGACGGTAGCGACCCTCAGTACCTCCGGCACCACCACGGCTTACAACGACCAGGGCACGACCGACCTTGTCGTGGACGCCTTCGGGTACTTCAGTCCGCCATGATCGCCGCTCGGCTGGTCGGCGTGGTCAGTGGACGGGTAACCCGGAGCGTGAGAAGGAGGCCATAGGGATCCTTGTGACATTGGAGGGCCCTACGCGGGAGATGCGCCTAGCGGCCAGCACGCCGGGGATGTACCGGGTTTGGGACCGCGACTGTCCCAAGATCCAGATCCTGAGCATCAGGGAGCTGGTGGAGGAGGGTCGGAAGCCATCGCTTCCACCACTAGTATCGCCCACGTTCCAGCGCGCTGAAAGAACTATAGAACGGGGCGGGGATCAGCCGGAGTTGGCGTTGTGAGGTCGGAGACCCTTGGGATATCGTCGAAGCTACCTGCCTGGCCACGGTGGAAACTGGGCGCGTGTATCGACGCCCCCATCAACGGATCGTATGGACACTGGCATCCATGTCTCTCTGGGTCCCTGTAGTCGCGGCCCTTGGGGCGTCGGCTCTTACTGCTGCCGCCAGTCTTGGAGTCGCATGGATTCAGGCGCGGTGGCGTACCTCAGAAGACCGCCGACAGCACTTTGCATCCGCGTGTTCGGATGTGCTGTCAGCTTCGATGTTGGTGGCGCACCGGGCCAGAGTTCTTGACAGCACCATCCAAGTGCGATCAGGCTTGACGGAAGGGTTAGACGTAGCGCTTCATCACCGTAAGCCAGTCGACCCGATGCAGCTATACGACTGGCTGTCCCAGGACTTGGCTGCGCTACACAAGGCCGTAAGTGAAGTATGGCTGCGAGGCGGCGGGGAGATCAGTCGAACTGCGAGCGACATCGAGGTGCAGTGTGCCAGGCTCTTGGAGTTGGGCACTTCGGTGCCGGGCCAGCGAACTTTCCTTCAGAACTTGACGCATGTGACGCGTGATGAGGCTTTCGTGGAACGATGGATTCAGGAGGGAACCCGACTTGGCCAGCTTCGCCGGACCTTTCTGACGGCTGCTCAGGCTGCCTTGGGCGACGCGGCGGGATCATTGCCGGAACCGGTGACCCCTCAACCTAGGCAGCCGGAAGTCTCTGGCGAGAAAGGATGGTCGCCACCGGCAACATGATTACCTGAACAGTCTTGAATGGTCAGCCCAAACTTAGACCCCTCGCGCAACCTGCCAATGCACCCAAGGTTGAACCATCGCGCCTGCCCGGGGTATGGCGCTCAGCTCTGAGTAGTTGTCAAGGAAGCGGGGCGCAGGTCCAGTTCCCTGCCTGGGCTCC
>JAKABA010000216.1 GCA_021802115.1 bacterium | reverse complement strand
AAAGAGCCTTCCGCCCTTCTCCTCTCCCAAGGGCCGTGGTCTCCCGGGTCCCGCCATGTCACACCTCTCTGTTTCGGCGCTGATACCATCCAGGTGGTACGGTCCATCTTAGCACGGCCACTTACCGCGTCAAGGGTCGGCTCAAGTGGTTTCCGCAAGACGCCCAAGCTCCGGATCTCAGTTTCTCAGTGGGCAACTGCCGGACACGAGCTCCGGCTGCGCACCACTTCCACAAGCCGGGGCAGTGTCCCTGCGCCGGCCCGCAGAACCCCTCTCTGAGACCCGGCTAGCAGCTCAGTGGAACGCGGGGGAAGACCAGGGTGGTCAGGTCGGCCGACAGTTGGGTCTCTACCACGGCCACCACCCGTTCCTTCTCCCTCACCACCCGGTACAGCTGGAGCACCGGCACGCCGTCCAGCAGCGCCAGCTGCTGCTTGATCTCGGGTGTCGGCATGGCGGCCTCCACCACATCCTCCCCCTCCGTCCCGAGGATCCCCTTGAGGGCCAGCACGTCGGGCAGCCAGTGGCCCACCAGGTCGATCTCGGTCACTCCCAGCTCCTTCTCCGCCCAGGGACTGAGCCACGCCCTGCAGATGGAAGGGATGCCCTCGGTATCGAGCCCCACAGCCTCCTGCAGGAGCACCTCCGTGCCCTCGCCCACCTGGAGCAGCTCCGCCATCCAAGTGGTGGCCTTCATTCGCCGCTCCGCTGTCCCCAGGATCGCCCCGAGCCGGAACTCCAGCTCTGGAGCTGACCCGGCGGACCCAGCTGGCTTGGGCGGCGATGGCCTGGCCATTCCCACCTTGCGGGCCTCCACCCTCCGGCGATCCGCCTTGGGATCTCTGACGAAGCTGCCGGCCCCGTGCTCGGCCACCACCATCCCCTCCAGCTTAAGGACCCCGATGGCGCTCCGGACCGTCGTCCTGGTGACCTGGTGGCGGGCCATCAGCTTGCGCTCGGAGGGGAAGGCCACCCCGGCCGGCAACCTTCCCCCGGCGATGTCCTGGCGCAGGACATCTGCCAGCTGCTGATACAGCGGCACCGGGCTCTCGCGGTCCAGAGCTGGCTTCACGACCGCAACAGCTTACCTGGACCGGACCAGTGTTGCCGGGATGGCTGTAGCATCGGACGCGTCGGAAGCTGGTGGTGTGCAAAAGCGACTTCGGAGTTCAACCGTCACTGTGGGAGTTTCAGCCATCGTGGTGGGTTGTCGAGACCGGCTGTGAACTGGGTCGGTCGAGCCGGCCGCAAATGGTCGACTACTGCCCTCACGGTGGTGGTCGTGATGTGGTCGGTCGGCTGCGCCCAGGCCACCAGCCAGCGGCCACCTCCAGGCGGCATCTCCAGAGCGGACGCGATCGCCATTGGCATCAAGACGGATCAGGTCTTCTCGTCCACTCCCCTGAAGCTGGTTTCAGTGGCGGTTGTGGATCTCCATCACGCGCCGGCCTACGGGCCTTCCAGCCGATGGGTGTGGACACTGGTCGTAGCCGGCACCTTCCCGTCGCTGTTGTGCGGGCCGGCGCCACCGCCTGGGCAGACTCCCGACTGCTCCCCGCAGCATCGGTCGGTCCCCATCGTGATCGACTACTTCACCGGCCAGGTGGTGTCTCGCGGCGACGTCGGCGCCCCAACTTAGTAGGGTGCTGCGGAGTGGTCATCGCAACAACCCTGCTGGTCACCATCCCCGCTCTCTCCAGCGGAGTTCGGCGGCATCCAGCTGAGCTCTCCGAACACGGGTAGCCCGGATCTCCCAGCGGGTTATCCAACCGTAGACTCGTGGCGACCTCCCCGCCACCCAATCAACGGCCTCCCACACGAGCCATGTGGACGCTCCCGCCGCAGCGATAATGAGGGTTGTGTCCGCAGCTGACAGTCCTCTGCCTGCCGCCTCGACGACTCCGGCGATCCCGGGGAAGGGGATGGTGTACGCCAAAGAGGGGTTGTTGGCCACCTGAGATCTGATTGCGCGCTCTCCCACAGTTCGGGCTCTGAAGGTGTGGTGTAGCCCCTCCCAGCCGAGTGTCGACACCACAGCGGACCCGACTCCCACGACCAGAGCCTCCGGCAAAGTCGAAGCGCCGACGGCAACAGCGCCTCCGGCGACCAAGCCCAGCACCGCGGGCCGAGAGCGCAGGAGCACTCGGTCTCGCAGGGGGCGAAGGAGCACTGGCCCTCCCGCCTGGTCGGCCCTCCGCACCCATCTGGATCCCGTCACTGTCTAACCCGCCCCTGGCCGGCTGGAAGCTGCGTCACCAAAGTATGAAGCACCTCCCACCCAATGCGGCGCACCGTGCGATGACTGAGTCGAATGGCGGCAGCGCCTCTGGATGAGTCCTGCCCGTTGATCCGATTGCTGGAATGGCCAGGCGCTGGTCTCCGCCTACTGAATGGGATCAGGTTTCCGGCAAGGCTGAACCGTGCTTCGTGGCGCGCGACAACCTGGAGGCGCCCACCGTTAGAAGGACGGCCGCCGGAAGCAGGAACGGGCCAATGCTCAAAAGTCCGACCAGGCACTCCAGCCATACCAGACCGACCGACATCCCGATGGCCACAAAGGACCAGCGAAGAGGGCGGCCATTGGCGGCCCGCAGAGCCACGAAGCACACGACGGATAGCAGTAGCGGCACGCCCACCAACAGCAAGGCGTAGTAGCCGCCTGCTGCGAATAGGGTGGACGTGCTGGTAGTGGAAATGTACCGGCCACCGGCCGAAAGGGTCGACGACCCAGTCTGATAGAAGGGCAACAGAAGCGCCCCGAGTACCAGCAGAAAACTCCACGCCACTGCGGCCAGAGCCCATGCAGCGCCGCTGGAGCGGGTGGCGAACGCCGGCCACCTGACCGCCCTCGCGGCACCCAGCGTCAGCAGAACGGGGACCGGAAGCAGGAGCGCGCCGACCGTCGAGATTGTGAAGGCGAAGTCGACCCAGGCCAGTCCCACCAATATCCACGTGGCGTGACGCGCCCACGGTCGGCCCCGCCTGCTGGCAAGCCACAGCGCCACGAATCCCGCCAGGGCCAAGAGGAGCGTCGCGCCAAGTGGGAAGAGCAGCAGGAAGCTGCCCTTGGTGGCGATCATCGAGTGGGAGACCAAGCTTGCGCCTTGGGCCGTGATCAGGCCTCGTGGTCCACGGGTCACCGACCTGACCACCGTCTCGTGATAGGGAAAGACCGCGGCGCCCGCCATGGCGAAACAGCCCCAGGCGACGGCCCCCAACGCCCAGGCGGACCGTCCCAGGAGTTGACCGGCGCTTCTCCAGAAGCTCGGCCCGGCGGTGCCCACTGTCAGCAACACCGGCACCGGGATCAGGAATGTGCCGATCGTGGGAATCGTCAGCAGGAATGCCGCCCAGGACAGGGCCACACAGGCCCACGCCGCCGCGGATGACCACCAAAGGTCGCGTCTGAGGGCCAACTGCGACGCCACCAAGCAGGCCCCAGAGAGGACTAGGGGAATTCCGTAGAAGACAGCCACGAATGGAAAGCCCTTGACCGCCGCCAGCGAGTAAGTGGCCGTCCTGGTCACCTCTCCGGGGCCTCCGGATTCCGTGTATTGATACGGCAGCAGCAGGGCCCCCGCGATGAAGAGAAGACTCCAGCAGGTGGCCGCGATAGCCCACACGGGACCCCGATGGCGAGCAGCCGCGGCCGGCAGCGTGAATCCCCCGGCGCTGGGCCTTGCGGCGCCTCCGACCTCGCCACTCCTTTCCCCGCGGTGGAACAGTGAGCCGGCCAACGCGCTCATCCAGGCGTCAGCCGCACCGTCCACAAGGTCGACGACGAAGCTCGCGCTGAGAGGCACGGACGCCAGAGTATCCGCCAGGTCGGGACCGTAGTCACGTCGCCATCCAGGCGGGAAGAGATAGAGCCACCGGCGGTTCACGGGAGGAGTCCGCCCTGCAGGACTTCATCCGCAAAGGCGCGCAGGTCCGCGAACTCCCGGATCAAGATGGCCCGCCCGGAGGGAGTCAGCTGATAGGGGTGGCGGCGATCGCTGCTGGGGAGCCGCTCGATCCAGCCGCGGCGGTGCAACCGGGCAATCGCGCCATAGAGAGTGCCGGGTCCCATGCGCACCCCGGAGGCCTCCTGGACGTCCTGCATGATCGCGTAGCCATGCTTCGGGCCAGCCGCGAGGCTGGCCAGCACGTACAGCGCCGAGTCGGCAAAACGGCCCAGTCCGGAGATGTCCCTGGAAACGCCCACATCCGATGCTGATATATCGATGGCAGTAGCATAGAGATCAGCGATGGAAGTGTCAAGTGTTCTGTCACGGCGCACTCGCCCGCCTTGACCGACCTCGGCCTGGGGCTCGCGTCCAGACCGCGGCCGGCGCAGATAGGCGGCGCAACCGGCTGCCTGGTCGCGTGCCGCTCCGACCTAGAGGTCGTGTAGGGACGTTGCCGTAGCGGGGCCAGGTCCGGGTATCGCGCCGCTGAGCGCATCGCGGGCCTCCCGCAGCACCGCGTGGTGCGACCGGGAGGCGTCGGCGAAAGCGCGACGGCCCGAGCGGTACCGCTCCCCCTGGCGATCAAGAATCAACGGATCGAAGATGGGACCCACCTGGCGACCGGGCCGGGACTCCAAACAGAGGGCCTCCGTGGCGGCGGCCCGCCCGATCCAGCAGGGTGAAGTCCTAGCTGACGTTGTAGGTCACGACCGCGGTCCCCGCCGCCAGAGCTGTGACCAGCGCCCCCAGGATCTCGGCCACCGCGTCCGACACTGGCCCACCTGTGCCCGTCTGACTTCCGTGGTGATGCCGTGGACGGCCGTGCCTCCCTCCGGGATCGCGATGCCAGGGTCGGCCGATCAGCTCAGATCGCTCGCGCCCCCATCGCCCAGGTATGCGGTCACGATCCGCCGGCTCATCGCAGTGATCCGCGAGCCGTTACCACCTGGATCGCGGTCAGGTCCCCAAACGGGCTTCCAGGGCCTCGCGGGCAAGCTGGGAGACCGTCTTGCCCTCGTCGGCAGCCACCCTCGCGGCGCGCTCACGCACCGCCGCGGCCACTCGGAAGGCGATTTGCGGTGACTTGGCAGCGTTGCCGGACAAGGAGGGCCGGCCCCCCACCCGGCGGACTTCCCCGACGATCGCCTGAGCCACGGCTGGAGTGAGCCGGGTGCCGTCGGCCAAACGGTAATCGTCGCGTTCAAGATCGATGTCCGACCCCTTGGCGGCGTCGTTGCTGACCTGGGATCCGCGTCGCTTCGTCATGAACTCTCCCTCCGATAGTGGGTGGGCATTACGTGCAGGACCAGCATCACCGGATCAGGGTCCCGGGCCCCTTGGACCTCGACCGCCACAATCTCCAGCTCGCGCCCTCGCTCATCGGGGCCGACCCACAGCCAACCTGGGCTGCCGTGCGAGGTCGCAACACCTGTTGGCGACGTTCGCGCCATCACTACGCTGACCGAAGTTCTCCCGACCCGGTGGCGGCGTGCGGCCTTGGTGAACCTGATTTCCAATACACACATTCTGTCAGACACCGGCGCTTGTGTCAAACAGAACCTCAAGCTGAGTGTGAGGCGGGTCTCGCGGCCGGACCGGGCCGCACGGGTCGCCATACCGGCACACAGCGAGGGCCCCGTGATCAGCCTTGCGATCTGCGCTACAGGCCCCGGAACTCCCCGCTCCACCCGCTGCGGGGCAGTCCTCGGGTCCGGAACGCCTCCAGTCACTCACACCATGACCGGCACGACTGGGGGCTTCCTACAGCGTCGTCCAATAACCGTCCTCCCGGCCGACCCACCAGACCTCACCCCCCGCCAGCTCGTTCCAGGGAGACCACGGCCCCGGCGGAAGTCCATCCGGTTGAACGGGCAGGTGCCTGTGTGCGCCCGGCTTGCCGGGCTCCCACCGAAGCCACAGCGCCAAGCCTTCGGCCAACCGGAGCACGTCCAGCGGCGCGTCTGGATAGCTTGGGTAGCCGCTCCAAACCGGCCCAAACTTTGCCATGGCCACCTGATCCGGAGAGATACTTGGCCCATGCGAAGGTGCCAGTGGCCAGGTCAAAGTAAGCACTGGTGGCCAACAAAAGTAAGCGCCCTCCCGTGAGCTGAGCAGGATCGGGAAGGGCCCCCGGTGCGGGAACGTGGTGGTGCTTTCATCCGCCACACCGTCCGGGGGTCCCCATGAAGAGTACGAGGGAGCAGTTGAACATTCTGGACGCATTCCATGAGGTAGGCAGTTTCCGGGGCGCAGCCCGCCTTTGTGGTGTCAGTGACACCACCGCGAGGCGGGAGGCCGGGCGTTGGGCGTCAAGCCGTCGCCAGGCGGCCACGGGGGGCAGCACGTGCCATGAGACCAGCCAGGGAAGGCGTGTCGCTGGGGCCGTGCTGCTAGCCGCCATCACCCTGATGGCGGCCGCCTGCGGCGCGCTGCCTGACGGTGTGGTACGAGGCCAGGCAACTCCCTGCCCAGGGCCGGGGGCACTCCCGGCCACATGGGCCGCGCTCAGGGTCCGAGTGCTCGACAACGGTCAGACCATCCGGTCGCGCCGCCTCACGTCACCCTTGTTAGCGCTCGCGTTGTTTGAACATGCAGTGGCAGGTTTGGGTGAGGACGGAGCGACCGCCAAGAGTTGGTTGAAGGTTGAGCCTTTCCTGCTTTTCCCGGCCTCTTGGGTGAGCGGCCAATCAAA
>JAKABA010000215.1 GCA_021802115.1 bacterium | reverse complement strand
CGGGTCCGGAACCTCGACGTGCCCGGACTCGTCGAGGACAGCGCCGGGGATACGGCCCTTGCGAAAGCGCTCCCACGCCGCCCGATACCCGATGCCCTGCTGCCGGGCGTACGTCGACAACTTCATTCTCACATGATATCATAGATGGCACGTCTATTCCAGTCACTAGCTTGCTCTATGAATCCGGCGACTTGTGACCAACACTGCTGACTGGGATGACCGCGGCCGGCTCCCGTGTCCACGCGCTGGTCCTTCTCCCGCTGGCGCTGATCGACCTCGGGCTGGTCATCTACTCGCTGGTTGACCTGGCCCGGCGGGACCGGGTCACCGGTGGCCACAAGTGGCCTTGGGCGGTGGTCATCATCGTCATCGGGACGCTCGGCCCGATCGTCTACCTGGTGGCCGGACGGCGCGACGATTGATCGCCGCCCCAGTCGAGTTCTTCCACCTCACCAAGAGCTACGGTCGGCTGCAGGCACTGCGCGATCTGACGCTCACAATCCCCGCCGGGGCGGTGTTGGGTCTGCTCGGCCCTAACGGAGCGGGAAAAACCACCGCCATTCGCATCCTGGCCACCCTGGGCCGGCCGTCGAGCGGGCAGGTGACCGTGGCAGGGAAGTCCGCCAGCGCCGACCCGGATGCGGTGCGGCGACTTCTGGGCTACGTCCCCCAGGAGATCGCCTTCCCCAACTGGATGTCCGGCCGCTCCTATCTCCGGTTCGCGGCCGCCCTGAGCGGGGTCGAAGCGAAGGACCGGGGGGCCCGGGTCGAGTCCACGCTGGAGCTGGTCGGGCTGACAGAGGCCGGCGACCGTCGCACCCAGGCCTACTCCGGCGGGATGCGCCAGCGCCTGGGGATCGCCCAAGCGCTGGTTCATGAACCCGCGCTCCTGGTCCTCGACGAGCCGGTGGCGGCGCTGGACCCGATCGGCCGCAGCGAGGTTCTGGAGCTGATCCGCGGCATCAAGGGCAAGGTCACCGTCCTGCTCTCGTCCCACCTTCTGGACGACGTCGATCGGGCCTGCGACCAGGTGGCGATCCTGTCCCAGGGAAAGCTGCTGGCCCATGACTCGACCACCAGCATCAAGGAGCGTTACGGCGGCCCGGTCTTCCACGTGGAGGTGCGCGGCGGTGCCGCGAGCCTGGCCCAGCGCATCTCCGGCGAGGCGTGGGTGGAGCATGCGCTGGCCGACGGTGGGAGGCTCACCGTGGTGGTCAAAGACCCGGCCCGGGCCGAACTGGAACTCCCCCTCGCGATCGCTGCCAGCGGGCTGCCGCTGCTGCTCTACCGGCGGGACCTGCCCTCCCTGGAGGAAGTGTTCCTACGCCTGGTGTCCAGTTCGGCTCAAGCGGCATGAGCTCGATGTCCGGGTTCCGAACGCTGGCCGGCAAGGAGCTCCGGGAGAGCGTGGTGACCGGACGCTGGCTGATCGCGGCAGCGGTCTTCATGCTCTCGGGCCTGGGGGCGGTCGTGCTCACCTACTACCTGCCCGACCTGGTGCGCACCCAAGCCGGTTCGGGGATCGCCATCGCGATGCCCCGACAGACCACCACCGACGCCGTGGTCGCCTACGCCAAAGACCTGGACCAGCTGCCCGCCCTGGCGCTGATCCTGCTGTCGATGGGGGGGATCGCGGAGGAGCGGGCCCGCGGCGTGGCTGCCCTGATCCTCTCCCGGCCAGTCTCCGCCGGCGCCTACGTCCTGGCCAAGTTCACAGCCCACGGGCTGATGGTGCTGGTGGGCCTCTCGGCGGCGGCGCTGGCTTCGTTCGGCTACGTGGCGCTGCTCTTTCACCCTGCCCCTCTCGGCCCCTACCTCCTGATCAACCTGGGGCTGCTCGTGATGCTGCTGGACGTGGTCGCACTCACCCTGCTGGCGAGCGCGGCCCTGGGCAGCGGGGTGGCGGCCGGGGGCGTCGCCCTAGTCGGCTACATAGCCCTCAGCGCCCTCCCTGGCTTCTGGGCGCCGCTGAACAACTCGCTGCCAACTGGAGTCACAGGACGGACCAGCGAGCTGGCGGCCGGGTCCTGGGGCGGGTCCGCAGCCGTGCAACCGTTGGTGGGAGGCCTGGTTCTGGCCTTGGTGTGCCTTCTCCTCGCGGCCGTGGCGGTACGCCTCCGGCCGGCTTGAGGCCACTTCGGGCGGGCCGGGGCAAGCGCTCAGGAGAGGTCGGGGTAGAGGACGAAGAGGCCGGCGATCCGGTCCTCGGAGTCGAAGCTGATCCGGGCCTTCATCGGCCCGCGCTCGAAGGCGAGCGGGATGTCCACCACTCGGTACTTGTCGCGAGCCGCCACCGTGGGCCTGCCCACGGTCAGCAGCTTGCCCGAGAGCCCCTCCACCTGTGCCCAGGCGGCGGCCAGCCCCGCCTCGTCCAGACGCTCGCGGACCGCCTCATCGAAGCGCGGGACCATGAGCCTCCCCTCGCCCGCGGCCCACTGCCGCAGCACCTTGAGGCCCTCGGCGCCGAGTCCCGCCAACTCCTGGTCGCCCATGGCCAGCTCCTCCCTGAAACGCTGCTGGGCGGCTTGCCGGCTGATGCGCAGGATGGTCCCGATCTCCGCCCAGGTGCGCCCCTCAGCCCGGGCGTCCGCCACCAGCGAGCGCATCGCGTCCTCCGCGACCTCGGCCACGGTGATCGAGGCTGAGAGCACTCCCAGCGCCGACCCCACGGCCGGCTGACGCAACGCTCTAGCGACAGCGGCGACATTCTGCTCCAGCAGCGTCGCCAGCGTCTCCCGCACCGAGGACTCTGACGCCATGCTCCGATCGTACCCATGAATGGCGGTTTGTCAATCCATAATTGACAAGGGATGGCCCGTAGGCATATGCTGGCGGTGTGACTGAGTACACGATTTCGGAGTCCACCCTGGAGCTGACCGTCGAGGGGATGGACAAGCTCTGGGCACTGCGGAGCCACCTGTCGATCCCGTTGCACGACATCACCGAGGTCCACTCCGACCCGAACCAGGGGGTCGAGGCCCTGAGCGGGGTGAAGGTAGCCGGTGCCCGCATCCCCGGGGTCCTCCAGGTGGGCACCTTCGCCGGCAGCGACGGAATGATGTTCTGGGACGTGCACCGTCCAGGTCAGGCCATCGTGATCTCCCTGGAGCACGAGCATTACCGCGCTTTGGTGGTCGACGTCGAGGACCCGGACGCCGCGGCGGCGGAGATCGGGCGGGCCGCGGCCAACTCTCGCAGCTGAGCGCCGACCGCAACGCCTCAGCGCTATCCTGGGTCCTTAGCCATCCGCAGCGCTGGAGGGTATTCGGATGCTCGAGGGGTTCACCTGGTTCAAGCAATCGGCCTACCTCTGGAAGGGGGGCGGGCTGAGTGTCTACATCGACCCTTGGGAGGTGACCACCTCCGATCCGGCCGACCTGATCGTGATCACGCACGCTCACTTCGACCACTTCTCCCCCGACGACATCGAGCGGGTGCGCACCCCCAAGACCGTGGTGGTGGCGCCACGTGACGTGGCCCAGGAGATTCCCGGCCAGGTCGTCGCGGTCTCTCCCGGCGAGGTCCTGGAGGCTTCCGGGGTCCATCTGGAGACGGTTCCCGCCTACAACGTCGCCGAGGAGCGGCTGGAGGCCCATCCCAGGGCCAACGGATGGGTGGGCTACCTGCTGACTCTGGGCGGACACACCTACTACCATGCGGGCGACACCGACCACGTGCCTGAGCTGGACCGGATCCGGACGGAGGTCGCATTCCTCCCTATCGGGGGCACCTTCACCATGGACGTCGAGGAGGCGGCCGGGCTGGCCCGCGCCATCTCACCTCGGCTGGCGGTGCCGATGCACTATGGCTTCGTGGTTGGGGCAGAGCACGACGCGGAGGATTTCGCCCGCCTGGCCGCTCCGGTTGAGGTGCGGACACTCACCGCGATCCAGCCCTTCAGCCAGTGAGAGGACCGGCGTTCCGCCGCTGAAGTGGGACCGGCCGGGCACGGTCTTCCCGGCGGAGGCCGGCGCGACCCCGGCGTGCGAAACGTGCCGGTACCCTTCATCCCCGGCGGCTGGGCCGATTCGGGACCAGGGGAGGAGAGATCGTCCGCGCCGTCAGCCGGATTGACTCCGACGCATCCGATCTCCACTTCCGAGCGGGACTAGCCGCGCTGTTGGAGTTGCCCGTCGCATTCGACTGCCCTGGGGCTCGGTCACGGGCGCTCCAGCAGACCTCTGACCCCGAATGCTGAGATGGCCCTGGCCGCAGCCGCCAGGCCGGCCGGCAGCGCCAACTCCAAAGCCTCGTCGTCAACTCGACGCAACTGCGCGAGGCGGCCCATCATCCCCCCCGCCAGCGAGTCACCCGCCCCGGTGGGGTCCACCACCCGTTCCACAGGATCGGCGGGGAGGTGGCGCGTACCGGAGCGGGTCAGGAGCACCGCCCCCCCCTCCCCGAGCTTGAGCACCACGGCCCGAAGGCGACCTCGGCCGAGCAGCTCGGAGGCGGCCCGCTCGGCCCCGCCCGGATGCGGCCACAGCTGCTCCAGCTCAGCCCGGTTGGCAAAGAGCACGTCGGTCGCCCCCAGCAGCTGGGCGACCCGGTCAAGGTCGCTGGCGATGAAGTCCCTCATGGTGTCCAACCCAATCAGCTCGGCTCTGCGGCACTGGCCCAGGACCTGGAGCTGGGCCAGGGGGAGCATCGACCCAAGGAAGAGGAGCTGGCTGCCCTGGGCGGCCGGGGGCACCAGGGGCCGCCAACCCGTGTAGACGCCGAAGTTCTGCTCCTCCTGCAGCGGGACCGCTTCAGCGGCAGCGTGGACCGCCTGCCAGCGGTAACTCGCCCCAGGCCGGCGGGCCAAGCCGGAAGGGTCGACGCCGGGCTGCTGGAGCAACTCCGCGAGTAGGTCTCCATCCTCGCCGAGCGCCACGACCGGTCGCACCTGGCAGTACGGCGAAGCCGCCAGGGTGAAGTACAGCGCGGACCCACCGGGGACTCTAGAAGCCCTCCCCGCGGGCGTGGTCAAGTCGTCGAAGCCCACAGTTCCGGCGGCGGTGACCGCCCACTCGGACAGCGCGCGGCCGCCCGAGTCAGGGGGTGCGGAAGAGAGGTATGACAGGAGCAAGCCCTCGGCCGCGCTCCTCCCGGACCGCCTCCATGAGACGGGCCTGAAGGGCAAAGAGCACCTCGCCAACCCGCTCGGGGTCCCGCCTGCTGCCGAGGTTGTGACGGAGGCGGGGGTCGACCTCGGCGACCAGCCGGACCACCTTGCTCCAGGTGGCGGCATCGACCAGCTTGCGGTCCGCCATCCGGCAGTGCTCTACCTGGTCGACCAGGGCGTCGGAGTCGCCGAGGCGCTGCTGCAAGGTACGCCGGTGGCGAGATCGGAAGACGAGTTGGGCCCGAGCTGCGGCGATCTGCAGCGCGGTCAACTCGTAGGGATTGGGGTAGTCGGCTGCCAGCGACATGGCCGCCATCATACGCAGCCACTCCGGCAGGCTTATGCTCGACGACGGTGACCGAATCAGACTTGGGCCGTGACGTGTTGCTGACCAGCGAGGAACGATTCCAGGGAAGCCTGCTGCGCCTGACCGTAGACATGGTCAGGATCAGCTCCGGTGTGGAGGCCCGCCGGGAAGTTGTCCACCACCCCGGTGGGGTCGGGATTGTCGCCCTGGCCGACGATGGCTCGGTCCTGCTGGTGCGGCAGTACCGCCACCCCGCGGGCGAACTGCTCTGGGAGATCCCGGCCGGAGGCCGGGAGGAGGGTGAGTCGGCTCTGGAGGCAGCCCGCCGCGAGCTCGCCGAGGAGACCGGTTACGGGGCTGAGTCGTGGCTGGCGGTGGGGGCGACCTTCCTCGCCCCCGGGTACAGCACCGAACTCCTCTGGTACTACCGGGCAACCGGCATCACCGTCGTGGGCGACCCCGATCCCGATCCGGACGAGGTCCTGCAGAGCCGGCTGTTCAGCCCCGACGAGGTGCTGGAGCTCGCTTCCCAGGGGCTGCTCCGAGATGCCAAGACGCTGGCTGGCCTGGCTTTGGCCGGAGTGCTGGGGCTGGTGCCGGAAGCTCCGTAGGGGGGCCGTGGCGCGAGTAGTGGTGTGCCCGGGGGACATCACCTCTGTCTCCTGCGACGCGGTCGTCAACGCCGCCAACAGCCGGCTGCAACCGGGCGGGGGAGTTGACGGCGCGATCCATCGCGCCGCCGGCCCGGAGCTTGCGCGCGAACTGCGCCTTCGCCATCCCCACGGTTGTGCCACCGGGAGCGCGGTCCTAACCGGCGGGCACGGGCTGCCGGCGCGGCTGGTCGTGCACGCGGTGGGGCCGGTCTGGCAAGGAGGTGGCGAGGGCGAACCGGAGCTGCTGGCGTCGGCGTACCGGGCGGCCTTCCGCCTGGCGGCCGGGGCGGACTGCCGGTCTGTGGCGGCGCCCGCGATCAGCACCGGGATCTACGGCTTCCCAGTGGACCTCGCGGCCGCGATCGCGGTCCGCGAGGCGCTGCAGTGTCCCGCCCCGATCGACCAGGTGACGCTGGTGGCCTTTGATCCAGTGACCCAATCGGCGCTTGAGCGGGCGCTAGGTGGCTGGTGTGAATCGAGGTACGGTGGAGTCTCGTAGGAGCGCATTGGCTGCGGCAACTTCCCCAGTGCCCCGCAGTGGGGATGGCGGATCTGGTGGTGCAGACGGGCGTG
>JAKABA010000028.1 GCA_021802115.1 bacterium | reverse complement strand
ATCCCGAGCCGGTGGACGAGCTCATCGAAGGTGGCTTGCTTCTTGAACCCAAGCATCCGAAACGCCTCTCGGTAGAGTGTCTGCCCCTCCAGGGTGCTCTCCAGGAGGGCACGGGCGAAGCGCTTGCTCACCCGGACCGGCTGGGTATTGTAGAAGCTTCCCCCGGTGCTTACGCGTTCCTCCATCAGGGAGAGAACCCGTTCGCGCTCCACCGCGTAGGCGGCACGGAACTGAGGCGGAGTCAGATAGCCGACATCGAAGATCCGTCTGAGTACGACCAGCGTGCTGACCTTATAGTCCCTCGCCAGCCGGTCAAGGTCAGGGGTCAAGGCCTGCGGGTTGACAGCCAGGTCTCGCAGGCTCTCACCGGGTACCAGGAACTCGGCCGCCACTTCGTTGCACCAGCGCTCCGCCTCATTGCCCAGAGAGGCCACTCCATCGGCATCCGAGACGGCCGACTGGCCGAGCCAGATGTGGGCCAGCTCGTGAGCGAGGGTAAAGATCTTGGCTGCCGTGGTGTCGGCGCCGTTGACGAAGATGAGAGGGGCGAGGTTGTCGGCCAGGGCGAACCCCCGGAACTCTGCCGGGTCCAGCTTGCGGTGGGTGTTGCTCCCGACCACGCCGTTGACCATGACCAGCACGCCTTGCCCCTCCGCCGCTTCGATCAGCAGGCGAAATGCCTCACTCCAGGAGGTCCCACGCTCGGCGGGCTCAAACGAGAGGGCCGAGCGCATGGTTGTGGCAGCCCCGGCGACCGCGTTGGCCGTGGTAAGGGTCCCCACAAAGGGGACAGAGGGCTCCCGGTGGAGGCGGGCAAAGTCCCGGTACCACTCCTGGCGCTGCTGGCACAGGTACACGGTCTCCAGCAGGTCAGGGCTCGCGTGCCCTACCTCTATATCTCCGATGGTCCGAAAGTCAGGCAGTGGCAGCACCTCTTCGGGCGGCTCGACCAGGAAGAGGAAGCCGACAGGGGTGTGGGTCGCCGAGGCAAACCTTTCGACCTGCTTGAGGGTCGGCACCTTGGCGCCTTCCTTCCATGCCTCCAGGTCCGGGAACCTGGACCGGAGGTCCTCCGCCGACACCCGGGAGCGCACCTCTGCCCATCTGAGCATTGGTTCACGAATCGCTACCCGCACGGTCATGGGTTGTGTCTCCTCACGGTCAGCGCTCCGAGGTGAGCATCTTCATGACCGCGTCGTAGCCGTCCACAGCATTGAGGTGGGCGTACACCTGTTCTATCATACGCAACCCGCTGTGGCCCAGAAGCTGGGCGAGCTGGACTGGGTTCATGCCCCGGCGAAGCGCCTCGGTGGCGAACGAGTGGCGCAGAAGGTGGGGATGGACCCGCCGGGTGATCCCGGCGCGGTCGGCGTCAGACCGGAGGAGCTGGAGGATTCCGCTCCGGGTCAGCGGCGCGTATTCGCCCTGCGGATTTCTGCGGGAGGCGACGAACAGGTGGTTGCTGTGGGACTCGGGCCGGGCGCGGCGGTACCGGTCGATGCGCCGCACCAAAGAGGGGGAGAGGGGGACGAGGCGCTCCTTGGAGCCCTTGCCCGTGACCTTGAGAAAGGCACGGCGGTCCTGGGCGGTGATGATGTCCTCCATCTCCAGGCCGCACAGCTCGCCGACCCGGATGCCGGTGTCGGCCAGCAGCCGGATGATCAGCTTGTCGCGCTCAGTTGGGGCGGCCGTCTCCAGCCGGTCTATCTCCTCGCGACTCAGCACCTCGACTACCCTCTGGGGTAGCCGTGGGAGCTGGGGCTTGCCGGACACCTCCTCGCCCTCCACCCGGCACCATGCGAGGAACTGGCGGACCGAGCGGACGTAGTGGTGGACGGTGAAGCGCGACAGCGGCTTACCGTGCTTGCCGGGCTCGTTCAGCAGGTCACCGGTGAAGCGGTCAAGGGCACGCTGGTCGAGCTGGGCGGTGGTGGTCACGTTGGCTCGGGCACACCAGGGCAGGAAGACGTCGACCAGGCTGTAGCGGTAGGCCTGGTTGATGGTGGAGAGGGCGAGCCCCCGGGCTCGGCAGGAGGCCAGGTAGTCCTCGACGAGCACTTCCAGGGAGGAGGTGGCAGGCGGCGAGACGACCGAAACCTTGGCCATGACGGGTCCCTTTTCATGGGGTCGATATAGCGATAGCCTGATTATAGCGCGTTACAGCGCTTTTGTGTAAACCCGCGCTGTTTAGCAGCGCTAGCCTCACACATTTTTACCCCATTTTACAGCGCTAAACTGCGAGCTTTAGCCTGCACTTAAGCGCTCTTATTGAACTCGAAGAGAGGCAAATGGAGCGGGAGACGAGACTCGAACTCGCGACATCCAGCTTGGAAGGCTAGCGCTCTACCAACTGAGCTACTCCCGCCTAGATCACCGGCCTGGGCCGTGCCGACGATCTTCCTACCCAAGTTTACAGGCGTGGCCCCGAACGGGAGCGCCGGACGCTGGCTCAGCTGGACCACAAGGCTGAGTCCGTTCTGCCCTCCTCGTCCCGACGACAGCCCTGCGAAGTGTGCATCACCCGGCACGACGGCCGGCACCAAGACGCTGGGCCCTCGATGGCCAGGCAACGGTAGAGTTCGAAGAACAGGGGGCGCCCTGCGCGCCCATCGGAGGTCCCCTAATCAACGCCAGCGCTTCCGTCGCGGACTCTAACTGGACAGCCGACTCGCTCCCGGACCTTCGGGGTCGCTCCTACGTCGTGACGGGGGCGAACCGTGGACTCGGCTTGGAGGTGGCCACTGCTCTAGCGCGCCATCACGCGGTGGTGACGTTGGCAGTTCGGGACCACGCCCGTGGCCAGGCCGCCGTCGGCGCCATCGAGAGAGCGGTCCCGGGGCCGGCACTGGAGGTAGCCGAGCTCGACCTGGCGAGCCTGGCCTCCATCCAGCAATTCGCTGACAGTTACGGGCAGCGCCACAATCGCCTGGACGGCTTGGTCAACAACGCCGCCGCGATCCTGGCGCCGGAGGGTACGACTGCCGAAGGATTCGAACTGCACTGGGGAGTCAACCACCTCGGCCACTTCGCCCTGACCGCCCGGCTCATGCCGTTGCTGTTGGCGGCCCGCGGCCCGAGGGTTGTTACCGTGACTAGTCTGGTCGCGAGGTGGGGTCGGCTCGGGCCCGGAGTAGCCGAGAGGGCAGGTGACTATCGCCCGATGAGAGCCTACGCCGCGAGCAAGCTGGCTAATCTGATCTTCAGCCTGGAGTTGAGCCGGCGAGCCGAGGAGGCACGGGTCCCCCTCCTGAGCCTCGCCGCCCACCCAGGCTACGTCAGGGACGCGCCCTCAAAGGGGCAAGCGCGCCCATGGCAAGTGGCGGCGTCTCGGTTGAATCCCGCTTCCTGGCTGACCCAGGGGGTCCCGATGGGTTCCGAGCCAATACTTCTCGCCGCAGCTGGGTGGCCTGTGGTGGGCGGGACGATGTATGGCCCCGGCGGATTCCTCGGGACACGTGGGCACCCCCTCCCTGCGAAGGTCCCCAGGAGGGCGCGAACAGAGGAGATCGGAGTTTCTCTGTGGCGAGATGCTGAGGCCAGCTGTGGGCTGGCCTTCGAACTGACACCAGGTTCGGATCCGCCCTGAGCTCCGAGCCCCCGTCGGCCCGCCCGACGGGTTGAGGCGGTGGCGTTCGGAGAGGTCGGGCCGGGCCCGACTCCGCTGGGCGTGGCTCGGTTGGTAGACTGGGCTGCGGATGCTGTTCGACTACCTTCCTCTGCTGGTATTCCTGGTCATGGTCGCCGCGTTGGGCGTGGGCCTGACGTTTGGGATTCCACTGCTGGGTCCCAGGCATCCGACCACGGCCAAGGGGCTCCCCTACGAATGTGGAATCGTGCCGGCGGAGACCGCCAGGCGGCGGTTCTCGGTCACCTTCTACCTGACCGCGATGCTCTTCATAGTCTTCGACGTGGAGGCGATTTTCCTCTACCCGTGGGCGGTGCTGGTGCGGAGCACCCTGCACATCTTCGGCCTGGTGGAGATGACCATCTTCATCGCGTTGTTGGCGGTGGCGCTTCTGTACGTCTGGCGCAAGGGGGCCCTCGAGTGGGATTGAGCACCAGAGACGAGGCGCTGACCGTCCCCAGGCTCCTACGGGCGCGCGGTCTCCAGGCTCCGGCGCTCCCGGGAGTGATTCCAGCCGAGAGGGATCTGGCTGACGCTGCGGCTCAGGAGGGAATCTTCGCCACCACTGTTGGCAAGGTGATCGCCTGGGGCAGGTACTCCTCGCTCTGGCCGGCCACGTTCGGGCTGGCGTGCTGCGCCATCGAGATGATGGCTGCCAGCAACGCCCGGTTTGACCTGGCCCGTTTCGGGGCGGAGGTGTTTCGCGCCTCGCCCCGGCAGTCCGACCTCATGATCGTGGCTGGCCGGGTGTCTCAGAAGATGGGGCCGGTCCTGCGCCAGATCTACGATCAGATGCCGGACCCCAAATGGGTGATCTCAATGGGGGCGTGCGCCTCCTGTGGGGGGATCTTCAACAACTACGCGATCATCCAAGGCGTCGACAAGGTGGTGCCGGTCGACGTCTATATACCTGGCTGCCCGCCGCGTCCTGAGGGCCTACTCGACGCCGTGATCAAGCTCCAGAAGAAGATCGCGGCGACGCCGGTCAATGGGATCAGGGAGTAGCGCCTTGGCGGGTACCGAGGTCGAGCCTGGGGAAGCGGGTCTGGGCCAGGGAGAGTTGGCCCTGGCCTTGGTCCGCAGCAACCTGGGCCCGGACGGTTTCGAGGTGAGCTGGGATCGCGGCCAGGCCACCATAACCATTCCGGTCGCCCGCCTCTTGGAGGTGGCCACCGCACTTCGCGATGAGCCGGCCACCGCCTATGAAATGCCAGTGACCATGACCTGTGTGGACTGGCCAGAGCGCGATCCGCGCTTCGACGTGATCTATTTGCTCCGGTCGCTGGTCCACAACGACTTGGTCAGGCTGCGTGTCAAGGCGGGGGAGCAGACTCCGGTGCCATCTCTGGCCGCGCTCTATCCGGGCTTGGAGTGGCACGAACGGGAGTGCTATGACCTTTTCGGATTGACTATTGTCGACCACCCCAATCTGACCCGGATCCTGCTGCCAGACGACTGGGAGGGGCATCCGCTGCGGAAGGACTACGTCTCCTTCGGCGAGCCGGTGGCATTCACTCACAACCTCGAATGGGCGCTGTCGCCCCAGGATCGGCCCGAGTACTTGCCGGGAGCGGTTCGCGGCTCGGTGGAACGAGCCTGATGGCGATTCTGCCCCCAGTCCGGGGGGATGGGACCCCGACTGACACTGTTCCGGTACAGGAGGGGGTGCCCAAGATCCATCCTGGCGGCCAGGGCGAGTTCCTCGACAAGATCGAGACGGCGGAGGAGCTCATGGAACTCAACATGGGCCCCCAGCATCCGGCCACCCACGGCGTGCTGCGGCTGGTGCTCAGCCTCGACGGCGAGCGGGTGCGTGCCTGCCGTCCCGATATCGGCTATCTCCATACCGGATTCGAGAAGAGCTTCGAGTCCCACACCTACCAGCAGTGCATTCCCCTCACCGACCGGATGGACTACCTGGCCCCCCCGATCAACAACTTCGGGTTTGCGCTCGCGGTCGAGAAGCTGATGGGAATCGAGATCCCACCCCGTGGGCAGTACATCCGGGTCATCGTGGCGGAGCTTTCGCGGATTGCGAGTCACCTGATCTGGCTGGGTACTCACGCCATGGACTTGGGCGCCACCACTGCCTTCATGTACTGCTACCGAGAGCGGGATCAGATCCTCGACATCATGGAGTGGATCTCTGGGGTTCGCATGATGACCAGCTTCATCCGGGTGGGTGGGCTGATGGCGGACGTGCCATCCGAGTTCGTGTCCATGGTCAAAGCCTTCACGGCGGCTTTCCCGCTGCGCGTTGACGAGTACGAAGGTCTGCTTACCGCCAATCCGATCTGGCGTCAGCGAACCATTGGGCTGGGGGTGATGGACGCTGCCACTGCGATTGGCTACGGCTGCTCCGGGGCAACCCTGCGTGGCTCCGGTGTCCCCTACGATGTCCGCAAGGCGCAACCATATTCCAGCTACGACCACTTCCAGTTCGACGTCCCGATCGGGATCCGGGGCGATGTGTACGACCGTTATCTGGTCAGGGTCAGAGAGATGCGGGAGGCCTGCCGCATCATCGACCAGGCCATCGCCGGCCTTCCCGGTGGGCCAGTCAGCACCTCTGATCGCAAGGTGATGCTGCCGCCCCGGGCAGAGATAGACAACTCGATGGAGTCACTGATCCACCACTTCAAGATCAGCACCGAGGGGTTTCGTCCCCTTCCGGGCAGCTGCTACTCGGCAGTGGAGAGCGCCCGCGGCGAGCTGGGCTTCTTCATCGTCAGCGATGGTGGCAACCGGCCCTACCGGTGCAAGGTGCGGGGGCCGTCGTTCAGCAACCTGTCGGCTCTATCCCAGATGGTCAAGGACGAGATGGTGTCCGACGTGGTGGCCGTGATCGGCAGCATCGACATCATCCTCGGCGACATCGACCGGTAGCTGCGGCGGGCTCGGCACGGCCTGGGCCCGGAGCTGCCGGACGAGCTAATTCAACCCTGCCCAGCCACCGGCGTGGGCTTGGTCCGAAGGGCTCTGGGAACGACGATCAGGGCCTCGAGGGCCGCCAGAACAAGCAGTGCTGAAGCGATCCGGGGGACGAAGGCAGCGACCTCTGGCGGTGACGTGAAGAGCCAACCGATCAATACCGGGACTCCGATCGCCGGCACCACCGCGAACCCCTTCTCTCGGGCTCCCAGGCTGAAGTAAACCAGCAGGTTCACCACCGTCAGGCCCGCCACCCCGGCACTGAAAAGCAGCAGCAGCGAGGAGTCGCTCTGATACTGGTGCCCGAGAACGATTCCTAGCAGTTGCCGAGAGAAAACTGCATACGTTGCCAGCACCAGCCCGTCGATGACAGCGAGGGCCGCCAGGGTCTGGAGCAGGAGCTGGCGCCGGAGCCTGGCGGTCGGAGCGGCGGCCACCCGGGGATACATCACGGCGCTAAGACTGCTGGTGCCGAAGAAGAGGATCTTCCCCATCACCGAGAGCCCAGAATAGAGTCCGGCGCCGTAGGGGCTGAGGACGTGGCGGGCGGCGACGACATCGAAGTTGTTGAAAATCGGTGCTGTCGCCGCACCAGCCACCACACTGGAATCGATGAGTGGGCCCGGGTGGGCCCGGCGGCCCGAGCCTTGCACTGCGCCATGTCTGGGATAAACGGCCGACCCCAGGGCCCCCGCGACCGATGCCAGGGGCACCGCGGTGGCCCCGAGCCCCAGCTTGAGCAGCACCACGGCCATCACCACCATGGTGCCCCCATAGAGGAGGAAGTTAAAGGCTAGGCGGCGGAAGTCACGTGCCCCTTGAAGGTAGCCTCGTTGCGAGCCACCCAGGGCCGCGACCGGACCTGCCATCACGGCCACTGCTAGGACCCAGGGATCGGGCAGTCGCAGCAGCAGCGCCAGCACGATATCGAGGGGGATCATCGCCGCGCCCAGGGCCAGCCCGATCTTCCAACCACTGCGCCGGAGACTCGGCCACTGGGCCGCGGCCGGCATTCCCTGGGCGACTGCCGCGGCCACCTCGCGGGCCGCTCCGGCGGCGACCACGTACGACATGGTGTACAGCAGGTTGAGGACGGCGACCACCGAAGTGGACGCCCCGTTGGCGGCTGCGGTCAGGTGGTGGGCGCCATAGGCCTGGGCCACCAGCACGCCCGCTCCGGAGCCTCCGATGCCTACCAGGTAGAGGAGGTTGTGCCGGACCAGGGGACTTCGAGCCAACGTCCGCAGCGATCGGCGGCCCATTTGCCGCTGGGTCCGAAGGTCTGCGGCCCCTCCCCGGGGAGGTGGTCCGGAGCTGCCGGTCACAGCAGGGTGGCAGGGGCCCGCTTGGGGGAGCGGGCCATGGCCATAGGACAAGTCGCCTGAGGGTGAGAAGCATCTGCCCGATTCGGCCGATGGGCTCGCCTCGCGACCGTCGACCGCTGGTGGCTAGGCGTTGGCCTGGCTCTGGCCGGGCCGGACACCAGTGGCGCCCCTGGCAACTGGTCCGCCGGCGGTGGGGCCAAGGGATGGCGGCCCATCGGGGCGGTGCGCTCAAGGGGCATGGGCACTCGGCCGGTGATAGCCAGGGGGCAGGACGTTTCCTCACTCTCTCCGCGGCTCAGCGCAGCCGAACCGGTGGGGCCAGTACCTCTCGACCCCGGGCCGCTTGCCGCGGGAGCGGGAAGGGTGGGCTGGACGATCGCCCCGCTCGCGGCCCGATCCGACTCTGTGGGCACGATCATCTTGCTGGCCAAGATTAGCGACCCGGCGTGCCAGTCGACCGAGACGGGTAGCAGGGTCGGCTCAAGCTCACATCCAGCTGGCCGATGGGGCCGGGGCGGATGCTCAGATCGGGAGCCCATCGGTCCGGCCGTGGGAGCAGGAGTTGTGATCGGCCCAGCCGGCCTCGAGTGGGCCGGGCCCGGCCTCGACACGGTAGATGGCGCCGGCCTGCGGCGCCGCGCCTTCGTCCCCTGCGCGGCCGTACCAAGGGGACGAAGTCGCGGCTCGCGGCCATCCGGCCCGGGGCTTTGGGTTGGTAAAGTGGGGGGGAATGAGCAGGGGCATGGAGTCGCGCGCCGGCCACGTTCCGGGGGGGATGGGCCTATCTCAGCTGGGGCCCCCATGGGGGGGCGCCGCCCGTGGCTGACCCACAGATGGTCGGAGCCGACCATGCCGGTGCCTTGGACGCGGCAACGCTGGCTCGGATCCGCCAGATGCGGGACCTGTACCCGTCGCCCCGCTCGGCCGTGCTGCCTGCGCTTTGGGCGATCCAGGATGAGCTCGCCTACTTGCCCGCTTGGTCACTGGAGGTGGTGGCCACCGAACTGGGTTTGCTGGCAGGAGACGTGGAGGCGGTCTCAAGCTTCTACTCCATGTACTTCAACCATCAACCCGGGCGGCACCAGATCCAGGTCTGTCGGAATGTCTCGTGTGGCCTGCGGGGGGCCGATGAGTTGCTCCGACATCTGGAGAACTGGCTGGGGGTCGAGGACGGCGGGTCCACGACGGATGGGGCGTTCACTTTGGAGGGAACCGTCGAGTGTCTGGGCGCATGCGGGGGCGCTCCCATGATGCAGGTGGACCGTTTCAGCTACGAGAACCTGAACCCTGAACGGGCGGAAGAGGTGCTCACCAAGATCCGCAACAGCGAGCCGCGGGACCTCGATTGATGGACGACGAGAAGGTTCTCACTCGCCACCTGGGAGCCCCCGGACTGACCACCCTCGGCGGCTATGAGAAGGTCGGAGGCTACCAGGGGCTGCGCAAGGCGATCCAGATGGGACCGGAGGCGATTGTCGCCGAGGTCAAGGCGTCGGGTTTGCGTGGACGCGGGGGGGCGGCCTTCCCAACCGGGACCAAGTGGAGCTTTTTGCCAAAGGACGTCTTCCCTCGTTACCTGTGCGTGAACGCGGATGAGTCCGAACCTGGCTGCTTCAAAGATCGGGTGCTGATGGAGGAATTTCCCCATCAGCTGCTCGAGGGGGTCCTCATTGCCGCCTATGCGCTCCAGGTGACTCACGCGTTCATATACATCCGGGGGGAGTATCGCTTCCAGCGGGAGTTGCTCGAGGGAGCGGCCAGGGAGGCTTACCGGGCGGGCTACGCGGGAAAGGGCGTCCTGGGTACCAAGTGGGACTGTGAGCTGATCGTCCATGGTGGAGCGGGTGCCTACATTTGCGGCGAGGAGACGGCGCTGCTCGACTCTCTGGAGGGGCGGCGCGGGCAGCCCCGGCTCAAGCCGCCGTTCCCGGCTGTGAAGGGCCTCTACGGCCAACCGACGGTGGTCAACAACGTCGAGACGCTCTCCAACCTACCCTACATCGTGACCGAGGGCGGGGCGCGGTATGCGGCTCTGGGCACCGAGGCAAGCCCGGGGACGCGGCTTTTTTGCGTGAGCGGACATGTCGAGCGCCCGGGCACGTTTGAAGTGCCCATGGGGAAGACCACCTTCCGAGATCTGCTCGAGCTGGCCGGCGGGGTCTGGCGGGGGCGTCGGTTCAAGGCGATGCAGCCTGGGGGGGGATCGATGCAAGTCCTCGGCCCCCAACATCTCGATGTCCCGCTCGACTTCAAGGCGGTGGCGGAGGCGGGATCCTCGCTGGGGGCCGGCGCCCTGGTGGTGATGGACGACTCCACCTGCCTGGTGGATGTGGCCAGCCGCCTGGTCGACTTCTACCGTCACGAGTCGTGCGGCAAGTGCGTGCCCTGCCGGGAGGGTACCTATTTCGAGAGTGAACTGATGCACCGGCTCGAGGCGGGACTCGCCAGCCGCGCGGAGCTGGCCGAGCTCTCCGACATCTGCGCGAATATGGACGGTCGCTGCTTCTGTCCGCTCGGGGATACGGCGACGTGGTTTGTCATGTCCGCCCTGCGAATGTTCCCGGAGGAGTTCGAGAGCCACTGTGGGGCCGGCCGCTGCCCGGTCCGAGCCGGATCCGAGGTGGCCGCATAGGTGGCTGACGCATCCACCGTAGCTGAGTTGGTCAACGTCTCCGTCGATGGGCGCCCGGTCGAGGTTCCGCCGGGGACCCTGGTCTGGGACGCCTGCGAAAAGGCCGGGGTCTTCGTGCCCGTCTACTGCGCCCACAAGAAGCTGGAGCCGGTCGCGGTCTGCCGGATGTGTCTGGTTGAAGTGGAAGGGCTACCCAAGCTCCAGCCGGCCTGTGCCACCAGGGTGGCCCCGGGGATGGTGGTCCGCACCCAGACCGAGCAGGTGCGCAAGTTCCGAGACGGCAACCTGGAATTCCTACTGCTGAATCACCCCCTGGACTGCCCGGTCTGTGACCGCGGAGGCGAGTGCGACCTTCAGGATTTCACCCAGCGCTACGGTCCCGGGCGAGCTCGTTCCAGCATCACTGAGAAAGTCCACTTCGACAAGGCGGTCAAGCTGTCGGACAAAATTATGCTTGACCAGGAACGTTGCATCCTCTGCTGGCGTTGTGTGCGCTACTACGAGGAGATCACCGGCGAGCGGGAGATCGTGCTCCAGGAGAGGGGAGTCCATACGGTGGTGGACAGCTTTGAGCGCCAGCCGCTTCAGAGTCAGTTCCAGGGCAACCTGCCGGAGATCTGCCCTGTCGGCGCCCTCACCCACCGCCAGTATCGCTTTCGCGCTCGACCGTGGGACCTCCGTCGCACCGCCAGCGTCTGCTCCCACTGCAGTTATGGGTGCAACATCTTCGTCGATGCTCGCGAGGAGCAGATCGCGCGCTATGCCAGCAACGACAACCCGGACGTGGACGACAGCTGGCTGTGTGACCAGGGACGGTACGGCTTTCCGGAGCTCAACCGTCCCGAGCGGGTGATCAACCCCGAAGCGCGGGTGGGGGGGCTTCGCCAGGCGGTTTCGTACCAGGACGCGGTGGCTCGTGCCGCTGGGGCGCTGCTGCGGGTCAGAGGCGACCACGGGGGCACCTCGGTCGGGGTTCTGGGGTCTCCTCGGATGACCAATGAGGAGGCATTTGTGCTCCAGTGGCTCGCTCGGGAGGTGATCGCCACCCCCCATGTCGACCACCGCTATGAACCCCTGGAGGGGATCTCTCCCGAACAGTTCCGGCTCGGGATCGCGGAGCTGGAGGGTTGTGACGCCGTGGTGGTGATCGGAGATCGACCGGAGCGTCTCAGCCCGGTCCTGACCCTGCGTCTCTACAAGGTGGCCAACAAGTCGGGGCGCCAAATCCTGCGGGTGCCGGAGACGTTCTCAGCGGCTCAGGTGGTGAAGCAGCTGCCGGCGGCCGGGCGGATCGGCATCGTGGCCGCGCAGGCGGACCGAGCGGCTGCCATGGGATTGCTCGCCAAGGCCGGCTCAGCTGACCGGGATGCGGCGGTCCTGACCATCACCGAGGCGGTCAACAGCCGGGGCTGCCAGGACCTTGGGCTGCTCCCCAATCTCGGCCCCGGGTACCGGTCCCTGGAGCACTCGGGCCTCTTCGGCCGACAACTTCTGGAGGCTGCCGTCGCCGGCCAGATCAAGGCGCTCCTCGCGGTTGGCGACGGCGCTGACTTCGAGGCTGAGGGGCTGTTTCAAGAGGCTCTCGCCAAGGTCGACGTGGCGGTGGTCGTCACCGCCTGGCAGGGGGTCGCCAGCCGGGCAGCCACGGTTTTGCTGCCGGGCCGGACGATCGCCGAGAAGGCTGGCACCGTAACCAACACCGAGGGCAGGGTGCAACGGGTGCGGACCGCTGTCGAGCCCAAGTTCACCTTTCCCTCGGACCTGCGCATCCTGGGCGATCTGGCCGCTGGGTTGGGAGCTGACCTCGGGGTGCAGGCGCTGGCCGCACCGGTGTTCGAGCTGCTGGCCGCTGCGGTTCCCGCCTACCGGGGCTGCCAGGCTGGGCTGAGGGCTCATTGGGAGCCGGGTAGTTGAGTCCCGCGGCCACCTCCGTGCTGCTGGCGGTAGTGGTGACGGTGGTGAAGGGGTTGCTGGTCATCATCGTCCTGCTGACGGGCTTCGCCTACCTGACCTTGATCGAGCGCAAGGTCTCGGCGCGAATCCAGCTGCGCTACGGCCCCAACCGGGTGGGCCCTTTCGGACTCATTCAGCCGGCCGCCGACGCCGTAAAGCTGCTCTTCAAGGAGAAGGTGGCACCGGAGGGCAGAGACCGTTTCCTCTATCTCTTGGCGCCCGCGCTGGCAGCCTGTGCGGCACTCTTTGCCTTCGCGGCGATCCCGGTGAACCAGACCATCTGCATCGCCGGAACCCACGGGGCGGGGCCGCTTTCGGCCAGCTGCCCGGGGGGCTACCCGCTGCATTGGGACGTCGCCAACATCAATGTGGGGCTGCTCTTCATCCTGGCGATCACCTCGCTGGGGGTGTATTCGATCTTTCTGGCAGGATGGGCCAGCAACTCCAAGTACTCCTTGCTGGGGGGATTGCGGAGCGCCGCTCAGTTGATCAGCTACGAGATGGCGGTCAGCTTCGCCCTGATCGGACCGGTGCTGCTGGCGGGCTCGCTGAACTTGGAGACCGTGGTTAATCAGCAGCATTCGCTTTGGTTCGTGTTCCTCCAGCCGATGGGGTTCCTGCTCTATTTCACGGGTGCCCTGGCCGAGACCAACCGGCTTCCGTTCGATTTGCCCGAGGCGGAGTCGGAGCTGGTGGCCGGCTACCACACCGAATACTCGGGGATGCGGTTCGGCCTCTTGCAAATGGCTGAGTTCGTCAACGTGATCACGGTCTGCTCAATCGCCACCGTGATGTTCCTGGGGGGTTGGATGGGCCCCTTCTTTTTCCTGCCAAACTGGCTGGGGCCACTATGGTTCGGGGCCAAGGTGGGCCTGCTCATCTTCGTCATGATGTGGGTGCGCTGGACCTTCCCCCGTTTGCGCTACGACCGGCTGATGCAGTTTGGCTGGAAGGTGCTGCTGCCTCTGGGCATGGCCAACGTCCTGCTCACCAGCGTGTTCGTGGCCCTGCACTGATGGCCAACTGGTTGCGGCCCACGAGGTGACAGTTCATGTTTCGTGAAATGGTCGGGGGTCTGCGGATCACCCTCCGGGAGATGATGACCAAGCCGATCACCATCCAATATCCCGAGGAGCAAAGGCCGGTGCCACCACGCCATCGCGGCCGTCACATTCTGCATCGGTACGACAATGGCCTTGAGAAGTGCATCGGCTGTGAGCTCTGCGCCGGCGCCTGCCCCGTGGGCTGCATCTACGTCCAGGCGGCCGAGAACGACCCCCAGCATCCGGTGTCCCCAGGAGAGCGGTATGCGGTCCGCTACGAGATCAATCTGATGCGTTGCATCTACTGCGGGTACTGCGCCGAGGCGTGCCCCACGGAGGCGATCACGCTCGGCCCCCGCCTGGATCTGGCCGACTACAAGCGGGAGCGCCTGGTGGCGACCAAGGATGACCTGCTCGAGGCTTGGCCCGGGTTCCACCCCATGGCTCAGGGGGTCGCCGAGGGCCGCGGGGTGCCCGCGCCCCAAACGAGTCCACTGGGAGCGGGCTCGAGCCATCAGGGGCCCGCCGGCTCGGCTCCGGGGCTACGGCCCCCGATCCCCGGGTCCCGTGGGAGTGGGGGAGGCGCAGCGCCCATATGACGGTGATCTTTGGGATCGCGGCCGTGCTGGCATTCGGAGGCGCCGTCGGCGTGGTGCTGAGTCAGCGCACCCTCTACTCGGCGCTCAGCTTGGTGCTGAACATGGTCTCGCTGGCGGTCCTGTTCCTGCTCCTGGACGCCCAGTTCGTGGCGGCCGTGCAGATCATCGTCTACGCCGGGGCGGTGATGGTCCTGTTCGTGTTCATCATCGCCCTGCTCTCCCCGGGCGCCGAGGAACGGGTCCGCCCGTTGGAGCTGCGGATGCTCTTTGGCGGAGTCCTGGCAGCGGTCTTCACGGTCGTGATCGGTCGGCTCGCTTTGAACGGGATCACGGTCACCAGTAACGGCCAGTTCCATGGCGCGCTGGGTCCATTCGCACCGAGCTTGGTGGACGCCCACGGCCAGGTCCAGACTCTGGGCGAGCAGCTCTTCACCACCTATCTGTTGCCCTTCGAGGTCACCTCGCTGCTGCTGCTGGTGGCGGCGGTGGGCGCGGTTTATCTCTCCAAGCATCGGCGGGTGAGCTCATGACGGGCTTGTTCCCCGGTTTCCTGATCCTCTCCGCGGCGATGTTCTCGGTGGGCGCGGTGGGAGTGTTGGTGCGGCGCAACCCGCTGGTGGTGTTCATGTCGATCGAGCTCATGCTCAACGCCGCCAATCTGGCCCTGATCACGTACGCGCGCTACACCCACACCATGGCCGGCCAGGTCTTCGCGCTGATCGTGATCGCGGTGGCCGCCAGCGAGGTGGTGGTGGGGCTAGCCCTGATCACCGGCGTCTACCGCAGCGGGCACAAGCTCAATTTGGATGAGCTCAGCGAGATGAGCGAGTGAGCCGGCCATGAACCCCACCCTCATCCTGGTTCTCAGCGCGATCGTGCTCGGCCTGCCCACGGCGGGATTCGCAGTCAGCGCCATCAGCGCCGGTCGACTGCCCCATCGTCTGGTGGCATGGATGGGGCCGGGAGTGATCCTGGGCGCGTTTGTCGCCACTTTGACCATCTTCGTGGCGATGTTGCAGCAGCCGGCCTCGTCACGGGGCATTACCGTGGTCTTTTGGCATTGGCTGAACACCTCGGTGGCGTCGGGCCATGGGGTGGCGGCCCAGACCGGCTTCAACGCCAACTTCAGCATTCGGATCGACCCCCTGTCGGTGCTGATGATGCTGGTGATCACCGGGATCGGCGGTCTGATCCATGTTTACAGCGTCGGCTACATGGCCGAGGACCCCGGCTTCAACCGCTTCTTCGCCTACATGAACATCTTCATCACCAGCATGTTGCTTTTGGTGATGAGTAACACGCTGGTCTTCCTGGTCATCGGCTGGGCCATGGTGGCCTTCGCGTCTTACGCCTTGATCGCCTTCTGGTATGAGCGGCGCTCGGCGGTGGTGGCGGGCCGCAAGGCGTTTGTCACCCAGGTGATCGGTGACGTGGGCCTGTACCTGGGCGCGTTCCTGATCTTCCTAAACCTGCGGGGCGCCCACGGGCAGCTGCTGCACACCGTGAACATGCAGACCATCTTCGCCAATGTGGGGCCGGGTGCCCACTTCCATGACGGCCTTGGCCCGCTCGGCGGGGGCATGGTGACCGCGATCGGGATCCTGCTCTTTCTGGGAGCCGCCGCCAAGTCGGCGCAGTGGCCGCTGCACACCTGGCTACCCGATGCGATGGAGGGCCCCACCCCGGTTTCGGCCCTGATCCATGCCGCCACCATGGTCACCGCCGGGGTTTATCTGGTGGCCCGGTTCCATCCCATCTACCAGCAGGCGCCGGTGGCGGCCGGGTTGGTGGCCTTCATCGGCATCGGCACCGCCATGATGGCGGGCATCATCGGGTGCACCCAGTACGACATCAAGCGGGTGATCGCCTACTCGACGATGAGCCAGATCGGACTGATGATCTTCGCCGTGGGCGTAGGCGCCTACTCGGCTGGGATGTTCCAGTTCTTCACCCACGCCTGCTTCAAGGCCCTGCTCTTCCTGGCCGCCGGCAACGTCATCCATGCCCTCCACGACGACCAGGACATCCGACTCATGGGCGGGCTCTCCAAACGTATGAAGGCCACCTTCGTGGCCTTCACCGTCGGCTCCCTGGCCCTGGCTGGCATCCCCATCTTCGCCGGCTTCTTCAGCAAGGAGGAGTTGCTGGGCTCGGGCTTGGCCCTGGGGCCGGCGGTGCCCTGGCTCTGGGTGGTCGGAGTCTTGGTCAACGTGCTCACCAGCTTCTACATCTTCCGAGTCGTGTGGATCGCTTTCCGCGGCGAGCCCCGCTCCGAGCACGCCGAGCACGCCCACGAGGCGCCCCTGCTGATGCTCCTGCCGGTGCTGGTGCTGGCGGGCCTGGCGACGGTGGTGGGTTTCCTCAATGTGGACTTCGCCGGATTCGCTCCGATCACGCTGTTTTCAGCCTTCCTCAAGCCGGTTCTGGGAGTTCCCGCGGCGACCGCCAGCGATACCGCCGGGGCGCTGGCGTTGCTGGCCGGCTTCCTGCTCAGCGTGGGGGGGGTCATCCTGGTCTGGGCGGTCTACGGGCGGGGTCTGATCTCACGGGAGTTGGTGCCGAACTATCTGCCCTGGCTCTATCAACTGTCGTTTCGCAAGTTCTACTGGGACGAGATCTACGATGTCGCCTTGGTCCGCCCCACGGTTTCCCTGGCGACGGTCATCCGGCGCGTCATCGAGCCCGAGGTCATGGACGGAGCCCTGGGCGGAATCAGAGATTCCATCGCCGCCCTGGCCGATGACTTCCGCACGTTTCAGACTGGCTTCCTGAAGGACTACGCCACCTGGTTCTTTTTCTTCGCGGTGGTGGGGCTGGTGATACTGGGGTTGCGGCTCTCGTGAACTGGCCAATTCTGACCGTGCTGCTGCTGGTGCCGGTGGCTGGCGCCCTGCTCCTGCTGGCGCTGCCGGGCGCTCGGCCCGGGGCGATCCGGGTGATCTTGATGGCGGTGACGGCGGTGACCTTGGGGCTGAGCTGCGTGCTCTTGGTGGTGTTCTTGGCGGTGCCCACTTCGGGGGCGGCCAGGCTCAGCGGCACAGCCAATGGGCAGGCCCTGTCCCAAGTCCACTCCCCGGTGACCTTCCAATTCCAAGAGCAGGTGAACTGGCTGCACAGTGGCGCCTCTCTGTCCCAGGTCCATCCGGCCTTCAATGAGGGCAACAACGCCTTCAACCAGGCCGGCCCACCCCCGATCAACTTCTCCTACCACGTCGGGGTCGACGGGCTCTCGGTCTGGTTGATCGCCCTGGCTGGGCTGCTCTTCCTGGTGGCAGCCGTGGTGCTCAGCCGCAAGGAGGAGCGACTGCGCAGCTTCGCCGTGCTGATGTTGCTGTCCGAGGCGGGGGTGATCGGAGTCCTCACCTCGCTCGATCTGGTCCTGTTCTACTTCTTCTGGGAGGCGGCCCTGATCCCGCTCTACTTCCTCATGATCGGCTGGGGCGATGAGCGCCGGGGCCGGTCGGCGCTCAAGTTCATCATCTACACGGTGGCCGGCAGTCTCTTCATGCTGCTGGCGATCATCGGCGTGTACTTCGTCACCGGAGCGCAGACTGGGGTCTACACCTTCGATGTGCCGACCCTGATCGCCGCCCAATCCTTTGTGCAGAGCACTCACGCCACCACGTTCAGCCTCTTCGGGCACAGCTTTCCCGCCCTCAACCCTCAGGACTGGCTCTTCCTCGCGTTCGCCCTGGCCTTCGCCATCAAGGTCCCGCTGGTACCATTCCACGGCTGGTTGCCGGATGCCTACGCGTCGGGCAAGACACCATTCTTGGTCTTCTTCACGGGGATCGTCAGCAAACTCGGCGCCTTCGGATTCATCCGCTACAACCTCACCCTGTTCCCCCAGGCGAGCCATCTCTTTCAACCCCTGCTGATGGGTTTGGCGGTGGCCAGCATTCTCTACGGAGCCCTGGCCGCCCTCGCTCAGAGTGATATCAAGCGCACCGTGGCGTACGCCTCCATCAGCCACTTGGGGTTTGTGGTGCTGGGGATCTTTGCCCTCAATGTCGACGGGCTAAACGGGGCCATCATTCAGATGGTCAACCACGGCCTCATAATCGCCGCCTTGTTCATCTGCGTGGGTATTTTCGAAGCCCGCTTCGGCACGCGGCGCCTGCGCGACCTGGGTGGCCTGGCGAAGGCGATGCCGGTCATGGCCGGCATCTTCTTGGTGGTCGCCTTGGCCGGCCTGGGGATGCCCCTTATGAATTCGTTCGTGGGCGAGTTCCTGATTCTGCTGGGGGCCTTCCAGGTGTCGCCTGCCTGGGCGGTCGTCGCCAGCCTCGGGGTGATTCTGGCGGCTTGGTACATGTTGCGGCTCTATCAGGGCTTGACCCAGGGCCCGCTTCGAATTCCGGGAGGTGGGGATGACTCGAACCCGGCCGCCATCCTGGGCCGCCTCGGCCGGGTTGACTTGGGCCCAGTCGAGATGGTGGCGCTGGCGCCCCTGGTGGGACTGATGATTCTGATCGGGGTCTATCCTGGGCCGATCATCCGCTACAGTCGCTACAGCGCCGATCAGTACGTCCGGGCGGCTGACCGCTCCACCGGACAGGATCCCGTCCTCTCGACCGCCAGCGCCAGGATCATCAGGCCCGACCAGGCCGGGGGGAAGAGCTCTCGATGAGGACCCTACTCAGCCTGCCGCCCTGGTTCCCACTCCATTTCGTACCGGCGTCCAATCTGGTCGGAATCCTGCCGGTCCTGATCGTGGGAGGCGGGTCGGTGCTGGTGTTACTGGCCGACTTGGCGGTCCCCCGCCGGGGCAATCTGGTGCTGCCGGTGATCTCGGGGGTGGTCGTCCTGGGCGCTCTGGGAACCGCCGTTGGGCAGTGGATTCTGAATGCGACCAACCCCGTCGTTTTCAACGGTGCCTTCGCTGATGACCGCTTCGCCCTCTTCGCCGATTTCGTGGTCCTGCTGACGGCTCTGGCAGTGATCTGTCTCAGCCCGGGATATCTCCGCCGGCGAGGCATGGAGGAGGGTGAGTACTACATCCTGCTGCTGGCGTCGCTGACGGGAATGCTGGTCTTGAGCGGAGCGACCAACCTGATCGTGATCTTCCTCGGGGTCGAGCTGCTTTCGATTCCGCTCTATGTCCTGGCCGGATTCGCCAGAGACGAACCGCTCTCCCAGGAGGCGGCCATGAAGTACCTCTTGTTGGGAGGCTTCGCGTCAGGGTTCTTGCTCTACGGAATGGCCTTGATCTATGGAGAGACCGGCCACACCGGGCTGGCCGCCATTCACCAGCAATTGTTGCAGGGCGCCCTCTCGCACAGCTTTGACCCGATGCTGCTGGCCGGCATCGCGCTGCTCTCGGTGGGGCTGCTGTTCAAGGTCTCGGCGGCTCCCTTCCAGTGGTGGACGCCCGACGTCTACCAGGGCTCCCCCGCGATCGTCACCACCTTCATGTCCGTCGCCACCAAGGTGGCTGCCTTCGCAGTCTTCCTCCGCCTGTTCTCTGCCACCTTGGCTCCGTACCGCTCCGAATGGGAGGTGCCGATTGCGGTCGTGGCGATCATCTCGATGGTGTTCGGCAACCTGGTGGCGGTGGCTCAGACCTCGGTCAAACGGGTGCTGGCGTACTCCGGAATCGCCCAGGCCGGGTACATCCTGATCGGGGTCGCCGTGGGCCGTCCCGACGGCACCCAGGCGGCCCTCTACTATCTGGCCGCCTATGCCGTCATGAACACCGGGGCGTTTGCGGTACTGACCATTCTCAGCCAGCGCGGCGAGGACTGCGATCGCTATTCGCAGCTGGCGGGCCTCTGGCGGCGGCAACCCCTGCTGGCGGGCCTGATGGCTCTGTTCATGCTCTCCCTGGCCGGGTTTCCGATGACCGTCGGCTTCTTCGGCAAGTTCTTCCTCTTCTCCGCCGCCATTCACGACGGCCAGCTGCCGCTGGCGATCTGGGGAATCCTGACCTCGGCGGTGTCGCTCTTCTACTACCTGCGGGTGATTCTGGTGATGTTCACGCCTGTCCCGGACGCCGATTCCGACACCCGCCCGACCCTGGCGGGGCTGTCCCTGGAGGGGACGGCGGTGGCCTCATCGACAGCGGCCTCCGTCGGGATCCCGGCGGGTGTGGTGGTGGTGCTGGCCGGAGCGGGTACCGTGGTGCTGGGGATCTTCCCGGCCCTGATCTACACCCTGCTCCAGGGCATCAGCGTTGTCCACGGCTGACTCCCGGGGCCACCTTGCAGGGCTGCTGAGCCTGGTCATTCCGGCGCATAACGAGGCCGACAACCTGCCTCGGGTGCTGCCGGCTGCGCGCGCGGTGCTGGCCGCTTTGGCCGACGAGTTTGAGATCGTGCTGGTCGACGACGGCAGCACCGACCAGACGGTGGCGGTGGCGCGCCGCGAGATGGGGGATGCGGGGGCACGGCTCCGGGTGGTGAGTCACGCTCACAAGCTCGGATACGGCATCACAGTGGCCGACGGGCTGCGCGCCGCCCGGGGCCAGTGGGTCGCGTTCATGGATGGGGATGGCCAGTTCGACCCGATGGACCTGTCTCGCCTGGCGGAACAGGAGACCGAGGCGGACCTCATCGCGGGCTGGCGCCAGCGACGGGCGGACCCTTGGCATCGCTCGGTGGTGAGCCATACCTTCAATATTCTGGTGCGCCTGCTCTATGGGATCAGCTACCGCGATGTCGATTGCGGCTTCAAGCTGATGCGGCGCCAGGTCCTGGACGCCGCCGCCCCGTTGCGGGCGCGCTCCGCCCTGCTCAACACAGAGTTGTATTTCAAAGCCCAGCGCTCGGGATTGAGGGTCACCCAAGTTGGGCTGACTCACCACCCTCGCTTGGCCGGGGTGCGCTCCGGCGGCCGCGTCCGTCCGATCCTTCGGGCGGTGGGAGAGCTGGTCAGGCTCCGGCTGGAGCTGGCCCGGAGCTGGTCACCGAAAGGGGCCCCGCCCTCCTGACCAGGGTCCCCCGCTGAGGGTCAGCCCCGGTGCTGGAAGCTATCAAGGGTGAGCTCGAGCCCTTCCTGAAGTGAGACTTTGGCACTCCAGCCGAGCTGACGGGCCGCCCGTGATGGGTCGAGGAAGTTGGAGCGTACCTCGCCGGGCCGGCCGGCGACGAAGAGTGGCGGGGTGGTGCATCCGTTGAGCTGGGCCAGCGCGGTGGCCACTTGCATGATCGAGGTCGCGGTGCCTGTGCCAATGTTGACGGGCCCTCGGTAGGCCGCGGTCAGGGCCAGCAGGTTGGCGCTCGCCACATCGCCCACGTAGACGAAGTCACGGGTCTGGCCGCCGTCGCCGGTGATCTGAGGTGGCTCGCCCGCCACCAGCCGTTGGCATGTGATCGCGACCATGCCAGCCTCCCCGGTCCCGTCCTGGTAGGGGCCGTAGACGTTGCCGTAGCGGAGAGCGACGTAGCTGAGCCCGAAGGTGCGCTCGAACATTCCCAGGTAACCCTCCCCGGCCAGCTTGGCAGCCCCGTATGGTGAAAGGGGCTTGGCCCGGTCAGTCTCACGGCTGGGCAGCCGGCGAGCTCGCCCGTAGATGGCGCCACCTGAGGAGGCGAACACCAGGCGAGAGCAGCCGGCATCGACTGCGGCCCGCATCACAGCCACCGTTCCCACCACGTTGTTGAGAGCGTCGGCCGCGGGGTCGCGCAGGGACCGACTGACGCCGCCCTGGGCGGCGAAGTGAATGATGGCGTCAGGATGGAAGTCGATCATGGCCTCTCGCGCGGCTGGGCTGGCCATGTCCTCCGCCACCAGGGGCACCCCTTCTGGGACGGCTTGACCGCAGTGGTGGCGGAGGTCGTCCACCACCAGCACCCGGTGACCATGCTCGAGCAGCAGCCGCACTGTGTGGGTGCCGATAAAACCGGCTCCGCCCGTGACCGTGACGCGGAGTACCTGCCCACTCACTGCGCCCATGGTAGTCGTCGGTAAAGTCGGGCGGTGGCCACCTGCCATCCTCTAAGCAGAGTCTCAGGGCGAAGTCGGACAATGGTGGCAGACCGGGGACGGATTTCGCGGCCGGGCGTGCGGGCGACTGCGGCCACCATGGCGTCCTCTCAGTAGCTTGCCCCGAATGGAGTTCAGCCTGGTTTGAGCCGGACCACTGCGGCATCTCCCAACGTCGCGGCGCGGTGGAGCTGGCTGGGAGGGGCACTTGCAGCCGCGAGGCGGCACTCCCTGGGGGGGTCGGTGCTGCTCTATCTGCTGGTTCGACTGCCCTCGTGGTTTGAGCCGCACTGGTATACGGACGAGGCGGGGTATGCCACCACCGCCTGGATGTCCACCCATGGGCGGACCCTCTACCTCACGGTCTGGAACAACAAGCCCCCGCTTCTGTTCTGGATCTACGACCTGGCCCTGGCCGGATTCGGACCCAGCGAACTGGGACTGCACCTGCTTTCAACTTTGGCCGGGGTGCTCACCTTGGTGGCGGTGTGGAAGATCGTCCGTGAGAACTGGGACGGGCGGGGCAGCTGGCCGACTCTGATCGTGGCCGCGCTGCTGATCGGTCTGCCCCTGCTCAGCGGCGACCTGGCCTTGCCGGAGAACTTTCTGATCGCCCCCGAGGCCTGGGCAATGCTCTTCGTGCTGCGCGCCCTGCGCACCGGCCCAGGCCGGCGGCAGTACCTGGCTGCCACCATAGCCGGAGGGCTGTTCGGTCTGGCCTGCCTGATCCAGCAGACATCCCTGGCCCCGTTTCTGGCGGCGGTCGTCTTTGTCGCCCTCCAGACCAGGCGTAGGGGGCTGGCGGCGGCTGTCTTCATGATCGTGACGGGAGTCGTGATCGGTGCCGCTGGGCTGGCGCCCTATGTGCTGTGGGCGGGGCTTGGCAACGTCTACTTCTATCTGGTCACGTCCTATCAGGGCTATACCTCAAGGACACTTCCGCTGGGTGCGACCACCCTGGTGCCAAGGCTCTTGGCCGCCCTGCTTTTGGCCTGGGGGGTGGTGGCGGGGCGCCGCCGCGATCCCCGGATCGTGCTGCTGTGGCTGTGGCTTGGGGTGGAGCTGTTCACCTACATGCTCCCCAATCGCGCCTATCCGTTCCATCTACTGCCCAGCGCGGTGCCATTGGCCCTGCTGGTGGGCCGCGCGGCACGTCCCGGCTGGGCCAAGCTGCGCTCTCGGGTCGGGTGGGCGACCGCCCCGCTGGTGGCGTCGGCAGGTGTGAGTGCTTTGATCTGGGTCGTGATGTTCGCCGGGGGCCTGCCTCAGGGCGACCTCTACACGGTGCCGCGAACCGTGCTCTACTATCCGATGTTCCTGGGCCGGATGACCGGGCGCATCTCCGAGGGTCAGTACCAGAGCTTCTACGATTCGCGCGTGCCAGCCGAGCGGGCGGCGGCCAACTGGGTGCAGGCGCACCACCTCCAGGGCGCGACCGCGATCGTGTGGTCGGCCGACGCGTGGGTGTACCTGCTGGCTCCGCTAACTCCGGTCCTGCCGGCTCCGCCCATCTACAAGGACTTCGACTGGTTGGGACAACAGCGCTTGATTCAGCGCACGGTGGAGGCCCGACCGGAGCTCATCGTGGTGACCAACGATGCCCTGTCATCCTACGGTCCGATCCAGCAGGTCCTCGACCGCTATTACGTCCGGGTGGAGTCGACTTCCGACGGCGCTGTCTGGCTGCTTCGCCGCGACTTCCAGTCGGTGCTGCATCGGCCGCCCCCCGCCGCCTGAGGGCCCCGCCCGCCACTCCGCAGCCGGGACCGGGCGCGCTCCGGTTCGGGTAGGATCGGGCTCTGTGGGATCCCGATGGTGGCGGGCACTGATCACGCTTGTGGGCCTGGCGCTTCTCCTCGGGGCGGCTGGGATCGCCAATTCCAGCTCCCCGGCTCGGGCGCGGACTGCGGCTCGCCCGCACCGCGATCAGCCGGCTGCAGTTGGCCTGACGCAGCGCCTGGAGGCGGTGGCGGTCAGCTTCATGCAGCAGATGCAGGACGGCGACTACGCGGCCCAGTGGGGCGAGCTGGCGCCCCAGGCCCAGGCCATGTGGCCGTCTGCCACCCAGCGCTCCCAGATGCTGGCTGCCAAGTTCAGCGGCGCCGCCGCGATCACCTCCTACACCCTGGGAGGACCGCAACCGGCTCCGGCCTGGGTTGACCCTGAGGATCCGGCCGTGAGGGTGGCCGGAGGCTACCAAGTTCCGGTCTTGGTCCACTTCGCCAACCCTTCGGCCCTGGCCCCGGCGGGGGTCGCAGCCATGTACCAGCAGTTGCGGCTGGTACTGCTGCCCGGCCCCGGGGCGGCGCCCCAGGTTGTGGGGGAGGGCCCGGCATCTCTGGACGCTCCGGTTATCCAGCCCGGGCACGAATTGCAGGCGGCCGCGGCGGTGCCGATCCTCATGTACCACGTGGTGGCCCCCTTCCCGATCGCCGCTCAGTGGAACAGCGGCTACGCCTACCGACTCGAGTACGGCCTGACCGTGACCCCCCCGCAGTTCGCGGCCCAGATTCGGTTCCTCGGCGCCAACGGCGCCCACTCCATCTCCCTCACGCGGCTGGCCGACTTCCTGCTTTACGGCCTCGCCTTGCCGCCGAAACCGGTCGTGATCACCTTCGACGACGGCCGGGAGAGCCCGTATCAGAACGCGGTCCCAGTGCTGACGCAGGTCGGTTACACGGCCACCTTCTTCGTCCCCAGCGGGCTGGTCGGCAAGTTCGTGACCGTGCGAGGGGGCCGCAACCCCCAGCACTACCTGAGCTGGAGCCAGGTCACCCAACTGGCGCAGGGCGGTTTCTGGGTGGAGGACCACAGCTTGCATGACAATGTCGCCCTCTGGGGCCTGAAGGCGGCGGAGGTGGCCCAGCTCGCGGGCCGGACCGCCGCTCAGCTGGAGCAGCACACCGGTCGCGCCGTCCAGTTCATCGCCTACAGTGGCCTTTGGCCATACCCTGCGGCGAGCGGGGTGGGCCCAGCCCAAAGGACACTCTTTGCTGAGCTGGCGGGCTTGGGCTACGTGGGCGGGGCGGTCGACTCCCGGATCGATTCCGACGCTCAGAGCACGGCCGCGATCTGGCAGCTGGCGAGGGTCAGAATGAACCCCAACGAGCCGGCCAGCGCGCTGGCTCCCTGGCTTCAGTGAGTGAGGTGAGCGCAGTGGAAGGCACCGTCGAAGTGGTGATCGAGATTCCCAAGGGCAGCCGCAACAAGTACGAGATGGATCATGTGACCCATCGCATCCGGTTGGATCGGGTGCTCCACTCGTCGGTGCACTATCCAACTGACTATGGCTTCATCCCAGACACCCTGGCCGAGGATGGGGATCCCCTGGACGCCCTGGTGGTGGTGGAGGAAGGGACCTTCCCCGGTTGCTCGGTGGCGGCTAGGCCGATCGGATTGCTACACATGGCCGACGAGCATGGCACCGACATCAAGGTCCTCTGTGTGGCCGCCGGCGACCCGAGGTTTGATCCCATCACCGAGCTGGGGGACCTGGCGCCCCATTGGCTGCGCGAGATCGAGGTCTTCTTCGAGACCTACAAGCAACTGGAGGACCTGAAGGAGGTCTCCGTGGGCGGCTGGGAGGGTCGCGCCGCCGCCATGGCGGCCATCGAGGACTGTCGCCGGCGACTCGGCGCGACCTCTCCCGACTGAGCCAGGGGCCCGACCGGGTCTCTATCATGATTGGTGATCCAGACGGCTGTGGCCGTCCGCGCCCACGCAGGGGGAGGTGCGATGAGACAGAAGGTTTCGGTAATCGGAGCTGGCAACGTTGGGGCCACCACGGCCCAGCGGCTGGCGGAGTTGGATCGCTTTGATCTGACTCTGGTGGATGTGGTGGATGGGCTGGCGGCCGGCAAGGCCCTCGACCTATCGGAGGCCGGCCCGGTCGTCGGCTACGACAGCCGCGTGGTGGGCGGCACCGACTATTCCATAACCGAGGGTTCCGAGGTGGTGGTGATCACCTCCGGACTGGCGCGCAAGCCCGGGATGAGCCGGGATGATCTGATCGAGGCCAACGCCAGGGTTGTGGGCCCGGTCACCGAGGAGGTGTTGAAGCGGTCCCCGGGCGCGGTCCTGATCGTGGTCACAAACCCGGTGGACGCGATGACGGAGCTGACCCTGAGGGTGAGTGGCCTGGACCGCTTTCGTGTCATTGGCATGGGCGGAGTCCTGGACACCGCCCGCTTCCGTCACTTCCTGGCGGCGGAGCTTGGCGTCTCGGTGCGAAGTGTCGAGGCCTATGTGCTCGGCGGCCATGGCGACTCGATGGTTCCCTTGCGGGGGGTGACCAACATCGCGGGAGTCCCGGTGGGCAGCCTGATCGCCTCGGAGCGGCTGGAGGAGATCGTACAGCGCACAAGGGACGGCGGCGCCGAGATCGTCAAGCTGCTCAAGACCGGAAGCGCGTTCTACGCGCCCGCTGCCGCCAACGCCCAGATGGTCGAGGCCATCCTGGGTGACAGAGGGCAGGTACTGCCGTGTGGCATCCGGCTGGCCGGCGAGTACGGTATCTCGGGAGTGGTGCTCGGGGTACCGGTCAAGCTGGGGGCCGGTGGGGTGACCGAAGTGGTCGAAGTCGAGCTGTCGGCGGTGGAGAGGGCAGAACTCGAGCGCTCCGCTCAGGCGGTGCGGGAAGTCATGGCGGTGCTGCCCTAATGGCGGCCACGCTGACCAACCCAGCGGCCGCGGACGTGCGGCGTCAGGACCGTTGGTGGCTGTACCCGGCCAATGTGGTGCTCTGGCTGACCATCTTCGGGATCTACAGCCTGTGGACCATCGTCTTCTTCCACAGCGACCAGTTCCATCAGTACCTCTCGCCGTTCTACTCCCCGCAGGTCGCGATCGGGAGGACTCCGGTCTCACCGGCTCTCTTCATCTTCTATGTGCCCCTGGGCTTCCGGGCCACCTGCTACTACTACCGCAAGGCCTACTACCGCTCCTTCTTCGCCGACCCGCCGGGGTGCGCGATCAAGGAGCCCAGCCAGCTGGCGGCGCTGTCGCCGACCGGGCGTGGCCGGGCCTACCGCGGGGAGAGCCGGCTTCCCTTCGTGCTCAACAATCTGCACCGTTTCTTCATGTACTTCGCGGTGGGCTTCGTGGTCGTGCTGTGGATTGACGCCGTCCAGGCCTTCTCCTACCAGGGCCATTGGGGGATCGGCGTGGGCAGCCTGTTCATGCTGGTGAATGTGATCTTCCTCACCGGCTACACCTTCGGCTGTCACTCGCTGCGCCATCTGATCGGGGGCGGCGTCGACTGCTTCACCTGCGTGGTCGCCGGCAAGCAGCGGCATCAGGCCTGGAAGGGGGTTAGCTGGCTCAACGCCAGGCACTCAACCTTTGCTTGGGTGAGTCTGTTCACCCTGATCTTCACCGACGTGTACATCCGTCTGCTGCAGTACGGGGTCTTCCACGACCCTCACCTGGGCTTCTGAGGGAGCTGGCATGACCATAGAGGCTTCCTACGATGTCTTGGTGCTGGGGGCGGGAGGGGCCGGCATGCGAGCCGCCATCGCGGCGGCCGAGCAGGGCTTGTCGGTGGGAGTGGTCTGTAAATCCCTGCTGGGCAAGGCTCACACGGTTATGGCCGAGGGCGGGATCGCCGCCGCCCTGGGCAATCTCGACTCCGAGGACTCCTGGCAGGTCCACTTCGGCGACACCATGCGCGGCGGCGCCATGGTCAACAACTGGCGCATGGTCGAGCTGTACTCCCATGAGGTGATCGACCGGGTCATCGAGTTGGAGCAGTGGGGCGGCGTCTTCGACAGGACCAAGGAGGGACGCATCAGTCAGCGCGCCTTCGGGGCCCATTCCTGGCGGCGACTGGCCCACATCGGTGATCGCACGGGGCTGGAGCTGATCCGGACCTGCCAGGACCGGCTGGTCCACACCGAGGGGGTCACGGTCCACATGGAGACCACCCTGACCCGATTGCTCAAGGACGGGGACAGGATCGCCGGCGGCTGTGGTTATCAAAGGGCCACCGGAGAATTCGTCACCCTGCGCGCCAAGGCGGTGATTCTGGCCACGGGGGGATGGGGGCGCATGTACCGGATCACCTCCAACTCCTGGGAAGGCACCGGCGATGGCGCCGCGATGGCCTACGAGGCCGGCGCGGAGCTGAAGGACATGGAGTTCGTGCAGTTCCACCCCACCGGGATGGTGTGGCCCCCGGGGGCCAGGGGCATTCTGGTGACGGAGGCGGTCCGCGGCGAGGGCGGAATCCTGCGCAACAGCGTGGGCGAGCGTTTCATGGAGCGTTACGACCCGGTCAAGAAGGACCTCTCCTCAAGAGACGTGGTCGCCAGGTCAATCTTCAAGGAGGTTCAGGCCGGGCGAGGATCCCCTCACGGGGGAGCCTTCCTGGACGTGACGCATCTGGGCGCGGAGGCGATCCGGCGGCGGTTGCCCTCCATGTACGAGCAGTTCCACAGCCTGGCCGGGGTCGACATCACCAAAGAGCCGATGGAGGTGGCTCCCACCATTCACTACACCATGGGCGGCATCAACGTCGAGGCCGAGACCGCCGCCACCACCGTGCCCGGGCTGTTTGCGGCGGGGGAGTGCGCGGCCGGCCTGCACGGCGCCAACCGGTTGGGGGGAAACTCCCTCGGCGACATCCTGGTGTTCGGCCGGCGTGCCGGGGAGGCGGCGGCGGAGTACGTTCGGTCCCACCCCGAGCTGCCGGTGGTCAGTGCTGCCGAGATCGAGGCAGAGCACCAAATCCTGCTGCGACCGCTCTCCGGTGGGGAGGGGGAGGACCCCTTCAAGCTCCACCGAGAGCTGCAGGACGTGATGCAGTCGGGGGCGGCGATCGCGCGTACCGAGCAATCACTGCAAGAGGCCCTGGAGTTGGTACTCGAGCTCAGAGAGCGGGCCGACCGGATTCGGGTGCCAGGTGACACCGCCTACAACCCAGGCTTCAGCGGGGCCAGGGATGACATCTTCATGCTGACCGTGAGTGAGGCGATCGTGCGCTCGGCTTTGGAGCGTAGAGAGAGCCGGGGTTCGCAGTGGCGCCTCGACTACCTGGAGCGCGATGAGGAGCTGGGCAAGGTGAACCTGGTCACGCGCAAGGGTGCCAACGGACAGATGGAGGTGGTCCGGGTGGTCCGGCCGCCGATGCCGGCCGAGCTTTTGAAGTTGACCGAGGGGCAGACCCGGGTGGCAGCCACCGCGGTCGCGGATGCGGCCGATGCCAAGCTCAAGGCCAAGCGGAAGGGAGCACCCTTGCCGGTGGTCGAACCATCCCCCGACGACGAGCATCCCCGGAACCTTCGGATCACCTACGACGACGGGTTGACCGACCGGCAGGTTCGGATGCGGGTCTGGCGCGGAAACGCAGGGGGTGGCGCGTTCGAGCTGTTCCATGTGCCCCAGATCGAGGGCATGGTAGTGCTCGATGCCATCCATTGGATCCAGGCCAACGGCACCGGCGACCTGGCCTGCCGCTGGAACTGCAAGGCGGGCAAGTGCGGATCCTGCAGTGCTGAGATCAACGGCAAGCCGTCACTGATGTGCAAGACCAGGGTCGATGAGGTGCTCGAGCTGACCAGCGAGATCGTGGTCCAACCGATGAAGGTGTTTCCCCAGATCGAGGACCTGGTCACCGATGTGAGCTGGAATTACGTGGTCAATCGCAAGATCCAGCCGTTCACCCCGGCCGCCGGCGACAATGCCCCCTTCATCATCCAGCAGCGCGACATCGAGCGGGTCATTGAGCAGAGGAAATGCATCGAGTGCTTCCTCTGCCAGGATGTGTGTCATGTGATGCGGGAGCACGACGATATGGCCCGCTTCTTCGGGCCGCGCTTCATGGTCCGGATGGCATCCCTGGAGATGCACCCCAAGGATGTGGCCAACCGCCTGCCCCAACTCTATGGAGAAGCGGGCTTGGCGATGTGCAACATCACCAAATGCTGCACCGAGGTGTGCCCGGAGCACATCAAGATCACCGACAACGCCATCATCCCCCTCAAGGAGCGGGTCGCGGACCGACACTTCGACCCCGTCCGGGGGATGCTCTACCGTCTGAGGCCGCCCGGCAAGGGCTGAGACTGAGCGCGGAGCGGCTCCAGAGTGGGCCGCGCCGGCTCAGCACCGGTCACGTCTGACGCTCGTCGGGGCGCACGATCACCAGCGGCACCGGGGAGTGATGGCTGCACTCCTGGCTCACCGAGCCCAGCAGCAGCGACTTGAAATCGCCCAGGCCCCGCGATCCCAACACCAGAAGGTCGGCGCCCTCTGCCTGCTCCACCAGGATCCTGGCGGGCTGGCCCTGGCGTACCTCTGTCTTCACCTCGAGGTCCGGCCCGCACCTGGCGACTTCCTTCCGCGCCGCCACGATAGCCTCCTCGGCGGCGCCCAGCAGGGCCCCGACGACATCCTCCGAGGCGATGTCCAACGCGGCCGAGGGGATGCTCCAAGCGGCCACTAGTTCGAGCGAGTCGTGCCTCAGCCGGGCCTCCGCACAGGCCCATCTCAGGGCCGCCAGCGAGTGCGACGACCCGTCCACTCCGACCACGATCCTGCCCATACGGAATCCCCTCCACTCGTGGTCGAGGGGCGGCCCGCGTGGGCAGCCGCTCGCTCAACCTCGGGCCATGACCCATTCCAACGACCCTCGCATCATATGGGCCGGGTCGGGCATGCATGTGGCCTGGCGGCGCGAGGGATCTGGGTGGCCTGGTCGGACGATCCCAAGGGTTGCTGAGCCTCCTTCCCGATGCCCTCGGAAGACACCCGGCTGAGGATCCTGGCCCCTTACCAGCTGGTGGAGGGTGACGCCTGCCACCCGCACTCTCCAAGTGCCTCGGTCAGGCTGGCCGCGGCGACGGCCCATGTCGAGAACTGCTTTCTTTACCTTTGGCCATCACCTTTGACTGGGGGGAGACGCCGCTTGGCCTCACCCTTGATCAGTCGCGGTCGGTCCAGCCAGGTTGGCCACTTCGGGGTGCTGCTTCGGGCGGCGATGCTGCTGAAGTTAGCTCTTGGGCTCCAGCAGCCGCTGGTCGGAGACCGGGAGCGCCCTGACTGGCGCACACGCCTGGCGCGAAGCGCCAGCGGGAGGCGGCCAGCTCGTCGGCTGAAAGAGGTTCAGTTCGCACCATGGTGTGGTTCCTCCTGGGACTGCTTGGAATCGGGGGGCCCGGCTTGGCGGGCACCCCTGATCGAGGTTGCTGAGGTCGCCGGGGACGTCGGCTTGCCCATGGCAGCTGGCGTCATCTGCACAGATGGGCCAGCGCGGGTTCAACTGTGCGGCCGGGTGGGCGGCCCGACCGGTAGCGGCCAACTCGAGTGATCGGGCCAGTCAGCGCCGCTCGTTCAGCCCCGGCAGGCACCCGGGAGCGGCCAAGGAACATCTCCAGTGTCGGGCGACGGTGGCCATCGGTTTGGGCGCACACGACCCGCCGGAGCGCGGCCGGCAGTTGAAAGATGAGTGGAATCGCCGCGCGGGCTGCCGGGAGCGCTGCGCCGCTGCGGTCAGCGACCTGCAGGCTGCCACGACGTTCCCGCTTCCCGCCGGGGGCCGGCTCCTCGAAGCCTTGGCTGGGGGGCCCGCTGGTTCAGGGCCGTGGCGGCGGTGAAGCCGTGCCCGCCGATCACAGGGGCCCGGCGAGGCCAACTAGGATCAGCAGCTGGGCGCAGTTCTGGCTGGCTGGCACCGGCGACTTCGTCCAGCGCTAGGTGGAGCTCCTCCAGCCGGGGTTGGCAGCAGCTGGCGGGAAAGTGAGCAGGAGTGCCCATGAGAGCGGTTTAGTGAACTGGGAAGAGGTTGGCGAGTGTGACTGGCGGGTCGGGCTGTGGGTGACTTCTGTTGAGGGGGCCCCCGGGCGACTGCCGGCGGGACGTTCCTGGTGTGAAAGATCGGATCACCCCGGCGTCACGGCTCCGGCCGGCGCCACCGCTGGTTGAGCCGAAGTCTGCAGATCCTGTCTTGGCGGTGGAGGTCGTGCGCAGAGTCGGTGAC
>JAKABA010000214.1 GCA_021802115.1 bacterium | reverse complement strand
CGATCCGCCGCCGCCGTCCGGCCGCCCGCTCTGCCCGCTGGGCCAGCTCCAGCCAGCCCGGTCCGTCCCGGCGGCCCTCGACCAGCACCAGCTGGTTGAGGTAGTCAGGCTGAGGAGGAGCCCCGCGCGGGATGGTGTTCCAGCGGGGGGTGGCCGCCACCAAGGTCGAAGGGCTGGCTCGGATCACCTGGATCGCCAGGTCGAGCCAGCGCTCCCGCTCCGGAAGGTTGCTCCCGAGGCCGAGGACCGCCAGGCTGCCGCGCTCACTCATGAGGCCGGTGAGCCGCCTTTGCCCGCAGCCGGTCCACCACCGCCAGGGTGTCGTGCGCCTCCGCCACGTCGTGGACCCGAACCAGATGAGCCCCGTGGCCCGCCGCCCAGGCCAGGGTCGCGGTGGTGCCGTGGAGCCGCCCCGAGACCTCCCGGTTGCCCAAGAGATATCCGACCATCGACTTGCGCGAGGTCCCGATCAGGACGGGCTGGCCCAGCAGGGTCAGCTGGTCGAGCTCGGCGAGCAGCAGGACACTCTGGCTGGGCGTCTTGCCGAAGCCGAAGCCCGGGTCGAGGATGAGAGAGGCGGGGGGGATGCCGGCCGCGCGGGCGAGCTCCACCCCCTGGGCCAGCTCCTGCAGCACCTCACCCACCAGATCCTGGTAGGTCGGGCGCTCCCGATTGTGCATGAGGATGAGGGCGGCCCGGTGGCGCGCCACCACCTCCGCCATCTCGGGATCCCGGCGGAGCCCCCAGATGTCATTGACCCCGGCCGCCCCGGCCCGCAGGGCGGCCTCGGCCACCGAGGCCTTCCAGGTGTCGACGAACACGGGCACCGGCAGCGCCCTGGCGATCCGTTCGATGGCGGGCACGACCCGGGCCATCTCCAGGTCGGCCGGGACCGGGGTGTGCCCGGGCCGGCTGCTCTCACCGCCCACGTCGATCCCGTCAGCTCCCGCCTCCACCATCGCCGCAGCCCGCTCGAAGGCCCGCTCCGCGGAGCCATCCACGCCGTCGCCGCTGAACGAGTCGGGGGTGGTGTTGACGATGCCGAGGATCCGGGTGGTGGCCCCGAACGTCCACACCGTAGGGCCGAGGTGAAGCGGGGATGGTGGCCGCCTGAGCGCCGCCGCGGCCGCCACCAGCTCCCGGCCGCCTGCTGTGGCGGACAGCCGCGACCCCAGGGCGCCAAGGGCGGTCAGCGACCCCCGTATGGTGACCCCGTCGGGACCGCCGCGCCATCTGAGATTCAGCGCCGCCGCCTCTTCCTCCACGGTCGGTACGAGGAGCATCCGGATTTCGGCCCAGGGACCCTCGCCGTCGCGGCCCCGCGCCAGCAGGCGCAGGGGATACCGGGACTGGGGCTCGGCACTCATCGGGGAAGTGTGCCGCACCGCCTGCCAGGGGTGCACCTCGGAGCATAGAATCTCCCTCGCATGGCTGAGCGAGGTTAGGCCCATGCTGAACGTAGCCATCCTGGGCCACAGTCACGACGGCAAGACCACTCTTGCAGAGGCGCTGCTGTTCGCCGCCGGGGCTCTGCCGCGGCTGGGGTCGACCGACCAGGGCACCGCGGCGCTGGACTACGAGCCGGAGGAGCAGCGCCGGCACATCTCGGTCCAGCTCGGCCTCGCCACCCTGGACTTCGAGCAGCGTTCCCTGACGCTCCTGGACTGCCCCGGTTTCCAGGACTTCCAGGGCGAGGTGGTGGCGGCCCTGGCGGTGGCGGACGCGGCCGTGGTCGTGGTCAGTGCCACCTCCCCGGGCCAGCTCGCGGTGGGCACCGAGTCGGCCTGGAGGGCGCTGGCCGGCCGGGAGCTGCCGCGAATTCTGGTCCTGACCAAGTTGGACAAGGAGCATGCCGACTTCCGCGGGACCATGGACACCCTGAGGCAGCGCCTCAGCCCCCGGCCGATCGCCCTGCAGTTGCCGATGGGGCAGGAGCACGAGTTCCGGGGAGTGGTCGACCTCCTGTCCCAGCGTGCCCTGGTCTTCGACGAACACGGACAGCACCGCGAGGCGGATCCGCCAGGAACGATGGCTTCGGAGGTGGACGCCGCCCGCCAGGAGCTGGTGGAGGCGGTCTGCGAGTCCGACGACGCGCTCCTGGAGCGCTACCTGGAGGGCGAGCAGCCGAACGCTGCCGAGCTGCAGGCGGCGCTGCTCAAGGCGACCGCCGAGGCCCGCATCGCCCCGGTTCTGCTGGCCGCTCCGGCGCGCGCGCTGGGTGCCCGGCGGGTGCTGGAGGCGCTTTGCTCCTGCCTGCCCCACGCTGCCGCGGAGGCGGACTCTGAGCCGGCGCGACTTCGGGTCTTCAAGACGGTGGCGGACCCCTTCGGCAAGGTCTCCTACTTCCGGGTGATGGCGGGGACGGTGCGCGGCGACCTCCACCTCTACAACGCCGGCAACGGGCACGAGGAGAGGATCCCCCGCCCGCTTAGGCCCAAGGGGAAGACCCAGGAGGCGGTGGCGGAACTGGTGGCGGGCGACATCGGGTGCGCCACCAAGCTGCTGCACACGGCCACTGGGGACACCTTGGGTCCCAAGGGCTGTTCGCCGGAGCCTCCCCTGGAGTTCCCAGCGCCCTCCTACACCATGGCGATCCGTCCCAAGAGCAAGGGCGACGAGGAGAAGATCCACGCCGGCCTCAATCATCTGTTGGAGGAGGACCCCACCCTTAGGGTGGAGCTGGAACCGGTCACCAAGGAGACCCTGCTGCACGGCCTCGGCGACGTGCACCTGGAGGTCACCCTGGAGAAGCTCCGCCGGAAATACCAGGTGGAGGCGGTGCTGGCCACCCCCCAGGTCCCCTACCAGGAGTCGGTCAGGGGCACCGCTCGTCAGCAGCACCGCTACAAGAAGCAGTCAGGGGGGGCCGGCCTGTTCGGGGACTGCACCATCGAGTTGGAGCCGCTGCCCCGAGGGGAGGGCTTCGTCTTCGAGGACAAGATCTTCGGCGGGGCGATCCCCCAACAGTTCCGGCCCTCGGTCGAAAAGGGGGTGCGGCAGACGCTGGAGCAGGGGGTGCTGGCGGGGTTTCCCCTGGTGGACGTGAAGGTGAGGCTGGTGGACGGCTCCACCCACCCGGTGGATGGGAAGGACATCGCCTTCCAGCTCGCCGGAGCGATGGCGATGCGGGAGGCGGTCGAGAAGGCCGGGCCCTACCTGCTGGAGCCGGTGATGGACGTGGAGGTCACGGTGCCGGAGGCGCAGATGGGCGACGTCATCGGGCACCTCAACTCCAAACGCGGGCGGATCGGGGGGATGGAGCCGGCCCAGGAGGGCTTCGAGCGGGTGTCCGCCCAGGTCCCGCTGGCGGAGATGTACCACTTCCCGATCGAGCTTAGGGCGATGACCCAGGGCCGAGGCAGCTACACCATGCGGTTCAGCCACTACGAGGAGGTGCCAGCGCCGGTCGCCCAGCCGATCATCGAGGCCCACCGGGCGGCGATGCACCAGAGGGAGGCGGCGTCCTGAGCTGTCCGTGCTATAATTGCATGTGCAATCACTTTTCGGCGGGTCCGTACATTGAGCCCGCCGGCGCAGGAGACCGCCGATGCCCGCAATCAACGCCACCAACACCCTGACCCTTCCCAGGATCGCGGAGCCACCCGTCCAGGCAGAGGAGCGGCGCGTGATCTCGGTGACCACCGCCCCGTCGGGCCTGGAGGGCGAGGGCTTCCCGGTGCGCCGCGCCTTCGCGGGGGTGTCGCAGGCACTGCTCGACCCCTTCGTCCACATGGACCAGATGGGTGAGGTCGAGTACCAGCCGGGTGAGCCCAAGGGGACTCCCTGGCATCCGCACCGGGGCTTCGAGACGGTCACCTACATGATCGACGGCACCTTCCGGCACCAGGACAGCAACGGCGGCGGCGGGCTGATCAGCGACGGCGACACCCAGTGGATGACGGCCGGCGCCGGGATCCTGCACATCGAGACCCCGCCAGAGCAGCTGGTGGCCTCGGGCGGGCTCTTCCACGGGATCCAGCTCTGGGTCAACCTGCCGGCGGCGCTCAAGTGGAGCCCGCCTCGCTACCAGGACATCCGCGGTGGCCAGGTGGCGCTGCTGGCGTCGGCGGATGGGAGCAGCCTGCTCCGGGTCATAGCCGGCGAGCTTGCCGGCCACCAGGGCCCGGGGATCACCCACACCCCGATCGCCATGGTGCATGTGACCGTCCCCCCCGGCAGCCTGGTGCGGATCCCCTGGAACCCCAAGTTCAACGCGCTCGCCTACGTCCTGGCGGGCGAGGGCGTGGTCGGCTCCACCGCCCCGGTCAGGAGCGGCCAGCTGGCGGTCTTCGGGCCCGGGGAGTCGATCTCCCTGGGGGCGGCCCAGCGGCAGGAGGGGCGCCACCCGGCGCTGGAGGTGCTGCTCCTGGGCGGGCAGCCCATCCGCGAGCCGGTCGCCTGGTACGGGCCGTTCGTGATGAACACCGAGGAGGAGCTCCGCCAGGCCTTCGCCGATTACCGGGCCGGGCGGCTGGGTCAGATCCCGGCCGCGCACCTGGACCTGGGCACCCCGATCCCCGGCTGACGGGTCAGCAGCCGCCGGAGACGGCCGGGATGACGTGGAGCCGCGAGCCCTCGGGAAGCGGTGTCGCCATCCCCGCCAGGTCGGAGATGTCGTCCGCCTCCAGGTAGAGCCGCACGTGCTGGCGCAGCCGTCCCCGCTCGTCGCGCAGCCGGCGCTCCAACAGCGGCCACTCGCGGGCCAGCTGGTCCAGGGCCGCGCCCACGCTGTCGGCCTCGACCGGGATCCGGCCCAGCCCCCCCGCGGCGGGACGCAGGACGGCGGGCAGGATCACGGTCGCGGTCAAGCCACCACCGCGGCCCGCACGCTGAGGACGTCGGGCAGGTGCTCGGCCACCAGCTCCCAGCTCTCCCCCGCGTCCCGGGTCGCGAAGACCTCCCCGTTGCGGGTTCCGAAGTAAACCCCGGCGGGGTCGCCGAAGTCCGTGCACATCCCGTCCCGCAGCACCGCGGAATGGTAGCCGCTCTGGGGCAGGCCCCTGCCCAGGGGGTGCCAGCTGGCCCCCCCGTCCTGGGTCCGGTAGATTCGGCACGCGCGGTCCGGAGGCATCCGCTCGGAGTCGGCCTGCAGCGGGAAGATGAAGGCGGTCTCGGGATCCCCGGGATGGGCCAGGACCGGGAAGCCGAAGGTGGAGGGCAGTCCGGACTCGATCGGATGCCAGCTGGTTCCGTAGTCGTCGGAGCGGTACACCCCAAAGTGGTTCTGGGCGTAGACGCGCTCGGGGTGGTCGGGATGCTGGGCCAGCTTGTGGACGCACTGGCCGAACTGTGGGAAGCGCTCCTCCTCGGGCATCCAGTAGGCCTGGATCCCCGAGTTCGCGGCCTCCCAGGTGGCGCCGCCATCGAAGGTTCGGTAGACGCCGCCCGCCGACAGGGCGACCAGCATCCGCTGCGGGTCGGTGGGGTGGGGGAGCACGGTGTGCAGGCAGGCGCCCCCGTTGCCGGGTGCCCATTCGGGGCGGTGGGGGTGGTCGAACAGCCCGCGCACCAGTTCGAAGCTGATGCCGCCGTCCTCGGACCTGAACAGCGCGTGGGGCTCGACCCCGGCGTAGACCACCCCCGGCTCACGCTCCGAGGCCGCCTGGATCTGCCAGACCCGGATGAGGGCGGCTCCGGTGTCCTCCGGGAAGGCGATCGGGGCGGCATCAGTCTCGCTCCAGCTCTCCCCGAGGTCGTCGGAATGCACCACGGTGGGGCCCCAGTGCGGATTCGCGGCGCCGGCGAAGAGCCGAAGCCGGCCCCCGCGGGTGTCGATCCCGACCCCGTACACCTCACTCATGATCAGCTGCAGGGGGCGCAGCCGCCAGTCCGAGCCCGCCTGGTCGGAACGTGCCACCACCACTCCCTTGCGGGTCCCTATCAGCAAGACCACCTCGGACATCTCACTCTCCCTCACGACCGTCATATATTCCATTTAGGAACAGCGGGGAATGAATATCATGCCAGCGATGGCAAGTCAAGCCCCCACCTCGGTGACCGGGTACGCGCTGCTGGGGCTGCTCTCCCTCCGGGGCGAGATGAGCGGTTACGGTTTGAAGAAGCTCGCCGACCGGACGCTCAGGTTCTTCTGGGTGGCCCCGGCGATGAGCCACGTCTACTCCGAGCTCGACCGGCTCGCCCGAGCCGGGCTGGTGCAGCAGTCGGTGACGCGGCGGGGCAGCCGCAGCCTGCGCCGGTACAGCCTCTCCGCCAAGGGGGAGGCGGCGCTCCGGCGCTGGTTGGAGGAGGGAGAGGTCGACTTCCCGGTGCTCAAGCACGAGGTCGCCCTGCGGCTGTTCCTGGGGCACGTGACCGGGCCGTCGCGGCCCCGCCAGCTGCTGGACCGATATCAGGAGCAGCTGCGCAAGCGCTCCGAGGAGCTGGGCGCGATTCGCCGCAGCCTGGGCGACAATCCCCGCTTCTTCTACGCCGCCATGGTCGCCGAGTGGGGGATCCGGTACTACCTGGAGGAGCAGGCGTCGGTGCAGGAGATCTGGGCCCGCCTCGAGGGCTGAGCGGGAGCGCCCTGGGGTCTCGCCGTCGGCCTTGCCCTGGTCGGGCCCAGACCATCGTGCGAGATGGGGCGATCGGGGCCCGCCCATGCGGTCCTCCTCATCCGGAATGGAAGCTGAGCAGGACGGTCCGGCGGTTGTTGTCGCGGTTGGTGTCCACCAGAACCAGGGACTGCCAGGTCCCGAGCTGGGGCCGGCCCGCCTCAACCGGGA
>JAKABA010000213.1 GCA_021802115.1 bacterium | reverse complement strand
CGATCCTGGCTTCGATCTGCCGCCGTTGTTCTGGATGCCACTTCTCACTTCCTCTGCTGGGTCGAGACTTGCTGTACTCCATGCTGACCGACTTCAGCGCCCGGACACAGCGGGGTAACCGCAGCCATCGGCAGGTGTATCCACCTGGGTGAGGCCCCGGCTGGCTATCCTCAGAAGGAGGGGGTTCTGGCGCTGTGACTCAGGAGATTGGCATGAGGCTTGGGGTACTTACCGGCGGAGGTGACGCTCCTGGCCTTAACGCGGCCATCCGGGCGGTGGCCCGCAAGGCCCTGGGGGACGGCAACGAGGTCGTCGGCGTGCGCAACGGGTGGGCCGGGCTGGTCCAGGACAACGGCCTCAGCGTCATCGACCCCCACCAGGTGTCCGGGGTGCTGGCCGTCGGCGGCACCATGCTGGGCACCTCCCGAGTCAATCCGCTCGCAGACCAGGCGGCGATGGCCGCCGTGATCGGTCACTTCAGCCAGGAGCGGCTGGACGCCCTGATCGCGATCGGAGGCGACGACACCCTGTCAGTAGCCCGGGCCCTCTCGGACCGTGGCCTCCCGGTCGTGGGAGTTCCCAAGACCATGGACAACGACCTCCAGGTGACCGAGTACTGCATCGGCTTCGACAGCGCCGTGGCCATCGTCACCGAGGCTTTGGACCGCCTTCACACCACCGCCGCGGCCCACCATCGAGTGATGGTGGTGGAGGTTATGGGGCGCGACACGGGATGGGTCGCGGTCATGGGAGGGATCGCGGGCGGCGCCGACATGATTGTCATCCCCGAGTTTCCCGTCAGCCTGCAGAGCATCGCTGCTCACCTCAGATCTCGGCGAGAACGGGGCCGGGACTTCAGCATCGTGGTGGTCGCGGAGGGAGCCCAGGTCGTCGGATTGGCCGAGGCGACCGTGGACACCGGGCCCCGCGACGCCTTCGGGCACCTCCTGCTCAGTCGCAGAGGAGTAGGCCCTCAACTCGCGGACGGGATCGAGGCCGAGACGGGCTTCGAGACCCGAGTGACGGTCCTGGGTTACACCCAAAGAGGTGGGGCACCAACTGCGTACGATCGCATCTGGGCGACCCGGGTCGGAGCCGCCGGATATGACCTGGCCGTGACCGGGGCCTTTGGGCGCATCCCCGTCAAGCGCGGCGACGGAGTCGCCACCGCAGAGCTGGCTGAGGTGGCGGCGGGACAGCGCCGGGTGCCCGAGGACCTCTACACGCTGGCCCAGGTCTTCTACTGACCGCCACTCCCGATCCGGTTCCTGGTTCCCACTTTCTTCCGTACCATTGGCCCCGATCGCTGCCGGCAGTTGGCACGCTTTGACCCTGGGCCGCTGCTCTGGCAGCCCCAGACCGAGCCTCGCAAGGAGACCGCCATGCCCGATCAGCCAGACCCGCCCGAGAGCGACTTCGACTCCCTCGCCAACCTGGCGGCACCCCGGTCGGGAATCGACCGCGCGCTTGGCTACGTTCCCCGGGTCCTCGCCAGCAAGCCGCACATCTTCTTCCTGCTGGGCCTGGGCATCTATCTGGTGGTGCTGCCGCTGCTGGGCGTCGTGGTCAGCGCCAAGGCGGAGCTCATTGGCGGCAATTACACCAATGTGACCAGCGATATCGGGGCCTGCATCGCCGCCGGTGGCACCCTCCACCTGATCCACCAGAACCGCCGGCACCGCCGTCTGGAGGAGGAGCGGCTGCAGCTCACCAGGCAGATGCACCGCCTGCTCCTCCACGTCCACGCGACAGCGGCGGCGGGGTTGGGCTTGGAAGCCAACGAATAGCGGGGGGATCGACTGGATCCGCGACACCGCAGGTGAGCAGCCCTGGTGGTCCTCGGCGAGGCTGACGGGACGGCCGTCGGCGCCACCCCCTCCCAAGGCGAGCCCAGGGGTCTCGGTCTGGCCTATCGGACAACCGGGCTTCCAGCCCGCTCAGCTGAGCCAGGTCAGGAGGTGGTGCGCGGTTGCGCACCGCCCCGGGCCCCAGCGGAATCAGCGGCGATCTTTGCGAGGTCGTGGTCTCGGGGTCGACGATCTGGGCGGCAACCCGCCGTCGCGCGCTCGGCCGCGTCCCCTCGCTGTTAGCCTGGTGCCGCCCGGAACCCCGGGGCAGGAGGGCTCCTAAACGTCCACCCCCAAGCCCGGCGCCGAAGACCAGTCGTCGCGGTCGGGGTCTGCGGCGGGGCGATACCTGCGGACCCTGCGCCCCTCTCTTTCGCGTCGGGTGTGGACCATCGTCGCCGGGGGCGCAGTCTCCTCCTTGGGCAATGGGTTCGTGCTGCCCTACGGGTCCATTTACCTTCACGTGGTCCGTGGGCTGGCCATCCCGGTGGTCGGGGGGATCCTATCCCTGTCAGCACTCTGCTCCTTACTGATGGGAGTGGCTGGCGGCACGCTGGTGGATCGGGCCAGCCCGAAGACCATGATCCTGGTCGGCCTGACAGCGCAGGCCCTCGGGTTCGCCTACCTGGGCTATGTGACCAATGTCCCCGAGGCGGCCGTGTCCATGCTGCTCATCGGGATCGGTGCCGGGTGCTTCTACCCAGCCATCGCGGCACTCTTGGCGGCGGTGACGACCAGGGAGGAGCGCGCGTCCGCGGCCTCGCTTCAGTACGCTGCGAACAACCTGGGGATCGGCCTCGGCGCCATCCTCGGCGGCCTGATCATCTCGACCAGCCGCCCCGGGTCGTTCACCGAGATTTACCTGATCGACGCCTTTACATTCATCGCGTTCTGGCTCCTGGTCCTGCTGCTCGTGCCCTCCGGACGCGCGGCAGTGGGCAAGGCGGAGCGCGCCGGCTACACAGAGGTCCTGCGCGACCTCAAGTTCATGGCCTTGGTGGCTTTCAACGGCGTGATCGTGATCTCGGCGTACTCCCAACTGGACAGCGCGGTCCCTCTGTACGCGCGCGTCTTCCTGGCTGTCCCGACCGCGGCCATCGGGCTGATGCTGGCGGCCAACACCGGCTTCATAGTGATCGCCCAGCTTCCGATCACCCACCTGGTCAGACGGCAACCTCGGACGCGCACGCTGATGCTCGCGGGAGGAGCTTGGACCGCCACGTGGCTCGTCGGGGAGGTCGCCAGCCTCCATCGAGGTCTGGGAGCGGCGGCTTGGTTGGGGCTGTTCGCGGTGGTCTTCGGAGTCGGTGAGTGCCTGCTCAGCGCCACCATCGGGCCACTGGTCGCCGACATGGCCAGGCCCGCGGCGAGGGGCCGCTACATGGCCACCTTCAACCTCTCTTGGTCGCTGGGCCTGCTCGTCGGGCCGTCCGTGGGCGGGCTGGTGGTGGGCTCGATCGTGCGGCCGGCTATGTGGGCCCTGTGGGCGGCGGTCTCCTTCGGGCTGGTCCTGTGGGCCAGAGCGCTGGCCCATCACCTGCCCGACTCGGTCAACTTGCCGCCCGAGGCCATCGGTTGAGCCGAAGCCCACGGGCCCCATCTTGGCGGAGGAGGTCGGGCACCGCGTCGGTGGCCACCCGCCGGCTGATCGATCGCCGAGACCCCGGGGCGTCCAGCGGGACCGGATGGACGTGGACAAGCGTCTCCCAGCCGACCAGCAGCCCCGGTGAGGCATGAGCGGTCGGATCCGCCGCCTCATCGAGCCGCCGGCGCCAGCCCTGCGGTCACCACCGTGCGGGTCGGCACCCGGCTGCGGAGCCCGCAGAGCTGCGCGGCCTGAGGGCTGGGCGCCGCCTGAAGTTCGGCCAACGCTCGGAGGGTCTGGCCATGAGGCGGGCTTGCCGGCCGCGTCGTCGACGCCCGCCAGCCACACGGACTCCTACCGTCAGCGGGCAAGGACAGACCGGTGCTCAGCCACCGGGACTCCCCGGGCCAGTTGCTCTAAGATTCCCTACACAACTGAATAGCCCCTCGGGCGAATGGGAATCCGGTGCGGGCATCTGCCCAAGTCCGGAGCTGTCGCGCAACTGTGAGCGGGGAGCCTCAGCCAGCGTGCCACCGGGAGAGATCCTGGGAAGGCGGCAAGGAGGCCGAGATCCGCGAGCCAGGAGACCGGCCCGAGCGGGTGCAGAGCATCCCCCGCGCGCAACGGGAAGGAAGGCCTCCGGCGGCGGGCCCAATTTCGGCGCGGGGTCAAGCCGGCCGCCAGGAGGTGGAGACGATGAGGTCGTCTCGAGTGGCCAGCGCGATACTGGCCCCGATTTTCACCGCAGCCCTGATGGCTGGCTGCGGCGCGACCACGGCGGCGACCGGGGCGACGGGCTCCCAGTGCGGGAGCGGGAACCGCGTCGAGGTAGTGGTAGAACTGGCCACCAAGAAGGTGGTGGAGAGCTGCGTCAGCTTCAAGGGCACTGAGATTCCAGCTCAGACGGCCATGAAGCGAAGCGGGATCGAGTACGCGGAACAGCACTTCAGCTTTGGCAACGCGGTCTGCCAGATCGACCACGAGCCCCGTTCCTACACCAGCTGCTTCGCGTCCGGCAAGCCCTATTGGGCTCTCTTCGTTTGGACTGGCAAGGGGCCGTGGAAGGTGGCCCAGGTCGGCGTTTCCGACATCAAGTTGAGTAACGGCGATGCGCTGGGGTGGCACTACGGCAGTGGTACGCCGGCCGCACCCCCCAAGCCTCCGCAGGGAGACTGAGAAGGCCGTGAACGCGCGGGCCCTGTTGCTCTGGGTCGGCGCGGTCCTGCTGCTGTCGCTTGGGAGTGAGGATCCGGTCTACCGGGTCCTCACTCTGGCGGCGGCGGTGGTGGTGGTGGCCCGCCATCACCGGCCCGAGCGAAGCCTTCGGCCGGTGGCCAGGTGGGTGGGTCTGGTCTGCGTGCTGGCCGTGGGCTTCAACCTGTTGCTCAGTCACACCGGCCAGGACGTGCTTCTGACCCTCCCCCAATGGCTACCGGCGATTGGCGGCCAGCTCACCCTTGAGGGGGCGGCCTACGGTGCTGACATAGCGCTCGGGCTGGGGGCCTGCCTCCTGGGAGCGGCCGCCCTGGGACTGGTGGTGGAGCCACAGCAGCTGATCGACGCCCTCCCCCGGAGCCTGCATCGCACGGGCGCCGCCATGGCCGCGACCACAAGCCTGCTGCCCCGCCTTCACTCCAGCTTCGTCGCGGTGCGCGAGGCCCAGTCCATGCGAGGGTGGAGGCCACGCGGCCTGCGATCCTGGCGGGCGGTGGCGGTGCCGTCCGTGCTCACCGCGATCGAGGGCTCCGTGCTGCTCGCGGAGGCGATGGAGTCCAGAGGCTTCGGCGCCGGGCCAAGAACCGTCCCCTTCCCGACCCCCTGGACCCGGGCCAGCCTCTGGGTCGCGATGGTGGCGGCCGCCAGCATCTCCCTGTTCGCAATCGCCCTGATCGGCGGGTCCGTGAACGGCTGGCAACCCTACCCGACCCTGATGGTGCCGGGCGTCAGCTGGATGCCCACCGTCGCCTGCCTGCTGCTGGCCGGCCCGGCCTTGATCCGATGGCCCTGACGGCCCGCTTCACCCACTTCAGCTACTGGTATCCGGACACGCGTCAGCCGGCGCTGAACGATCTGGAGGCAGTGCTGCAGCCGGGATTCGTCCTGCTCACCGGAGCGTCGGGAAGCGGCAAGTCCACGCTGCTGCGCTGCCTGGACGGCTTGGTGCCCCACTTCCACGGGGGCGAGGTGCGCGGGGAGGCCGAGGTGCTCGGGCTGGACCTGCGCCAGATCACCCCCAGACGCATGGCCGGGCGGGTCGCCGTGGTCTTCCAGGAGCCGGAGGCGCAGATGGTGATGCCGGTGGTCGAGCAGGAGATTGCCTTCGGGCCCGCCAACCTCGGGCTTGAGGCGGCGGTGGTGCGCCGCCGGACCGAGGCGGCCATGGCCTGGCTGGGCATTTCCCACCTGGCCCAGCGCCGGCTGGGGGCCATCTCGGGCGGGGAACGCCAGCGGGTCGCCTTGGCAGGGGCGCTGGCCATGTCGCCAGACCTGCTGGTGCTGGACGAGCCCACCTCGCAGCTCGACCCTGACGGAGCCAGGCAACTCCGGCGTTGCCTGGACTCCCTGATCGCACAGGGGGTGAGCGTGGTCGCCGCCGAACACCGGCCGCAGCGGCTCCCGGGGGCGGTGACCCAGGAGATCTCGCTCGTGGGTGGCCGTTTGGGGCCGGCGCGATTCGACCCCAGCTGGCCGGCTCGGGCGGCCCGCCCGAGCGCAACCGGCGACATCGCCTGGATCGCCGAGGGCATGGCCGTGGGCCACGAGTCGCCGATCCTGGAGGACCTGAAGCTCAGCTGCAGGCAGGGAGAGGTTGTTGCCATCACCGGTCCCAACGGGGCCGGCAAGACCACTCTGCTGCGCACCCTAGCGGGGCTGCTCGCCCCCCTCCGGGGGAAGTTGGAGCGGCGCCCGGGGCGTGCTGCCTACCTGCCGCAGGACCCCGGAGCGCTCTTGCACCAGGCGACGGTTCGCCGAGAGGTGGAGCAGACCGCCAGATGGTTGAGGCTGCCGGCTGACGCGCAGACGGTCCTGGCGCAGTTCGGCATAGCCCACCTGGCTGATCACGATCCGCGAGACCTGAGCACGGGGCAGCGGCAGCGGGTGGCACTCGCCGCGGTCCTGATCGGGAGCCCCCAGATGGTGTTCTTGGACGAGCCCACCCGGGGAGCCGATCAGCGGGCCCGCGAGATGCTGGTCGCCGCGATCGACCGGCTCGCGGAGTCCGGTTCGGCGGTGATGGTGGCGACCAGCGACCGCGAGTTCGCGCAGCAAATCGGCGACTCTACCTGGGTCGCCGAGGCGGGCCGGGTGGCCCCCATCGCGCCGGTGCCGGCATGATCCTGATCCTGATCAGCCTGCTCGGGATGGGGCTGT
>JAKABA010000212.1 GCA_021802115.1 bacterium | reverse complement strand
TCCTCGTCCACCCTGGTGGCGCTGGCGGCGGCCCGGGAGGCGTTGGGCATCAACGCGCGTGAGCGGGGTCTGGCGGGTCGCGACGACCTCCCCCAGATCAGGGTCTACGGCTCGGACCAGACCCACTCGTCGGTGGAGAAGGCGGTGATCACCCTGGGGCTGGGACGATCCGGCTACCGCCAGGTGCCCACCGACTCCGAATTTCGCATGGATGTGCAAGCCCTCGAGCGCGCCATCGAGGACGACCTTGCCGCCGGCGTCAGGCCCTGTGCGGTGGTGGCCACGGTGGGAACCACCGCCACCACCAGCATCGACCCGGTCGTGGAGATCGCCGCCGTCTGCCGCGAGCTGGGGATCTGGCTGCACGTCGATGCCGCCCATGGCGGAGTGCTGGCGACGCTCCCGGAGCACCGGGAGCGGGTGTTCAGCGGGGTGGAGCAGGCCCAGTCGGTTCTGGTGAATCCCCACAAATGGCTGTTCACCCCGCTGGACTGCTCGGTGCTGCTGACCAGCCGGCCGGAGGTCCTGCGCCGAGCCTTCTCGCTGGTGCCGGAGTACCTGGAGACCCCGGAGTCAGGGCGCGAGCAGGGATTCGGCGCCCGCAATCTGATGGACTTCGGAGTGGCCCTGGGCCGCCGCATGCGGGCCCTCAAGCTCTGGATGGTGCTCCGCTATTTCGGCCAGGACGGCATCCGGCGGATTCTCCGCTCGCATCTGGAGATGGCCGCCTGGCTGTCGACCGAGCTGCGCAGCGATCCCAGCTGGGAAGTGATGGCTCCGATGCCGATGTCGACCGTCTGCTTCCGCCACCACCCGGCTGGGCTGGACTCGGAGGACGAGCTGGAACGGCACAACCGGGAGCTGCTGGCCCGGGTCAACGGCGGCGGCCAGGTCTTCATCTCCCACGCGGTGCTCCGCCGCCGCTTCGTGCTTCGCGCCAGCATCGGGGGCCTCCGCACCACTCCGGCTGACGTGGCGATCCTTTGGCGGGAGCTGCAAGCCGCCGCCAGCTGAGGTCGCCGCCCGCGAAGCGGAGACAGTCCAGGGCCCGGCTGCGCGCCCGGTTCGGAGACCGACCGGTGGTCAGGCCTGGAACAGCCCGTCCAATTGGCGGTATCGTGCCCGCCGGCGCGCGGGGTCGAACCCGCGCTGGGTGAGCTGGAGCAGCCGCGCCTCCAGGCGCGGCCTCAGAATCGCGGCGGTGGCATCCCAGTCGGTGTGGGCCCCGCCCTCGGGCTCCGGGACGATCTCGTCGGCGATTCCCCACTCCAGCAGATTGGTCGCCTCCAGGCGCAGGGCGGCAGCGGCATGCTGCTTCTGCCCGGCATCACGGAAGAGGATGGCCGCCGCCGCCTCTGGGGACGCCACCGAGAGGAAGGCGTGTTCGAGCACCATCACGGAGTCCGCGAGCAGGGTGGCGAGGGCGCCCCCGCTGCCCCCTTCGCCGATCACCACGGCCAGGTAGGGGGTTGGCAGGGCGAGCTGAGCCTCCAGCGTCTGGGCGATGGCCCAGGCCTGACCCCGCTCCTCGGCCGCGACCCCGGGGTACGCGCCCGGGGTGTCGATGAAGCTGAGCACCGGCAGCTGCAGGCGACCGGCCAGGGTGAACAGCCGCTGAGCCTTGCGGTACCCCTCCGGATGGGCCATGCCGAAGTTGCGCCGGCCGCGCTCCTCGAGGGTGCGTCCCTTCTGGTTGGCCACCACCGCCAGCCGCTGTCCGCCGAGCCTGGCCAGCCCGATGACCATCGCGGCGTCGTCGCCGCCCTGCCGGTCTCCGTGCAGCTCTATGAAGTCGTCCAGGCAGCGCTGGATGAGGTCCAGGGCGTAGGGGCGGTCCGGATGCCGCGACACCTCCACGTGGGCCCAGGCCGCGGCCGCCCCCTCGGTCTCAACCGGGACCCTGGGATCGGCAGGACTCATGCCAGGATCCGGTCTGTCTCCCGGTTGGGTGCGGTCAGCACGGCCAGGATCTGGCCCAGCACGGACTTCAGCTCTCGGCGGTCCACGACGCGGTCGATCAGGCCGCGGGCGTGGTGGAACTCGGAGGTCTGAAAGCCGGCCGGCAACTGCTCGTAGGTCGCCTGGGTGATCACCCGGGCACCGGTGAAGCCGATCATGGCCTTGGGCTCGGCCAGGATCACGTCCCCCAGGGCGGCGAAGCTGGCGATGCTGCCTCCCATGGTGGGATCCACCAAAACCGAGATGAAGGGCAGGTGTGCCTCCGCCAGCTCATGCAGAGCCGAGACGCTCTTGGCCATCTGCATCAGCGAAAAGACCCCCTCCTGCATCCGCGCCCCTCCCGAGGAGGTCACGCACACGAAGGGGAGGTGCTGCTCGGCGCTGTGCTCGATCGCTCGCGCCAGCCGCTCCCCGACCGCGGTCGAAAGGCTGCCACCCAGAAACCCGAAGTCGAAGGCGGCCACTCCGGCCGGGTGGCCCTCAATGGTGCCGGATCCGGTGAGGAGGGCGTCTGGCAGCTGCTGGCGGGCCCTGGCCTCGTCCAGCCTCTCGGTGTAGGCACGGGTGTCGAAGAAGCCCAGTCGGTCAGTCCCGGCCAGGCTCTCGTCCCACTCCTGGAACGAGCCCTTGTCCACCAGTTGGCGGATCCGCTCATGGGCTCCGATCCGGGCGTGATGTGAGCATCCCGGGCACACGTACAGGCTCCCGGCCACCTGGGCGGCCGGATAGGTCGCGTGGCACGCGGAGCAGGTGAAGGCTCCGGGATCATTGCTTGTCTGGGCTAGGGTGTGGGCCGGGCTCATCACCATCCGCGTCCTCCCTCAGAAACTTCCGGCTCGGGCGCACAGCCGGTACCAGGGCCGCCGACGGCCGAAGGTCTCACGCGAGCACAGTCCCGAGCCGCCGGAAAGGTTACGCCACGGCCGGGCGGTTGGGCGAGTGCGTAACCTTGGAGCAGTCGTGAACCTTGAAGAGCCGATGGGGCCAGTTTGGCGAGCCGACTCGACTCCCGGCGGCCCCGGAAGGGGATGTCGGGTGATGGGCCTCGGCAGTGCCCTGCCCGGCACTCTGGTCACCAACGCCGATCTGGAGCGGTTCCTGGACACCTCCGACGAGTGGATCGTCAGTCGGACCGGGATCCGGGAGCGGCGGGTGGTGAGACCTGACGAAGACCTGCTCGGCCTGGCTGCGCGGAGCGCCCGAGCGTGCCTAACCGCCGCCTCGGTCCAGGCCGAAGACGTTGACACCATAATCTGCTCCAGCAGCTCGCCCGACGAGACCTTCCCATCGCTCGCCTGCCGGCTGCAGGCGGAGCTGGGCTGTCCCCTGGGGCCCGCCTTCGACATCCAGGCCGCCTGCTCGGGGTCGATCTACGGGCTGGCGATGGCGCAGGCCCTGATCCAGAGTGGCATGAGCCGCCGGGTCCTGGTGGTGGCGGCGGAGATCTTCTCCCGGCTGGTCGACTGGTCGGACCGCTCGACCGCCGTCCTCTTCGGGGACGGCGCGGGCGCCTTCCTGGTGGGAGACCCATCGGCCCCCGGCAGCGAGATCCTGGCCCTGGAACTGGGCGCCGACGGGCGCGGCGCCGCTGCGCTCGGCACCCAGGCGGCCCCGGCCAGCCCCCGCCCGCCCGCCGGGATGCCCGACTACACCTCGTCGCAGCGGTCGTTGGGACGGGTGATCACCATGAACGGAAGGGAGGTGTTCCGCTTCAGCACCAAGATCCTGGAGCAGGTGGTGACACGCCTGGCGGAGGCCGCCGGCCTGTCCACCTCGGAGATCTCCCTGGTGGTGCCCCACCAGGCCAACTCCAGGATTCTCGCGACCGCCGCCGGTCGGCTGAACTATCCCCTCGAGCGGTTCGTCTGCAACGTTGACACGACCGGGAACACCTCCTCGGCGTCCATCCCCCTGGCGCTGGCGGAGGGAGCCGTTGGGGGACTCTGCCACGAGGGGGACCTGATGTGCCTGGTCGCCTTCGGAGCGGGGCTGACCTGGGGGGGGCTGCTGCTGCGATGGGGCCCCACCCGGGTGGCGGTGGATGATCCCAGAGGACCGGCGTGAGGCAGCGGCGCAGACACCCCGGGGCGGCTTCCCGGAGGCGGACCCGCCGGTTGGCTGGCGCTGCTTGATGGCGCTCGCCACGCGCCGGGTGGTGGTCACCGGGATGGGCGCAGTGACCCCGCTGGGTGTGGGCGTCGGAACCAGTTGGGAGGGGCTCTGCGCCGGTCGGAACGGGATCGCCAGGATTCAGTCCTTCGATCCCGAGCCATACGGGTCGCAGATGGCCGGAGAGGTCCGGAACTTCGACCCCGCCGACTTCATCGAGCGCAAGCAGATCAGCCGGACCGCCCGCTTCACCCAGTTCGCCTTGGCCGCCACCAGTGAGGCGATGGAGCAGGCCAAGCTGCCCATCGACGACTCCAATCGGGACCTGGTGGCCGTCATCGTCGGATCTGGGATCGGCGGGCTCAGGGTGACGGAGGAGGCGACCCTGACGCTGGCGGAGAAGGGCCCCCGCCGGCTCAGCCCGTTCACCGTCCCGATGATCCTCTCGGACATCGCCGCCGGCGAGATCGCCATGCGCTTCGGCGCCAGTGGCCCCAACTTCGCCCTGGTGTCGGCCTGTGCCAGCGGTGCCCACGCGATCGGTGAGGCCGCCGAGATCATCCGGCGGGGGGACGCCGTCGCCGCCATCTGCGGCGGCACCGAGGCTTCGATAACTCCGCTGGCCGTCGGCGCCTTCAACTCCATGCGGGCGCTGTCGCAGCGCAACGATGATCCCGAACACGCGAGCCGCCCGTTCGACCTCGACCGCGACGGCTTCGTGGTGGCTGAGGCCTGCGGGGTCCTGATCCTGGAGGAATGGGACCACGCTCGGACCAGGGGGGCCAGAGCGCTCGCGGAGCTGGCCGGCTACGGTGCCAGCGCTGACGCCTACCACCTGACCGCTCCCGAGCCCACCGGGCGAGGCGCTCGCCGGGTGATGCAGCGAGCCCTGGAGAAGGCGGACGCATCCCCAGCCGAGGTTGACTACATCAACGCGCACGGCACCTCGACCCCGCTGAACGATGCCGCCGAGACGGCGGCGATCAAGCAGGTTCTCGGAGACCGCGCTCGTCAGATCCCAGTTTCCTCCACCAAGTCGATGACCGGGCACAGCCTGGGGGCTGCAGGCGCCATCGAGTCGGTGTTCGCAGTCATGGCCCTGGTCGATGGCCGGGTGCCCCCCACGATCAACTACGTGACCCCAGATCCGGAGTGCGACCTCGACTACGTGACGGAGGGCGCGCGCACGGTCTGGCCCAAGCTGGTGCTCAACAACTCGTTCGGTTTCGGCGGGCACAACGCGTGTCTCGCCTTTCGAGCTGTCGAAGACTGAAGCGCTCCCGGAGATCCGGCGCATCTCCGCTGGTTCCACCGAGTCTGGCCGCTTGACCACGGCTGACCCGGGCAGCCACCGGGACCCGCCGGGGGACGACCTCCGCCGAGCCGAGGCGGGACACTGTCCTGAACTGTCTCCCAGGCGCTGGCTTGGGCACTTGCGAAGGGGACGGCCGGACAGGTCCCGGTGGGCCACCGTAGAGGCCACCGCCGTGTGGCCTGGTGGCTATGATCACGCGGTGGAGCCGAAGCGGGGAACTGGGGCGATCGGAGTGCGAGCGGCGAGCCTGGGTGTGGGCGGTGGCAGCAAGGAGGCAGGAGTCGGCCCGATCGGACCTCCGACCGCCCGTGTGGCCTTCCCGCCGCCGCCGATGAACGCCTCCGAGTTCGCCGCGCCCGGCCGCCGCCTGAGCGACCTGCCGACTTTCGCGATCGAGGGTCAAGCGCCCGGAGGGGGGGAAGACCGCCGTTGACAGCCCAGGTCCTGGTCGCCCTCTCGGTGTTCGGCGCCTGCTCGGTGGAGATGGTGGAGGCGCTCACCATAGTGATGGCGGCGGGCTTCACCCGCGGCTGGCGATCCGCCCTGGAGGGAAGCGCGCTGGCGGTGGTCTGCCTGGCCATCCTGGTGGCGGCGCTGGGCCCCGCCTTGGTTCACTATGTCCCGCTCAACGTCCTCCGCCTGGTGGTGGGCAGCCTGCTCCTGGTGCTGGGGCTGCAGTGGCTGCGCAAGGCGATCCTGAGGGCCAGCGGATACATCCCCAAGCACGATGAGGCGGCCATCTATCGCCGCGAGGTGGAGCGGCTGTCGGGCGCGCCCCGATCGGGCACCGCGAGGGACTCAACCGGCTTCGTGATCGCCTTCAAGGGGGTGTTCCTGGAGGGGATGGAGGTGATCATGATCGTCCTCACCCTCGGGCTGAGTTCGGGCTATCTCGGGACCGCCGCGGCGGCCGCGGGCGCCGCGGTCGTTGTGATCGGCGGCGTCGGGGTGATGGTGGCGCGCCAGCTGAGCGAGGTGCCCGAGAATGGCATGAAGCTCGGCGTGGGGTTGATGCTGGTGACGTTCGGCACCTTCTGGGCTGGCGAGGGCGCCGGCGTCCGATGGCCCGGGGCGGACCTGGCCCTGCTGGGGCTGCTGGCACTCTATGGGTTGATTACCTGGGGGGCGGTCGTCGCGCTGACCCGCAGCCGGTCCATGGGAGCGGCGGCACCGGTATGACGGTCAGGGGCGCGCTCACAGCGTTCGGGCACTTCTGGTGGGAATTCATCGTTGGAGACACCCCGGAGGTCGCGGTCGGAGTGGCAGTCGTGATCGTCGTCAGCTGGCTGCTTGGGCACGGGCCGGCGGTGGCCGCGGCGGTCGTCCTGCCGCTCGCCGTGATCGCCCTGCTGACCGCCAGCCTGTACCGGGGGACGCGCACCACCTGATCCGTTGATCGCGGGCGCCCAGGGCTGTCCCGGGCAACGGGCGGTGATTCCACGGA
>JAKABA010000211.1 GCA_021802115.1 bacterium | reverse complement strand
AAGTCGTCCGGCAGTGGCCCCAGGGCTCGGTAGCCCTCCAGCATGTGCCGGCTGTCCTCCAGCGAGAACCAGGACCGGACGTCCAGGGCGGGGTGGGACCGGTAAGCGTCGCCGAAGTCGATCAGGCCGCTGAAGCGGTTGTCCGCGGGTTCGACGAAACAGTGTTCCGGGCCCGGGTTCGAGTGCAGCGTGACCGGGCTCATCTGATTCGGCAGGGATCGCATGCACGACTCCGCCGCCTCTCTCAGGCCGAGGTTCCGCGGCCACTTCGGGTCGGCTTCGAGGATGGCCAGAGACGCCTGGAATCCGGCCGACACCCGGCGGCGCAGGTCCTGACCATCGGTGTCTCCCGGCACCAGCTCCGAGGCCCACAGCGGTTGCTGGTCGACCTCATGGATCCTCCTCAGAGTAGAGCCCAGCTCCTCCAGGACCGCGATCCGATCGCCGGCCGGCAGCTCCACCTGCTCCAGTGGGAGGCCGGGAATCCTGGTCATCACCAGGTACTCGACATCCTCCTCCTGGCCGTAGCCCAGAGGCTCAGGCAACGGGAGGGCTGCCGCCGACCGCAGGTATTCCAGGATGAAGGCTTCCTTGCGCAGGCTGGTCCGGGGGCGCAGCCGCGGAGGCCGCTGGGTCTTGACCACCACGGTCTGGTCGCAGATGTAGGCGCGCGCCTCGCCACCGCTCTCATCCACCGCCGTCACCCGGTTGATCCCGGGCACATGTGCCCGGGCCAGTTCCAGCACCCGTTCGTCGGAGAGGACCGGATCGGGGGCTTCCGGCTGGGAGTAGGTGTCGGCGTAGGTCACTGTTGCTGCCCTCGTGGATGGCTGATTCCCGGCAGGCAAGACTCTACCGGGCAGCTACCGACTGTTCCCGGCCGAATCGGTGTCCGGGTCCCAGCCCGCCTGTTCGAGGGTGACCATGGCCGCGAAGCTGCCGCCGGACGCGAGCAGAAGGTCCGGGGCCCCGTCCTCGACCACCAGGCCCTGATCCAGTACCAGCACGCGGTCCGCGGTGCGCGCCGAGGAGAGCCGGTGGGCCACGCTCACGACCGAGCATCTGCCGATCCAGCCGACGCGGCTCAGCGCGGCCTGGAAGGCGGCCTCACCGGCGGGGTCGACCGCCGCGGTCGCCTCGTCCAGCAGGAGGACGCGCGGCTCCGGCAGGACCGCGCGGGCCAGGGCGATGAGCTGGCGTTCCCCCGCTGAGAGGTGGACGCCCGGTCCCCCACCGTCGCCGGCGAGGACGGTGTCGAGCCCCTCGGCCAGCCCGGCTGCCCAGGTGCCCATTCCCACCAGGGTCAGGGCGCTGTGGACGGCGCTGTCCGGCACCGCCCCATCCCCGAGGGTGAGATTCTCGCGCACCGAGGCGGAGAAGACCCTGGACCCCTGCGGGACCGCGCCGATCACCCGACGGCGATCGTGGTCGTCCAGCTCCCAGGGTGGCCGGCCGTCCACCGTGACCTCACCGCGGTCGGGGCGGTACAGGCCTCCCAGCAGCGCCAGCAGGGTCGACTTGCCGGCCCCGGTCCGGCCGACGACCGCCACCCGTTCGCCGGGGTCGACCGTCAGGCTGATCCCGTCCACCACCGGCGGCGCCTGGCCATAGCTGAAGCTCAGGTTGCGGGCGACCACGCCGGAGCCGTCGCCGACCCGGGCGGGGCTGGATCGCGACGGCTCGCGGGGCAGGTTGAGGACCGCGAAGACCCGCTCCAGGCCGGCCAGCGCGGCCTGGACGCGGTTCCACTGGTCCCCCAGGGCGATGATCGGAGCGAAGAAGTTCTGGAACAGGAGCACGAAGGCGACCAGGGTGCCGAGGTCGACCCCCGCCGCTCTGACCAGCCCCCCGGCTCCGACCCAGAGCAGGGCGGCCACGACCAGCGCCGCGAGCATTCCCGTCACCGGGGTGAAGAAGGAGTTGTAGCCCACGGAGGCGGATTGGGCCGCCAGGGTGCGCATCAGGGCCAGCCGGAACCGGCTCAGGAAAGTGGGCTCGCGGCCAAATGCGTGAATCGTCTCCGCTCCTCCCACCATCTCGGACAGCTGGCCGTTGAGCACCCCGATCGCTTCCCGGGTCCTCCGCTCCGCGTCCCGGACCCGCAGCTGGAGCCAGCGACTGATCAGCCAGAGCGGGGGGGCGACCAGCAGGGAGACGGCACTCAGCAGGGGGCTGACCACGATCATCGCCACCGCGACGGCGGCCAGGGAGACGACCTGGCCCACCAGGGTCGCGATCCCGTCGGTGAAGAGGGTGTCCACGGTCTCGACGTCGGCGGTGGCCCGGCTGATGATGTCTCCCAAGGGCGTGCCGTCGAAGTACGCCATCGGCAGGCGGGTGAGGTGCGCAAAAAGCCGCACCCTGAGCGCGGCGATCGTGCGCTGGGCGACCACCGCCGCCAGGTAGCTGTAGCCGAAGGTGAAGAGCCCCCCGGCCACGACAGCACCCAGATACACCAGGCCGTCGACCACCAGGCCGGCGGTGCGGTGCGGCAGCAGGTTGTCCTCCACCGCGTGGCGGATCACCAGGGGAGGCACCACTCCCGCCACCGCCGAGCCCCCCACCAGGAGGACGACGGCGGCCAGGAGCGGCCGCCAGGGCCTGACCAGGGACCACACCTGAGCCCAGAAGGAACCTCCCCGCCCAGTTGAGCGGTGAGGCCGCGCCGGCACCGTCGGGGCTGGACTCACGACGCACGCCCCCGGGCACCTGGGTCACGGATCTCCGCCTGGGCCCCGTAGATCCGTGCGTACAAGCCGCCCTTGGTCAGCAGCGCCGGGTGGGTGCCCAGCTCGAGCAGGCGGCCCCGCTCCAGGACCGCGACCAGGTCCGCCAGCGGGAACGCCGCCAGCCGCTGCGAGCAGAGCACGATGGTGACGCGCTCCGCCGGGGGTGCCGCCGGCCCGAAGGCGCGGCGCAGCCCGGCCAGGATGGCCGCCTCGGTCTCCACGTCAACTGCGGAGAACGGGTCGTCCAGCACCAGCAGCCTGAGGGAGCCTCCGCCCGCCGCCAGCGCTCTGGCGAGGGCGATGCGCTGGCGCTGACCTCCCGAGACCCGAACTCCCGACTCGCCGATCTGGGTCGCCGCGCCCAGCGGCATCTGCTCCAGGTCGCGGTCCAGGTTGGCCAGGGAGAGCGCCCGGGAGATCAGGCGGCGCTCCTCGTCGACGGGCGCCTCTCTCCAGAGGCTGACATTCTCGGCAATGGTGCCCGAGAACAGTTCAGGGTCCTGGCCGAGATAGCCGATGCTGGCGGACCGGATCTCCGGGGCGAGCCGGCCCAGCGGTTGGCCGTCCAGCTCAACCGTGCCCGAGTCCGGGACCAGGAGCCCGGCCGCCAGCTTGGCCAGGGTGCTCTTGCCGGAGCCCACCGGGCCGGTCACCGCGACCACCGCCCCGGCCGGCACCTCGAGGTCCAGGCCGCTGACGGCCGGGGCTTGGGACCCGGGATGGGTGAGACCGACACCGACGAACCTGAGGCCGGCTGGGCCCCTTCGCACGGCGGTCGTGGACGCGGGCGGGAGTTCGCACTCGGGCACATGGGTGGCGCGGAACGATGACCAACGCCGGCCACCACCGGGTGCCATCGGCCGGGCCAGCAGGGGCGTCAGGCGTCGCTGAGCCGCGGCGGCGGCCTGGACGCGGTTGACCATCTGGGGGATCCGCGGGGCCCTGGTCACGAAGCGCGAGAAGAGGGCGAGAAAGGCCACCAGCGCTCCCAGGGAGAGGGTGCCGGCGGCGACCCTGGCGCCGCCCAGCCAGACGATGAAGATGACCCCGCTGCTGAGCAGGATGGTGTAGACGGCGGTCAGGGCCTCGTCGAGGAGGATCGCGCTCAGCTCTGCGCCGGCCTGAGCCTGGGCCAGCGCCTCCATCCTGGAGGCGGCCACCCCGGTCCTTCCGGTCAGGCGCAGCAGGCGCATCCCCTGCAGCTGCTCGCGCAGGAACCCGGTGAGGGCGGACTCGGCCCGGCGGGCGTGCGTGGTCCGCCTCGCCACCAACCCCTCCGACCTCCTGGCCAGGAGCAGGGCGAATGGGACCGGCGCCAGGCAGAGGGCCGCCAGGGTGGGATCGAGCCAGAACATGGCGATGATCAGGGAGGCCGAGAAGAGCAGGGTGTCCCAGGTCTCGACCATGATCTCGCCGACGCCGACCCCGAGCACCTCCACGTCGCCGATGATCCGGGCCATCACGTCACCCACCGGGATCTCGGCAAACCGGATGGTGGGCCAGCCCAGCACCCCTCGCAGGGCGTCCAGGCGCACGCTGGCGCGGAAGCGGGTCCGGGCGACCCCCAACCAGTAGCGCTTGCCGATCCGGGGGAGCTCGGTGGCGGCGGTGCCGGCGACGAACAGCAACGCCGCGAGCTCGACCTGCCGGGGCTGGGCGTGGTGATGTTCGACCGCCAGCACCACGTTCACCGCCCTCCCCAGCAGCAGCGCCGGAAGCACGATCGCGGTGTTCATCACGATCCCGCCCAGCGACCCCAGGAGCAGCAGTCCGGCCACCTGCCGGAAGTACGGTGCCAGGGGGCGGAGGAAGGAGGAGCGGGAGCTGTCCGCGGGGTCAGTCCGTGGCACTGGGCTCGGTGTGACGGTTCCCCTGGATCCAGGTCCCAGAGCCGGTCACGGCTCGCTCATGGCCGGGGCCGGGTTCCCACAGCTCACTCCCGCCCGGTGCCAGCCAGGCTTGCGCCGAGGAGCGGCCCCGTCTGGAGGCAGACCGGCTCCGGCGGTCGACGGTTGCGGGGACCGGGTCAATGCCGGCGCAGGAAGGCGACGTTGACCGCGCCGATCACGACCCACACCACCGCGTCCAGGGCGACCTGGCCGCTGCTGGGGGCGTGGGTGACGATCCCGTTGGAGCTGATCGCGGCCCCACCGTTGAGGATGATGCCGCTGGCCGCCACACCGGCCAGCAGCGATCCCAAGCCCAGGGTGAGGGGCGCCCAGATGGGACGGTGCAGCTTGGTCGGCGAGGAGCCGTGCCCGACCCGGGCGTCCACCCGGCGGTCGATCTCGGCCCCAATGCGATCCACCAGACTCGCGGCGACATCGCCCTCGTAGTCGGTTCCCAGCTGCCGACTGGCGAGGATCGCGGCCCTGATCTCGTCGCGCTCGACTGGATCCACCAGCGGAGAATAGCGGTGGCCGAATTCGCGGTCAAGCTGCTGGCGGCGACGCCAACACGGTCATGCGGTCCCTCCCCTCTTCCCCACGTTGGGGAGCGGGACGGCCTCACAGCCATCACCAACCCGCATCCCGGCATGTGCCGGGTGGGCGCTCGTGTCCGTCGAAAGATGGCTTCTGTCTTTTTCACGGGCATCCAGACCGGGCTATCTTCTTCATCCCGCATCCCGCCGGTTGCTTTGACCGTTGGGCCGGACGCCAGTCGGCTCGCGGATGGAGGGCACACTCGTCGCGACCGTCGGCGGTCCAGCGCGGGCCGGCCGCCGGACGTCGTTCTTCCTGGGTCTGATGGCGGTGTCGACGTCCCTGGTCCCGGCGCACCTGCAGCCGGCAGCCTTGGGCGTCCCGAGAAGCTGCCGCGCCGCGGGCCGGTGGGCACCTGCGCTGGAGCAAGGTAGGCTGAGGATGGATGAAGAGTCGGGGCCAGACCGTGCCGGCGACCGGGCCCGGGATGGGACCGGGCCGGCCTGAGGACGTGCCGGAGGCCGGCCGGGGCGATCACGCTCGGGACGATTCCATCCCCGGCCCACCGGTGGCCACCGGCGCTCCTCTCCATCCGGCGCCGGTGCTGATGGAGATCCTGCGGCGCAGCACGCAGCACCTGGCCGCTGCCGGGACGCCGACTCCTCGGCTTGACGCCGAGCTGATCCTGGCCCACGTTCTCGGCCTCTCCCGGATCGATCTCTACCTGCAGTTCGACCGCCCGCTCCTGGAAGTGGAGCTGCAACCGGTTCGCGACCTCTTGCGCCGTCGCGCCGCGGGTTGCCCGGTCGCCTACCTGCTGGGGAAGCGGGAGTTTCACAGCCTGACCCTTTCGGTCTCCCCGGCCGTGCTCATACCCAGACCCGAGTCGGAGCTGCTGGTGGATCTCGGAGCCGCCCTGGTGGACGGCCGCGCCGCCCGGGTGCTCGACCTGGGCTGCGGCAGCGGCTGTGTGGGCCTGGCCTTGGCCGATGCCGCTCCGGCGGCTAGGGTCGATCTGGTGGATGTGAGCCAGGAGGCTGTCGATCTCACCCGGCGCAACGCCGCGGCGGTCGGGGTCGCAGACCGGGTCGAGGTGCTCCGGGGCCACTGGCTGGACCCCGTCCTCAACCGAGGACCGTACGACCTGGTGGTCAGCAACCCGCCCTACGTGACGAGCGCAGAGTGGGAGGGGCTGGATCGTGACGTCAGGGATTTCGAGCCGCGCCTGGCGTTGGATGGCGGCCCGGACGGGCTCACCGGCTACCGAGAGATCCTGGCGTTCCTTCCCCAGGTCGTGCGGCCAGGGGCCGCGGTGCTGCTGGAGGGGGATCCGCGGCGCCTGGACCAGGTGGCCCAGCTGGCCCGGGACGCCTGGCCCGCCGCCCGGACGACCCTGCGCCGCGACCTCGGCGGGCGAGACCGGGTCCTGGAGGTGCTGGTGCCATGACCGTCGGCGAGATCTTCGCCGCCGACGACCGCGGGCTTAGGGCGGCCGCGGCCGCCCTGGCGGCGGGCGGGGTGATCGGGTTTCCGACCGACACCGTCTACGGCCTGGCGGGCCGGGCCGACATCCCCGAGGCGGTGACCCGAATCTCGCGGATCAAGGGCAGGCCAACCTCCCAGCCCCTGATCCTGATGGTCGCCGACCCCGCTGAGCTGGCCGGGTACGCGGAGCTCCCGGACGCGGCCCGGCCGCTAGTGGCCCGGCACTGGCCGGGGGCGCTCACCCTGATCCT
>JAKABA010000210.1 GCA_021802115.1 bacterium | reverse complement strand
CCACACCGGGGAGACCTGGAAGGCCCCCAGCAGGATCAGGAACTCGCCCACGAAGGAGTTCAGCAGCGGCATCCCCAGACCCGCCAGGGCCACCACCAGGAAGACCCCCGCCAGCACCGGCATGGTCCGGGCCAGGCCGCCAAGGTCGCGCAGGCTGCGCGTGGCGAACCGGGCCTCGAAGATGCCGACGCAGATGAACAGGGCGGCGATGACGATGCCGTGGTTGACCATCTGAATGATCGAGCCGTCGATGCCGTCGATGTTGAGCGTGAAGATTCCCAGCACCACGAAGCCGAGGTGGCTGATGGAGGCGTAGGCCACCATGCGCTTGAAGTCGCTCTGGGCCAGGGCGGCGAGCGCGCCATAGAGGATGCTGGCCGCCGCCAGCCCCATCATCAGCGGCTGGAAGAGGTGGCTCGCCTGGGGGAACAGGGTGAGGTTGTAGCGAATGAAGCCGAAGGCGCCCAGCTTGCTCACGATTCCGGCGAAGAACACCAGGAACGGGGTCTTGCCGGAGGTGTAGGCGTCGGGCAGCCAACTGTGGAATGGCACCAGCGGCACCTTGATCGCGAACGCCAGCGCGAACGCCAGGAACAGCCAGTCCTGCGGATTCAAGGCGGGGAAGCTGTGCCCGAAGAGGCTGAAGCTGGTGGCGTGGGTGGTCGAGACGAAGCTCTGCGCCGCGATCAGGGTGGGCACGTCGAAGGTGTAAACCCCGGTCTGGGCGCCGGTGATGAAGTAGACCCCGATGATCGCCAGCAGCATGAACAGGCTGCCGGCCACGGTGTAGATGATGAACTTCAACGCCGAGCGCCCGCGGCGCTCGTCGCCCCAGCCGATCATCAGGAAGTACAGAGGGATCAGGGCCGCCTCCCAGAAGAAGTAGAAGAGGACCAGGTCCAGGGAGGTGAGCACCCCGATCACGCCCACCTCGCTCAGCAGCATCAGCACCGCGAACCCCTTCAGCCTCTCCTCCCGGCGGCTAAGGACCACGGCGGCGATCAGGAACAGCAGCGCCGCCAGGGCAATCAGCCAGACCGCCAGCCCGTCCACTCCCAGATGGAAGGAGAAGTTGATGGGAGGAGGCCCCGCCTGGTTGAAGGCGTTGTTGCCCTCATTGAAGGCGGGATGGAACTGGGAGAGCGAGCTGCTGGAGTGCAGCCAGCTCACCTGCTCCTGGAACTGGAACGTGACCGGTGAGTGCACCCGGGACAGGGACTGGCCGTTGGCGGTGCCGCTGAGGCGCGATGCCGCGCTGCTCGGCACCGCCAGGAAGTAGACCAGCATCACCACGCTCAACCCCAGGGTGGCCGCGGTCACCGCGATCAGGCAGACCCGAATCAGCCGCGGCCGACTCGCCGGCATACCCAGGAGCAGGAGCGCCCCACCCAGAGGCACCAGCAGGATGACCGCCAGGATGGGCCAGGTCATGTCAGCCGCAGCCCCAGCACGACCAGGCCCACCAGGGCGAAGAAGAAGAAGACCAGCGCGTAGTCCTTGAGGAAGCCGGTCTGGAACGTCCGGAAGTCGTCGGCCAGGGTGGCGATCGCGTCGCGCACGCCGGCCACGGCGCCGTCGAAGACGTCGGGCTCAAGGATCGCCCGCACCCCATGGGCCAAAGCGACCACCGGGCGCACCAGGGTGTAGTCGTAGAGCTCGTCCCAGTAGCACTTGTTGAAGGAGAGCTCGTAGAGCCAGGGCAGGCGGCGCGGCACCAGCTCGCGGGAGACCACCTCCCTGCCGTAGACAGCCCAGACTATGCCCACTCCCCCCACGCTGAGGACGACCCCGACCAGAAGCGCCAGGGCGCCGACGAGGTCGCTGGGCTGGTGGGCCGGGACCCCCAGCACCGGCAGCAGAAAGGTGGTGAAGCCGGTGACCGGAGCGAAACCCGCAAAGTCGATGTTGAGAAAGCCGACCACCGAGGCGAGCCCGGCCAGGACCACCACCGGGATCAGCATGACCGGGGGCGCCTCATGCGCGTTCGCCGCCGCCTCCGACCTGGGCTCACCCTTGAACGCGACCCAGACGACCCGGAAGATGTAGAAGCTGGTCAGCACGTTGACGGCGACTCCGACCACCCAGAGCCAGGGCACCGCCGGCCCCAGCGCCAGGCCGCTGCTGAGCAGCTCCTCCTTGCTGAAGAACCCCGCGAAGAAGGGGATCCCGGAGAGCGCCAGCGCCCCGACCGTGAAGCAGACGAAGGTCCATTTCATCCGCTGGGACAGGCCGCCCATCTCGCGGATGTCCTGCTTGTCGTCGATGACGTGGATGACGTTGCCGGCGGCCAAAAAGAGCAGTGCCTTGAAGCAGGCGTGAGCCACCAGCTGGAACATGCCGGCCGAGTACGCCCCCACCCCCACCGCGAAGATCATCAACCCGATCTGGCTCATGGTGGAGTAGGCGATCACCCGCTTGATGTCGTACTGGGTGCAACCGATGAATCCCGCCATGAAGGCCGTGCCGATCCCGACCGCGGCCACCAGGCTCGCCGCGATCGGCGCCTGCTGGTAGATGGGATGGAAGCGGGCGACCAGGTAGACCCCCGCCGTCACCATGGTCGCCGCGTGGATCAGGGCCGAGACCGGGGTCGGGCCCTCCATGGCGTCGGGCAGCCAGGTGTGCAGTGGCCACTGCGCCGACTTGGCGGCGGCTCCCAGAAAGAGCAGGATCCCGATGGCGGTGACCATGCCGCCCCCCACCGGCCCCAGCCCCTGGTGATAGTGGGCGCCCGGTCCCACGTTGGCGAAGATGGTCTGCATGTTGACCGTGTGCAGCAGCCGGCCACTGGGCCCGCGCAGGTTCAAGAAGATGAGGAACGCCGCCAAGACCAGCCCCACGTCACCGATGACCTGGGTGACGAAGGCCTTGCGACCGGCGATGACGGCGGAGCGGCGTTCGTACCAGAAGGCGATGAGGGCATAGGAGGCGAAGGCCACCATGGCCCAGCCGATGATGAGAAACACCAGGGTGTTGCTCATCACCAGCAACAGCATGCTGGTGATGAACAGGTTCATGTAGGCGAAGAAGCGGTTGAAGCTGCGGTCGTGGTCCATGTAGCCGACGCTGTAGACGTGGATCAGGCCGCCGATGCCGGTGATGACCAGCATCATCACCACCGAGAGGGGATCGATGCGCACCGAGAAATCGGCATTGAAGCCGGTCTGAGCGGTGACGCCCCCGCCCGCTCCCACCGAAGCGTTGAGCCAGTGCCAGAAGACCACCGTGATCCCGCGCTGGGATGGCGGCCGGCTGAGCATGGCGATCAAGGTGATCAGCGCGGCTGCGAATGCGCCCAGGACCACCCCCGGGCCCATCCAGCTCACCACCCGCTTCGGCAGCCTCCCGAAGGTCAGCGCGTTGACCAGGAAGCCGGCCGTCGGCAGCCCCAGGACGATCGCCGCCAGCACCAGCGTGAAGGTCGGGTTCACAGGAGGGTCACTCGCTCATCTCGCTGAGCTCGTCGAGATCCAGGCGTCGGCCGCTGCGGTAGACCCCGGTGATCAGGGCCAGTCCCACCACCACCTCGCTGGCGGCCACGGCGATGACGAACAGCGCGAAGATCTGGCCCGCCATGGTGTGGGTGTAGCGCGCATAGGTGATCAGCGCCAGGTTGGCGGCATTCAGCATCAGCTCGATGGACATGAACACCACCAGCGGGTTGCGCCGGACCAGGACTCCGACCGCGCCGATCGCGAACATCGCCGCGGAAAGGATCAGGAACTCAGGGAACATGCCGCTCACGACAGCGGCCTCCGGCGCTTCGACAGGTAGACCGCGCCCACCGCCGCCACCAGCAGCAGCACCGAGGTGACCTCGAAGGGGAGCAGGTAGGTGGTGAAAAGCTGCTCCCCCAGGGTCTGAACCTGCCCGTGGGCGTTGACCACCACCGGTGCGAACGGCCCCAGGCCGCCGTGGAGGCGTCCGTGGGCGCCCACGGTGATGCCGTTCAGAGCGAGGCGTCCGATCACCAGGGTGAAGATCACCGCGGCCAGGCCCCCGAGCAGCAGCCTCACCTCCAGGGGATGGATGCGCTCCTCGGCACCTGGGGAGAGCAGCGCGATGATGAACACGAACAGCACCATCACCGCGCCCGCATACACGATGATCTGCACCGCGGCCAGGAACTGGGCGTCCAGGAGCAGGAACAGGACCGCCAGCGCGACCATGTTCACCACCAGGCTGAGCGCCGAGTAAAGGGTGCGCTGGCTGAGCACCACCCCCAACGCGCCCAGGAAGGCGAGCGCGGCCGCAATCCCGAAGATGACGGTCATATGGGGCTCGCCCCTCCACCCTTGCTGCCGGGCTCGGGGATGGGTGGACGCAGACCAGGAGCCGCCCCGGCGGGACCGAGATGGGAGGCGCCGGCTCCCATGGGCGTGGGCTGGGGAGCCGGGGCCCCGGTCCCGACGGCGACCTCGCCCGCCATCGGCTTGAATCCGGGCCAGGCCTCGAGGAGGTCGTCCTTGGTGGCCACCAACCGCTCCCGCTTGTAGTCACACAGGTCAAGCCGCGGCCCCAGCGTGATCGCCTCGGTGGGGCAGGCCTCAGCGCAGTAACCGCAGTAGATGCAGCGCATGAGATTGATCTCGTAGCGGACCGCGTAGCGCTCCCCCGGAGACACCGGGTGCTGGGGGTCGTTCTCGGCCGCCTGCACGTAGATGCATCCCACCGGGCAGGCGCCCGCACACAGCTCACAGCCGATGCACTTCTCGAGCCCGTTGTCGTAGCGGTGCAGGATGTGGCGGCCGCGGTGTCGCGGCGGCACCGGCCGCTGCTCCTCCGGGTACTGGATGGTTATGGGCTTGGTCATCATCTCGCGCAGGGTGATGCGCAATCCGCCAATCAGTTCACGAAACATGAGGCTTCACCACCGGTTCAGCTGATACCTGAGGTCACTTCAGGGCCACGAACAGGCTGGTCACCAGCAGGTTGGCCAGCCCCAAGGGCAGCAGCACCTTCCAGCCGAACTGCATGAGGCGGTCGTAGCGCAGCCGGGGGAAGGTCCAGCGCACCCACATCATCACGAAGATCAGCAGACCGACCTTGGCCACGAACCAGATCGGCCCCAGCCAGTTCGGCAGGAAGAAGAAGGGGGCCATCCAGCCCCCCAGGAACATCACGGTCGCGATCGAGCAGACGGTCACCATGTTGATGTACTCGGCCATGAAGAAGAGCCCAAACCGCATTCCCGAGTACTCCGTGTGGTACCCCGCCACCAGCTCCGACTCCGCCTCGGGCAGATCGAAGGGGAGCCGGTTGGTCTCCGCCAGCGCCCCGGTGAAGTAGAGCAGGAACCCCATCGGCTGCAGGAACACAAACCAGAGGGAGTGCTGCTGGTTGACCACGGTCTCCAGGTTCAGAGACCCCGCCAGCAGGACCGGCCCGATGAGGGCGAAGCTCACCGCCATCTCGTAGCTGATCAGCTGCGCCGAGCTGCGCAGCGCCCCCAGCAGCGAGTACTTGGAGTTGCTCGCCCACCCTCCCAGGAAGATCGAGTACACCCCCAAAGAGGTGATCCCCAGCACAAACAGCAGGCCGATGTTGAGGTGGGCAAGGTCCCAGTGCAGGGGGTAGCCGCCCGGGCAGGTGGCCGACAGCGGTCCCGCGCCGTGGGTCCCGCCGATGCAGATCGTCTGATCGATCGGGATCACCGAGAAGGCGAACAGGGCGGCGCCCGCAGCCAGGGCGGGGGCCAGCATGTAGAGGAGGTTGTCGCGGCCCTCCGGCGCCGCCTTCTCCTTTAGGAACAGCTTGACCCCGTCCGCGGCCGGCTGCAGAAACCCGAAGGGCCCCACCCGGTTGGGCCCGTAGCGCAGCTGGATGCGGGCCGAGATCTTGCGCTCGGCCAGGGTCATGTAAGCGAACGCGGTGGCCAGCACGATCACGATCAGAAGCCCCTTGACCAGGGCCACGATCACCGCCAGGACAATGGAGGTGGCCGCGGAACTCAACCGGCCGTCCTCCAGGCCGCGCGCAGCCCCCCCTGGGTCCCGGCGTACGCCGGGACGACGCCCGCCAGCCGCCGGAATGCGGGACCTGCCAACGGCTGGGCTCCGAAGTCCCCTCCCATCCCCTCTCCCAGCTCCACGATGCTGCGCAGGTCCGGGGGGAAAGCCAGCTTCGGCTCCACCGCCGGACGCAGGCGCTGGACGCGTCCCTCGGTGCTGGTCACCGTCCCGGCCTTCTCCACCAGGGTCCGCCCGGGGAGGATGACGTCCGCCTCGGCGGTGGCTACCCCTGGCCACGGAGCGAGCACCACGGTGAGATCGACCGCCGCCACCGCCTCCCTGAACCCGGGCTCGGCTTCCAGCTCGGCGGTGGGGTCGACCAGCACCAGCGCCTTGAGCCTCCCGGCGGTGGCGGCGGCCAGCATCTCCCGGGTGCCCATTCCCGGAACCGGTGCCCGACGATAGCCGGGCAGCCAGTTGGGCAGCAGGCCGAGGTCCTGGCAGCCCCGTTCGTTCACCTGGTCCACGATCGAAAGGATCCGCACCTCGCGGGAGCCCGAGCTGAGCGCATCCCGCAGCGCCCGGGCCGTCGCCACCCGCGCCTGGTGGACGATCACGCCGATCCGGCCCGAGTCGGGCAACTGCCGGGCCAGCTCCGCCGGGTCGGGGTCCACTCCGGTCCGGATCACCCGGCGGCCCCTCTTGTGCTCGGCCTTGAAGAGGCGCAGGGTCAGGACCGGGGCGGCCGCCTCGGGCTCTGCGCCCAACACCAGCACGGCCGCGCAGTCCTCGATGCCCGCGATGGAGAGTTCGAAGTCGTCCGGGGTCAGCTGATCCAGCTCCCCGAGGCGATGGTCGAGATGACTGGTGCCGATGACGTCACGGGCCAGCCACTGCAGCGCGAACGCCTCCTCGTTGGTCAGGCGGGCGGACCCGATCACCCCCACGGCCGCGGGGCCGTGCTCGGAGCGGACCCGCAGGAGCCCGCCGC
>JAKABA010000209.1 GCA_021802115.1 bacterium | reverse complement strand
CGCGGTCAGCGCCGCACGTTCCATCTTCCTCGGGCATCTCGCCAACCTGACCGTCTTGGAAGGGATCGTGATCGTCGCCGGGCTGGCGCTGCTGGCGGTGGTGGGGGCGGCGCGCGCTTTCAGCCGGGCGGTGGCCTAGGCGCGGCCACCCCCGGGCCGGCGCCTGCGGATGGGCGACCCTGTCACAGGGTCGTCGCGGGGCCATCGGTTCCCCAAGTCAGGTGGTGAAGTATGGGGATGAGGCGTTGTCGGGGGCTGGTCCTCGCCGTGGTGCTGGGCGTGGGGCTGGGAACGGCGCTGGGGCCGGGTCTGGGCCACATCCGGTCAGCGGTGCTCGCCGCCAGCACCGGCAGCGAGTACTTCGCCACCGCTCCGGTCCGGCTGCTGGACACTCGCTTGGAGGGCCGGCCCCTCACCGCCGATGGCAGCTTTCGATTGCGGGTGGCGGGGACGGACGCGGTCCCCACCGACGCCACCGCGGTCGCCATCAATGTGACCGCGACCGACACCACGGCGGCGAGCTTCCTCGCGATCTATCCAACCGGGATTGCGGCGCCGACCACCTCAAACCTCAACTGGCCGCGCGGCGCCACCGTCGCCAACCTCACCGTGGTGGCCGTCGGCCAGGGGGGCTCGGTGAGCTTTCATAACGCCGCCGGCAGCCTCGAGCTCACGGTCGACCTCGAGGGTTACTTCGCCCCGCCTGGGTCAGCCGGCACCTACTTCGAACCTCTGACGCCACGCCGAATCGTCGACACCAGGCCCAACAGCCGCTATCCCGGGCAGGGCACTCCGCTCGGTCCCGAGGGTGCCCTCCAGATCCAGGTGGCGGGTGAGGGAGGCGTTCCTATGGGCGCGGTCGCGGCGGTGCTCGAGGTAACGGCGACGGACACCACCGCAACCAGCTATCTCGCCGCCTACCCGACCGGGTCTGTCTGGCCCGGGACCTCGACCTTGAACTGGACTAGCGGCGAGACCGTGGCCAACCGGGCCATCGTCACCCTGGGAAGCGGCGGCGCGGTGGATCTGCTCAATCACAGCGGCACGACCGACGTGATCGTGGACGTGACCGGCTACTTCACGACCTCGATGGGGGGACCACAGGCTGGCCTCTACTACCCGCTGTACCCGCGGCGGCTGCTCGACACGCGCGCCGGGGGAGAGGCGTTGTCGCCCCAGGAGACGCTGAGGGTCCCGCTGGGAGGAGTCGACGGAATCGCCGCCCTGGCCAGCGCCGTCGTCCTCAACGTCACCGCCACCGACACCACCACCGCGGGTTTCTTCACCGTGACGCCGTCACCCGGCATGCCGCTGACCTCTGACCTCAACTGGGCACGCGGGCAGACCGTGGCCAATGCGGCCATCGCCCAGCTCGGAGCCACCGGCCAGCTCGCGCTCTACAACGCCTCGGGGTCGACCGCGGCAATCATCGATGCCAGCGGATACTTCCTGCCCGTCGAGCCCACCTCTGGCGGACAGTACACCTACTGGTATCGGGCGATAGGCGCAGCCACCTGGCAACAGGCCGCGGCCGCGGCCGCCAGCCACTTCCTGCAGACGTACGTCGCGCCCGACGGCGCCGTCGTGCGCTACGACCAGGGTGGGGACGTCGTCAGCGAGGGGCAGGCGTATGGGATGCTGATCGCCGAACTGGCCGGCAGGCCGGCCGTGGCGCTCCAGATCTGGAGTTGGACCAAGAGTCACCTGCTGCTGCCCGACGGGTTGCTCGCCTACCACGCCAACGCCGATGGGTCCCTGCTCTCCCACGAGTCGGCCACCGACGCCGACACCCTCGCCGCCTATGCCCTCCTCCGCTACCAGGGTGCTTACGCTCCCGCGCTCCACGCGGCCGGCCTGGCTATGGCCGCGGCCGTACTGCAGAGAGAAGCTGTCACCGGCCCCCTGGGCGCTCCCCTGCCAACGGCCGGGCCGTGGGCCAACGGACCGCCGACCACGCTGGATCCGTCCTACTGGATGCCGGGGGTGTACCTGGCGCTGGCCCGGTACACCGGCAACCAGAGCTGGGCGGGAAGCGCGGCCCAGGCGATCTCCCTGATCTCGGAGCTGAGCCAGAATGGCTCGCTGCTGCCCACCGACTGGGCGGAGCTCCAGGGTTCCAGCATCGTGGCGATCGCCAGCCCCGGGGGCGGCGCCCCGGTCCAGTACGGGCTGGACGCCGCTCGGATCCCGGTCTTTTTGACCGCATCATGCGCCACCGGAGCCCGAACCCTGGCCGCCAGCTGGTGGCGGAACTACTTCGCGCGCGGCGGGAGCGAGGACTCATCCATCGCGCTGACCTCAACCGGCGGCGTGATCAACGCCGACACCAACCCGCTTCCCTACCTGGCGGCGGCCGCCACCGCGTTCGCGGCCGGGGACAGCGAGACCGCGAACCAGCTGCTCAGCCGGGCGCAATCGGAGGCGCTGCAGTATCCGACCTACTACGGTGATGCCTGGCTGGCGCTCGGGCCGGCGCTGCTCGAGGGGCTGCTGGCTCCCTGCTGAACCGGGCGGCTGAGCCGTGCCGCCGCTGCCGGCCGGAGCTGCGACGGACCTCAGCTCAGATCCAGCTGGCGAAAGCCCTGAGGCACGGGCCCCTTCCAGCCGTCGGGGTGGAAGATCCTGGCCAGGATCTCGATCCCATCGATGACACGGGGACCGGGGCGGTTGTAGTACCAGGAGCCATCGACCGCGAAGACCCGGTCGGCGGCGACCGCCGGGATCGAGCGATAACCGGGCAGAGAAGTCAGCTCCGCCGCCTGCTCGCAGGTCTCCTCCAGCCGGAACCCGCAGGGCATGACCAGCAGCACCTCGGGCGCCGCCGCGCGCACCTCATCCCACGAGACCTGGCGAGAGCGCGCACCGGAGCTGCCGAGCGCGTCCGTACCCCCCGCGACATCGACCTGGTCAGGAACCCAGTGGCCGGCAACCATCAGTGGGTTGAGCCACTCCAGGCAGACCACGCGCGGCCTCTTCCGCCCGGCGACGGCTCCCCGCACCGCGTCCACCCGCGCCCAGAGGCTGCGCACCAGCTCCTGGGCGCGCTCCTTGGTACCGGTGGCCTCGCCCACGTCCAGGATGGTGCGCATCACGTCCGCGAGCGTGTTGGGCTCCAGCGACAGCACCGCCGGGCGACCGGGCAACAACCGGGCGGCATCCATCACCTGGGGGTACGCGACGGCGCACACCTCGCACAGCTCCTGGGTCAGGATCAGGTCAGGATGGGCCCGGCTCAGCGCCTCCTGGTCCAGCCGGTAGAGGCTGCTGCCCTGGTGCAGGGCCTGCCTGACGTGGCGATCGATGTCACCCTGCGATCTGCCCTGGTGGTCGAGCTCACTCTCGGTCAGTCGCGGCTTGTACTCGGCCTGCGGCGGGAAGTCGCACTCGTGGGTGACCCCCACCAGGCTCTGACCCAGCCCCAGGCTGAAGCAGATCTCGGTCGCGCTCGGCAGCAGCGAGACTATCCTCATCAGCTGCCCGGCACGGCCGCCGACTCGTCCTCCTCGGCCGAGGCCGGCACCTGGTCCAGGGCCAACACGGGCACCGACTGGCGCTGGGCCCACTCCACGACCCGGTGCTCATGGGAGAAGATCACCACCTGCGAGGTCTCCGAGAGCTCCAGCAGGGTGTCGAGCAGCGCGAAGCACCGGCGGTCGTCGGAGTTGACCGTGGGGTCGTCGAAGATGAGGGGGAGCTGCTCCCCGCGCGGCGACAGCGCCTGCGCCAACACCATCCGCAGGCACACGTAGATCTGCTCCTGGGTGCCTTGGGAGAGGTTGTCCACCGGGATCTGGCGGGTGGAGTTGGCGGCCGCCACGTGCATGGAGAGATCCTCCGGATTCACCCAGGCCTGGGCGTAGCGACGGTGGGTGAGCTCCGGCAGCCGGCGGGCGAGCCCGTCAGCCAGGATCGGGGCCAGGCTGTTCTGGATCTCCGCCTCCGCCGCCTCCAGCTCGGTGATCGCGAGGTTGACCGCCGCCTCCGCCCGCTCCATGCGGTCCACCCGGGCGGCGCGCTCGGCCACCAGCTCTTCCAGCTCGACCAGGTCACCCGCCTCCCGGAGCTGCTGGCGCAGGCTGCCCTCCTTGGGCAGGAGCTCAGCCCGCAGCTGGTCCCTGGTGGCGCGGAGATGGTCGTACTCCTCCCTGAGGTCCGCGGCCGGCCGTGCCGGGCGCGGCTGGGATCCCCTTCCTCTGGCCCCGAGCTCGGCCCGGAGCTCCTGGGAGCGGCTGACCAGGCTGTGCAGCTCGCGCCCGTTCAACCGCTCCTCCCGGCGCAGCTCCAGCTCGCCCCGGCGGCGTTCGGCCTCGACCGCCGCCTCCAGCTCCTGGACGAGCTCGCCGAGGCGGGCCGCGATCAGCTGGGGGTCACTGGCATCGATCCCGACCCGGGCGGCCCGGGCCGTCAACTCCTGGCGAGCCCGCTCCGCGGTCGCGCGCCAGGAGGCGGCCTGCTGCAGCGCCTCCTGGAGTGGCGGCAGCTCCGCCGCGAGCTGGAGGAGCTCAGCGCCGGTGAAACGGGAGAGCCCCAACTCCAAGATCCGGCGCTGCGCCTTGGCGCGCTGGGCGAGGACCTCCTCCTGCGCGGCAACCACCTTCAGGACCTCGGGGTCCCGAATGCGCTTGGCGCGACGCATCTCCGCCACGGAGGTGAAGCCGCCCACGGCGAGGAGCCGGCGCAGCCGCTGCTGAAGGTAGAGGAAGATCGCTGCCCCTGCCACCAGCACCACCAGCCCGCCCAGGAACTCCTCGATGGGAAGGGCGACCGCCGCGGAGGTCACCGCCCGGTAGATGAGCACCACCCCGATGATCCCGGCCGCCACCGCGATGAGGTCGGACGACCAGCGGTGCAGCGCGACCTTGCGCCGATCCAGAAGCTCCAGCCTGGCGCTGGCGCCGGCCTGCGCCGGCAGCGGCGGCACCGGCCGCTCGACCGCCTCGCCGAGAAACTGCAGTTCGCTGACCGAGAGCTCCGCCGCCAGCTTTGCCTTCGCCTGATCCTGCGGGGTCAGCTCCGCGACCTTGGCCTCAGCCTCTGCCGTCTGCGCCGCGAGCTGGGCCGCGCCCGCGGCCGCCTCCCGCACCGCCGCCGGATCGGCGGGCATGGGGATCTCCGGGATGGCGCGCAGCGCCTGGTCGATCTCCGAGATCGCCAGCAGGTCCTGATCGAGCTCGGCCATCTCCGCCGACTTCCACAGCAGCTCAGACTCCTCCGCTCGCTGCTCCGCCTCCTCCAACCGGCCCCGAAGTTCCTCCAGCTGGGAGAGCTCGTCGCCCAGGCGTTCACGCACCTGGACCGCCGCTCCGAGCTGGTCTCTGGCCGCGGCGAGCTCCCTGACCGCCCGGTCCAGGGGGCGCTCCCGGGAGCGCTCCCCGCGCAGGTTCTCCTGGCGCCACTTGCGCAGCAGCTCAAGGGCGGAGCGGACGCTGGTGTGCGCCCCCGAGGTGGAGATGGCGCGCTGGAGATCGGCCTGCAGGGCCGGCCCGCTGATCTCGAGAATCTGATCCTGGGCCACCGTCGAGATGGCCAGGAACGCCTCGCGGCTCATCCCCAGCATCACCGAGACGTCCACGGTGCGACCGCGGCGGAACTGGTCGGTGACAACGCCACCCCGCACCTCGTCCAGCACCTGGGCGTTGTCGGGCTGGTCCAGATCGCGCACGAAGCGGTAGCGGCCGGAGCCCAGCTCGACATCGGCCTCCACCTTGAAGTTGCGGCCCCGCCAGGGCTTGAAGCGGCGCAGCACCTGCTCCGACTCCTTGGGCATGCGACCCCGGCTGGCCAGGTCGACACCCACCAGGGCGACGCGCAGAGCCGTGTGCAGGGTGCTCTTGCCTGACTCGTTGGGCCCGTAGACCACGGTGATCTTCGGGTCCAGGCTGAATATCCCGCGCAGGGCGCCGAAGCGCTCCAGCATCACCGAGTTGATCTTCATCCGCTCTGGACCGCCTGCTCTCCCGTCACAGCAGCGCGGGCTCCTCGCCGAGCAGGGCGTTGAGCCCGGCCAGCAGGGCCGACTGCACCACCTCACTGTCGAAGTCGGGTCGCGCCATCAGGGCGCGCACGAACTGGCCGCGGGCGTCCGGAGCCTGGCGCAGGAAGTCCAGGTCGAGGTGGGGACGGCAGGCCACCACCAGGTCGATGGAGCGGTCATCCTTGCGCAGCCGCCCCAGCAGCTCGGTGGGGCTGAGCCGAACGCCCTCGCCGAGCTCCCCGGTCAACCGCACCCGGCAGGCCACCAGCTCGTCCTGGGGCAGGGCCTGCTCGATCCGGTCGAGGATGGCCTCGGAGTGGGAGCACTCACTGATGTCTACATCCAGGTCGGCGACCGAGAAGGTGGCGACGGGCACGATCTCGACCTGGGGAGGGTGGTCGGGGTGGTCGTCGTCCATCACCACCACCGCCGCTCCCCTTGTCCCCTGCTCTCCGAAGGTCAGGGGCTCGGGGTTGCCGGGATAGGTCAGCCAGTCGGTGACCCTGGGGGTGTGGAAGTGGCCCACCAGCGCGAATCGGAAACCGCACCTGGAGATCTCGGCCTCGCTGAAGGGCGCGTGGTCCTCCTTGCCCTCGCCCTGAAACGCCAGCTGGCCCTGCTCCGATCCGTGAAAGAGTGCGATGGCCGGCCCGCCCTTGGGGACCCGAAAGGAGCCCAGCAGATTTCCGGTCCCCTTGGGCTTGAGGTGGGCGGCCCCGAAGATGCGCCAGCCGGCCACCTCGACCTCGGAGAACTCGGATGAGTTGAAGATGTGCACGTTGGCGGGCCAGCGCTCGCGTGCGTAGAGCGACCCCGGATGCCAGTAGTCGTGATTGCCGGGCACCACCAGGACTGGGCACGAGGCTCGCTCCAGCTCCTCCTGCAGAAACGCCGTCGTCTCCCGTTGCGAGCGCAGATCCTCGTAGAGGTCGCCGCCGACGGTGAGGGCGTCTGCGCCGATGTCCAGGGCGGTCTGGACCACCTTATGGAAGGCCTGCCGGATCGCCGCCCGGCGCCGCCGGGCGGCCGGGAGGCCG
>JAKABA010000027.1 GCA_021802115.1 bacterium | reverse complement strand
CCGCACCTTGCCCCTCTTGGGGTCGCGGTGTCCCTCGACCAAGTCCAGGTAGACGCGCTCACCACGGACGACCCGGCGCAGGTACATCGCCCCCGATCATGCCACAACCCAAGGCAATTTGCAACTCAACTAGCATACTGGAGCCACGTACCACAACACTTTTGGGCTCTGAAATCGGCGCCCGCTGCCTCAATCGCCGGCTTTTCGAACTCAGCCCCGGCCCGCGGATGCCCCTCGGCCCCCCCTTTTTGCCCCCGCGCGTGTCAAAGTCGGGCTTGGCTCATGCGCACGTTTCCCATGAGCGCCGACTCCCACTGGCCCCGCGGCATACCTCGGTATGAGTCGCAGCCCCCCAGCGAAGTCCCGGTCAGCGCCGCGCGGGACTCCCCCCTGCGGTGCCGAGCCAGAGAGCCACGCCGCCGCTCCAGGTGGGCGGCTTCCCGAGCACTTGGCTCATTAACCTGACTGCCAGGCCCTCATGGGGCATTGGTCCGACCACAACCGCCACAGGGTGGTAAGTGTGGAGCAGGATCGACCGCAGCACGGCCGCCTCCGCCTTCGTCGGACCGAGCACATGGCTGCCGCCCGCGATTGCGTCGAGCCGAGCGGTCAGGGCGTTGGGCGTGCCCCCCGTGACGCCCAGCCCGTTGCCCCCAGGAGCAGGAAGGAAGACGTACCCGCCCGGCATCCGGAATCGCAACCCAGTGAGAGCCTGCCACAGCATGGGCGTCACATCGTCTGGCTGATCCCTTGGAAACGGCACCACAAAGACAACCCCGTCGCGTGGGAGCTCGCTAGCACGCGCCGATCGGAAGAAGCTCGGCACCACCGGTGTCCACGCCTGATAGGCGGCCACGGGCACCAGTGGCACCAGGGCTGCGATGATCCCCGCGGTTCCAGCGGCACGACGCCAGCCACTGCGCCAACCCTGGACCGCATGCACGCCCTCCGCCACCAGCACCGCTACGCCGACAAAGAAGATGCCCGTCATTCGCACGGGGAGCAGGTTGTCTAGCAGGGGCAGGCGTTCGAACAGCACCCACGGCAACGGTACGCCAAGGTCGCGCCCGGCAACGTGGAGCGACGGCCCCAAGGAGAGGACCAACATGGCTGCGGCAGCTAGGGCGGCCACCTGAACTCGCAGCTCCCTCCGCCGCGTGGCCACTACCGTGGCCAGAACGATAATCAGGAACGGACCGAGAAATGCGCCCGCCTCAGCAACATCCCACTGCCAGTGGAGAACGTAGGCTCCGTTGAACGGCGACCACTGCGCGACGACTGGATTGGGCAGAACCAGGTTTGCCAGGTCAGTGACGAAGGTGTTCTGGGGCCGGAGGAGCCCGTGCAGCTGCTCCTTGCCGAGGAACTCCATGAGCAGGGGCAGGGCCAGAACGACCAGGCAGACCGCCGTTCCCAGCGCCATCCCGATCGCGGTGGGCCGCAAACGCGCGACCGCCGCCCGGGGGCGCAGAACAGCCAGCAGCCCCGTCACCAAAGCCGCGCCGATGACCATGATCGCAAACCCTTCCTGGCTAATCAGGAATTGCACGGCCGCGAGCGCTCCCAGAGTGACGCCCGACCGCCATACCGGCCAGCGACGGTACGCCAAAATGTCGGTGAGCACCAGTAGGAAGAGCGGGGCGACGAACGCTACGGTTAGCGCGGGATGGCCGAGAGACTGGGCCGCCATGAATGGCGAGAACCCGTACAACAGCCCACCGAGGAATGGCGCTCCAGTTCCCCCCACCCATCGGCGCAGCGCGAAGTAGCAGGCCCAACTGGACAAGGCCAGGGCGAGTGTCGCCACCAGGTTGTACGTCACAAAAGGGCCGAACACGAACTCCACGGGGGTGACAGCGAGCCCGATGATCGGCATCGCCGGAGGCTGCCACATCACGTTGACCCCGGTCGGCAACCCCACAAAGTGAGTGAACAGCGGATCTTGGCCGTGCAGGATCGCATAGCCGACCCACTGCAGGAACCACAACGGCGCTGGCGAGTCGCAGCAGCCGCCGACCAGCCGTCGGGTTGGATCTGCCCACGCGGCATGGAAGAGGGCGAAGGCCAAACCAGCGTAAATAACCGGCACCAAACGCGTCAAGAGGATCCCACGCTGTCCGTTCAACGAGACCCCCATCCTGGTCATCCTCCACTCGCCAGTCGGGCATGCGTCGCCGCGGACCGACCGGGGCGCCCGCAACTCTTGCCGCCTGGCGCTGATATCATGGCCACCTGGGCGGCCCGGACCGCGCCAGAGCTCGCGGCCGGTGCACGGGAGAGATTACCTGGGCAGGTCACCTCGCTCCGACCGGTGTGCGGCGCTCGGCGGCCGTCCCCTGACGAGCAGGTCCACCGCCGCCAGAGCTGTCCTGTCCGGCACACTTCAACACGACAGTTCACCTGGCAGCCCACGTCATCGGGGGCGACATGACCGGGATGGTGCGGAGCCCCCGGTGGCGAACTATGTCGGGTCACCGGGCATAAAATTCATGGAGCATATAGCGACCGCGAGTCCCCGGGCACTTGGTCCCTGGCCAGGGACGGAGAAGGCGATCATGTGGATGTCGGGAGGAGTGAAGGAGGCGGCATGGCCCAGCGAGCGTGGGGGCACCACGAAATGCAGGGCGGTGCCGGTTCCAGCGAGGAACCGGCACCGCCCTGTTCCTGTCACCGTGACCGTGGCTACCGGAGGCCTAACCCTGGATCCACGGGCCGGGTAGGGGCAACCAGCGGGGTGTAGACGAAGAAAATGTACTCGACGCTGGGACACTTGGTGCTGTGACCACGGCAATCGGTCCCAGCGAATGATCTCGTTTTCGATGCCGCCATCATTCCACACTTAGGACCATCTGGGGGTGGAGTTCGACGACCCTCACATGGTGGCCCCTGCGGGCCTCGTCCTGTCTGCCACTCTGGCCCAACATCTGGGGTTGAGGGAGGTGGTAGCGGAACGCCTGTACCTGGGCGACGGCCCCGGGCGGGCCAACGTCGGTCCCAGGGCCATGTCGCTCATCCACTCGATGCTGGCCGGTGGGGACGGCATCGATGACACCAACGTGCTCCGAGCCGGGGCTACTCAAGGCGTGCTGGGCCATGTGGTCGTGGCACCCTCCACCTTGGGCCCCTTCATGCGTAGCTTCACCGTGGGCCATGTCCGGCAGCTGGACGCTGTCGGTCGGGAGATGCTGAGTCGGGCCTGGGAAGGAGATCGGGGCCCGGGCGACGGGGCGCTGACCATAGACATGGACTCCACCATCTGCGAGGTCTTTGGGCTGTTGAAGCAGGGGGTGGGCTTCGGCTACACCAAGGTGCGGGGCTACCACCCGCTGCTGGCCACCAGGGCCGACACCGGCGAGGTGCTCCACTCCCGGCTGCGGGGTGGATCGGCCGTCACGGCGCGGGGAGCTGCAGGGTTCCTGACCGAGACCTTTTCCCGGGTGCGCCCGGCAGTGGCCACCGGCCAGCTGACCCTGCGGGCGGACTCCGGCTTCTACTCCAAGGCGGTGCTCACCACCTGCCGCCGGGCCGGGGAGTGATTCTAGATCACCGCGCGACTGGACAAGGCAGTCCAGCGGGCGAGTGCGATGATCCCGGAGGAGGAGTGGGTGCAGATCCCCTACTGTTCGAGTTCGGGCTCCTTCGGCCAGGACGAGCAGGGGCAGCCCATTTCCGGCGCCGACGCGGCCGAGGTTCCCTACGCCGTTTTGGGCAGGAAGGGGATGCGACTTCGCCTGAAGGTGCGGCGGGTGAGGCCCACTCCCGGCAGCCATCTGGCGCTCCTCACAGAGTTTAGCTACCACGCCCTGGTCACGGACCGCCAGGGCACGACCTTGGAGCTGGAGGCGGATCATCGCCGCGACGCCGCAGTGGAGGCGGTCATCCGCGATCTCAAGGAAGCAGCGGGTCTCGCCCATGTGCCCTCGGGGCGGTTGGCCGCCAACGCTGCCTGGCGGGCCTTTTCCACCAGGGCCCGCAGCCTGGCTCGCCGGGTGCTCGGCATCAGCCTCTCCTAGCAACCGCCAGCTCTCACCACCACCGGCCGGCTGCGTCTCTGCCTGTTCTCCGTCCCTGTGGGCGGCGCACTCGCTCCGCCCGCGGCGTGACCGTGCATCTGCCCAGCGCTGGCCCCGGCAGCTGCTCTTCCTCAACGCCCTCCGCCAGATCCGCGCCACGCCTGACCCGCCCGCATTGCCCTCACGGACCTCCGACCGGCGTCGGCATGCCTGGAATTCCCCTTGTGCGCCAGACCTGACTCGGTGTCGACGGCCTGCCCAGCCAGCTCCCTGCCTGCGACGCCTCACCGGCCCCCCAGCGCACCCCTCTCAACACCTGATCGGTGGATTCGGGCCAACTTGCATTTTCACCGCGCTCCGTCCCCGGACTGCTCGCCCCACCTCTGGTGGGTTGCTCGGCTGGGTAGGAGTCAGCCCGGTACGAGGGGCAGAAGAAGTGCTGCTGGATCTAGCCCCGCTGCCTTCAGGTCAGTCTCCAGCATCTCGCGAATCAACTCGTGAAACGTGTGCTGCGGTTGCCAGTGTAGGATCTGCCGGGCCTTGGTTGGGTCAGCGAGCAGGTCAGCGGCCTCGGCCGGTCGGGTGAAAGCCGGGTCGGTTTCGACGAAGTCATGCCAGTCCAGGCCCACCATGCCGAACGCCACCTCCAGCAGGTCCCGCACAGACCTGCTCTCCCCGGTGCCGATCACGTAGTCGTCGGGCACTTCCTGCTGGAGCATGAGCCACATGGCTTCCACATAGTCCTTGGCGTGTCCCCAGTCTCGTCTCGCGTCAAGATTCCCCAAGTGCAGCACGGCACCTGAACTCAGCGCTGCAGCCACTCCCCGAGTCACTTTGCGCGTCACGAAGTTCTCGCCTCGGCGAGGAGACTCGTGATTGAATAGGATCCCATTGCAGGCAAACATCGAGTGGGCTTCGCGGTAGTTGACGGTGGTCCAGTGGGCATAAACCTTGGCCACTGCGTATGGGCTGCGCGGGTGGAACGGGCTGAACTCGTTCTGAGGAGGTGGCGAGCTGCCGAACAGCTCAGACGTGCCCGCCTGGTAGAAGCGGGCGCCGATCCCCGCGGTGCGGATTGCCTCCAAGAGACGGGTGGTGCCGAGCGCGTCGACCTCCCCGGTGTACTCCGGTTGGTCGAAGGAGATGTGGACATGGCTCTGGGCAGCCAGGTTGTATACCTCGTCCGGACGGATCGACTTTATCAGTCGGTTCAGGTTCCCGGAGTCAGTGAGGTCGCCATAGTGCAGTGTCAGTGGTGGGCGCCCATCCCCATCCTTTCGCGGAACGTGCAGGTGCTCGATCCGGGCCCGGTTGAGGGTGGAGGCGCGGCGAACCATGCCGTGGACATCGTATCCCCGGGCTATCAGAAATTCCGCGAGATAGGACCCGTCCTGGCCGGTCACGCCGGTGATCAGCGCGGTCTTGGACATCCTCCTCCCCATTGTGCTCGATTCATCGGATTCCCGTTCGTATACATTGCCTCATGGGCATGATAGCCACGGCACAGCGGTGTCGGAGTGCTCCCCAAGCGGGTGCGAGGTCGACGATCGGTGAGGGAGCGGCCCAAGACAGCGCCCGCGCGCAAGGGGCCAGACCTCCTGCATAGCAAGGGCGGGAGGCCTGGGTGCGAGTTCGGATGGGCGGGGCGGAGCGCGAGTAGCCGAGCGTGCGTGCGCGACGAACCATGCAAGGTCCGTGTGCCATCCGGGCGCTCCGCCGAGATCAGGGCCACTCTCCTCAGGCCGAAACCGGTTGCAGCAACTCTGGCGCTAGGTCAGGAGGTCTGGAGTCTCGCCCGGCACCGGCGAGCCCAAGACGGCGTCGATCTGAAGCGCATGCCTGGAACCTTCGAGTGCATGGACCAGAATGTTGCCGCCAGCGACAGGAGGACCGCCCGCGCCGTGCCGGTCGGGCCACCAGGGATGAGGGGCGCCGATCGCCCGTTTGGGGGCCTTTCCGCTCAAGCTCCGGACATTCCGCCATGATGTCGGGCCGAGGTGGCGTCTCGCGTGTGCCAGCCACGGGCCATAGCCTGCATAGCGAGCCTCGCGGCGGAGCCCGGCCCCCCGGTCGTATTCTTTGCTATCTTGCCCGGGTGAGTCGGGTCCTGATCGTCGCCAACGACGTGGTGGCCCGCAGGATGGCCGGCCCAGGGATCCGCTGCTGGGAGCTTGGGCGGGCGCTAGCGGCGGACGGCCATCAGGTGACCCTGGTCGGCGTGGGCGCCACCGACCTTGAAAGTTCCGGGCTCACCGTGGTGGCGGAGCCGGGTCCGGCCGCCCTGGAGAAGCTGGCCGGCTCTCAGGACGTGATCCTCCTGGAGGGGCTCTCCCTGGTGAGGTATCCCGCCCTGGCCCGGGCCCAAGTCCCACTGGTGGTCGACCTGTACGACCCCTTCCCCATCGCGCTTCTGGGGCAGGAGGAGCACCGGGAGCTCGGAGACCGGGAGCGCGAGGACTCGCAGATCCGGGGAGCGGTCCGGGATCTTCTTCACCTCGGGGACTACTTCATCTGCGCCAGCGAGACCCAGCGCGACCTCTGGCAGGGCTCGCTGCTGGCCGAGGGCCGGCTCAACCCTCTCAACTGGACCAGAGACCCCACCTTCCGCCAGCTCATCGACGTCGTCCCCTTCGGCCTGCCCGCCGCTCCGCTCTTGGAGCGGGCCCCGGGCCCGAGGTTCCCCCTGCCTGGGATCGGCCGCCGGGACCTGGTTCTCCTCTGGGGAGGGGGGATATACAACTGGTTCGACCCCCTGACCCTCATCGAGGCGGTGGGGCGCCTACAGGATCTGGAACCAGCGGTGAAGCTGGTCTTCATGTCCACCACTCACCCCAACGCCGGCATCCCGCCCAAGATGTGGATGACCGGACGGGCCAGGGAGCTCGCCGACGAGCTTGGCCTTACCGGCCAGCGGGTCTTCTTCAACTCCGACTGGGTTCCGTATGAGGATCGCGCGAAGTGGTTGTCGGCGGCGGACTGCGGGGTGTCCACCCACTTCGAGAACGCCGAGACGCACTTCGCCTTCCGCACCCGCATTCTGGACTACCTCTGGGCCGGACTTCCCATCATCTGCACGAAGGGAGATCACTTCGCCCAGCTGGTGGAGCGGCGGCAGCTGGGCTGGACCGTCCCCGCCAGGGACTCTGCGGCGCTGGAGGCCGCCATCCGCGAGCTAGCGGCGGACCCGGACCGCCGCCAGCAGATCTCGAAGCGGGTGAAGGACGAGGCGGAGCAGCTCACCTGGGGGCAGACCGCAGCGCCTTTGCGAGCCTTCGCAGCAGCGCCCTGGCGGGCAGCCGACGGCCCCCGCAGCCACCAGCAGCCCCCCGCCCCGGCTCCCAGCCCGTGGCGGCTCACCACCGCGGAGGGGCTCAGCCTCATCCGCCGGGGGGCTCTGGCCTGGCGGCGAGAGGGCACCCGGGCCACCTGGAGGCGAGCTGTCAACTGGTGGGCCCGGCGGCGCGTCAGGTGAGGGGCTGGTGGCGGATCAGGCCGGAGTGCCGACTCGACCTTCCCGGACTCCGGTAGGCGGCCCACCTCGGACCGGCTTGATTCTTCAAAACCCATGCGGTGAGGTTGGGGATCGGATCCGGGGCGCACTGGTCCCCGAGGGTGTCCGCTGCGCCCCGCGTCGAGTCTCGGCCCACGAAGGACCCGTGATGTGCAGTGGTCCGCAACCGTATCGGCCAGGGTGAGCCGACCCCCCAAGGGCCGGGACTCAGGAGTACCAGCCCTCCACGTCTACCACGATGTCGGCCGTGCCCAGCTGGTTGAAGAAGGAGACCTGGCCGGTGGGACTCAGCCCCACCACCACCAGGTTGGGCTGGGTCTGCCCCGGCCCGTAGTTGATGTCCGAGGTTCCGGGTTGGGGGACGTTGCTCGGCCACACCGTGAGGTAGCTGGACTGGGTGGGGTCGGTCACCGTGACGTTGAGCACCACCGCCGTGGGCGGTGAGGAGGCGGTCATGGACGGCACCCCGCCGGAGCCTGCCACCTGCACCGTGAGCACCCCTCCGGGGCCCAGGGTCTGGCCGGCGTACCCCTGGCCGCTCCCCGGGCGGGTGTCCACGATCCGCTGGGGCACCTGGGAGTTGAAGTCGGAGCCGGAGGCAGAGCTGGCGGAGCTGCTGCTGAAGTAGCCGTTCACGTCCAGGACCAGTTGGGTGTCCGCGCCCACGAAGTCGTTGTACAGGTCCACGTGGCCGTTCACCACCGGCACGATGACCCGGTTGGCCACGGTCTCGCCCTGCGTGAAGTTGAGGTTGGAGGCGAGCGGGCGGGGTTGCGAGTCCGGGTAGGCGGTTATGTAGCTGGACCCGGCGGTATCCGTGGCGGTGAGGTTGAAGACCACGGCCCCGACTCCGGTGGCCGGGATCCCGCCCAACCCCGTCACGAGGACGCGGACGGTCTCCCCTGGGCTGACCGGGCCCGGGGCCGCGCCCAGCCCGATGCGGGTGTCCAGGAGCCGGTAGGGGGTCACCGGGATGAACAGGCCCGCCGAGCCCTGGGCGGTGGTGGCGACATACCCCTCGAGGTCGGCCACCAGCTGGACATCGCCGAGCTGGTTGAAGAAGCTGACCGCGCCGGTGCTGCCCAGCTGGACCTCGACCAGGTTGGCCGCCGTCTCGCCCGCCGTGAAGTTGAGGTTGGAGGCCAGGGGGCGTGAGTTCCCCTCGGGGAAGACGGTCACGTAGCTAGCGCTCGTGGGGTCTGTCACGGTCACGTTGAGCACCACCGCGCTGGCGCCGGTCGCGGGAACCCCGGCGGTCCCGGCGACGTTGATGCTGATCGTCTGTCCCGGGCCCACCGGGCCGAACACCCCGCCGGTGCCGTTGCGGGTGTCCAGCACCCGGGTGGGGGTCAGCGGCACGTACGGGCCGCAGGTGCCCGTGGGGGCGCCGTATCCCCCATACCCAGATCCACCGTACCCCCCCCCGGCACAGCTGGCGGCCAGTTGGATGGCGGGCTGCGAGATCGCCCAGACGCCGGCCGCCAGGACCGCGAGCACCGCCGCCACGGTGAGGGGCCTTCTCAGCGCCCCCCTGAGCCACTGCGTCAACTGGGACATGCGAACGCTCCTCGCAGCAGCCGCGCCCAAGCCTTCCCTGGGCGCGGACTTGGGGAGTCCCGATCCTAACACCCCGGCGCCCCAGTCAGCACCTGGTTTACAGGCTCGGAACCGGTCCCCGGCCGTCCGGGCTGACCGCGTCGTTCCCAGGGCCGAGCGAAGAGCCTTCCGGAGGACGAGCTCGCGGCTCCCAAGCGGCCGGGGCGCCTGGGATGGACCTTCCGCGGGCGGGGGCCTGTGTGGAGAGGCGGTAACAGCGCTTGGCGGGGCCCGCCTCACCCCTCAGGATCTGCGGTCGGGAGGCGTGAGCGGGTACCGCCGGTGGCCGCGAGCCGACCCGATCTCCACCATGCCCCAGCTCCACCATCTCGCCCCAGCTCTACCAGCAGCCCTTCTGGTCCTGCTGCCCATAGCTCTGGTCGGGGCCCCCGCCCTGCCCCTGGGGCACCAGGCGGCAAAGCGCCTCTCTCCCGGCGGCATCCACCCGGGCGGCAGCGCCGCCCGGCTTATCGACAGCGAGCCCAAGGTGGTGTTGTCGCCCCCGGCCGGGAGCGCCCAGAAGCCCGCGGCGGCCGTCCCCTCGTCCGCTCCTTCCGAGGTCGGTGCCTTCCCCTATCCGCTGGACGCCATGGGCCAGGTGGCGACCGGCGGGCTCACCCTTGAGGTCAGCGGGATCGGCCCGGGGGGCCAGGAGCGGCTCAAAGTCCAGATCCCGGCCAGTGGCTGGGCGCCCGGACAGCAGGTGTTCCTCTACCTCGGCCGGCAATACGTGGCCTCGGCCGTCCTCGGTGGCTCCGCCGTGATCGAGACGGTCTGGTCTCCCGGCCTCACCGTCACCGGCTTCCAGTTCCCGGCAGACAACCCCTCAGCCCCAATCGACGGATACGGGTCTGCCCCGGTCCCCGGGCCGTCATGACGCCCCGGGCAGCCAGGGCCTCCGACAGGCCCCTCCACTGGGGCAGGGGCGATGTGCGCCCCGCCCGCTCCCTGCTGCTGGCGCTCCCCCTCCTCCTGGTGGGGTGGCTGGCGCCGCAGACCACCGCTCTCGCCTCCACCGCCCCGTCCGCCAACGGCCCGGTGGTGCCGGTGTACGGGCAGCAGTGGGACCCCTGGGGTCCCCAGGACCTCGGCACCAGCTCGTCCACCATCTCCGCCGACGGGTGCGCCCTCACCGCCTCGGCGATGCTCCTGGAGGCCTACGGGGTGAACACCAACCCCGGAGCCCTGAACCAGTGGCTGATCGCCCACAGCGGCTACGTGGACCAGAACCTCCTGGTCTGGGGGGCGGTCGCGCAGTACGCCGCGGCCCAGGGGGTGCAGATCTCGTACACCGGCTGGGAAGGCTACAACCTCAGCGCCATCGACAGCTCGCTCGCCGCGGGCGACCCGGTGATCGCCCAAGTCACCCTGGACGGCAACATGCACTTCGTCCTCATCACCGGGACCGGACCCGCGGGGGCGCTCTGGATCAACGACCCGTGGTACGGCGACCACACCACCTTCCAGTCCCGGTACGGGAATCCGGCGACAGGGATCCAGTCTATCCGGCTGTACTCCGGCACCCCGCCGGCCGCCGACCAGCTCAGCTCGATGGCCGCCGGCTCGCCCGCCACGGTCAGCTCCCCCTACGGCGGCCTGGGGGCGGACACCAACGGGGCGGCGCTCCTGCTTCTCCCCTACACTGCCCCCACCAGCGGCTGGACCCAGGGGACCCCGGTCGCGGTCTCGAGCTGGACCGCCCAGCAGATAGCCTTCACCGTGCCGGCGGGGACCGGGCCGGGGTACGTGGTGGTGGAGACCAGCTACGGCGACCCCAACTTCTGGTTCCCGTACGCCCTCACGGGCTCGCCCCCGGTGACGGCCACCTCGCTCTCCCCCCAGGGCGGGCCGGCAGTGGGCGGCACCGCCGTGACCATCACCGGCTCGGGCTTCGTGGTGCCCTCCGAGGTCGAGTTCGGGACCCAGCCCGCGACCTCGACGCAGGTGGTGAGCCCCACGGAGATCCAGGCGGTGGCCCCCTCCGGCACAGGCTCCCAGGCGGTCAGCGTGACCGACTGGCTGGGGACGGCCACCGCGCCCACCCCGTACGCCTACCCCATCAGCGGGCCCCCGGGGGCGCTGAGCCCCCTCCCTCCCTCCCGCATCTGTGACACCCGCTCCGGCAATCCCTCGGACCTCAGCGGCGGGGCCGCCCAGTGCGACGGCCACACCCTCACCCAGGGCGCACCGCTGGCGGTCCAGGTGGCGGGGCTGGGCGGGGTCCCGGCCAGCGGGGCCACGGCGGCGGTGCTCAACGTCACGGTCACGGATCCCACCTCCGCCGGGTACCTCACCGTGTACCCCGCCGGGGAGGCGGCCCCGCTGGCCTCCAACCTGGACTTCACGGCGGGCGAGACGGTGGCCAACCTGGTGGAGGTCGGGCTGGGAGCCCAGGGGCAAGTGGAGGTCGTGACCAACGCCACCTCCGCGGACGTGACGGTGGACGTGGAGGGATACGTTGCCCCGCCGGCGGTCGCCGGTGAGGGGCTGTACCAGCCGGTTGCCTCCCCCACCCGGATCTGCGACACCCGCCCGGCCCAGCCCGCCAACCAGTGCACCGGCAAGACCCTGGGGCCGCAAGGGACCCTCACCATCCAGGTGACGGGGCTGGCTGGGATCCCGCAGGGGGCCGTCGCGGTGGCGGCCAACGTGACAGTGACCGACACCACGGCACCCAGCTACCTCACCGTGTACCCCGGCGGGACCAGGCCCACGGCCTCGAACCTCAACTGGATGCCCGGCGCCACGGTGCCCAACCTGACGATCTCGGCGCTCAGCTCCGGCGGCGCGATCACGGTCTATAACGACTCCGGCTCCACGGACGTGGTGGTGGACGTGCTCGGGTACTACACCCCGGCCGGAGGCAGCGGCACGCAGTTCAACCCCCTGACCACCCCGACCCGGATCTGCGACACCCGCCAGGCCGCGCCCGCCAACCAGTGCTCCGGGAAGACCCTGGGCCCGCAGGGGACCCTCACCATCCAGGTCACGGGGCTGGCCGGGGTCCCGCAGGGCGCCGTCGCTGTGGTTGTCAACGTGACCGCCACCGACACCTCGGCCCCCAGCTACGTCACGGTCTACCCGGGGGGCGCCACCCCCCTTGCCTCCTCTCTCAACTGGTCCCCCGGGCAGACGGTCCCCAACCTGGTGCTCGCCACCCTCAGCCCTACGGGCACCCTCACGGTCTACAACGCCCAGGGCACGGTGGACCTGGTGGTCGACGTCGAGGGGTGGTACTCCTGAGCTGGCGACCCGGGCATCCGGCCCGGCGACTGGCAGCCCACTCGGGCCGGGCTGAGCCGTGTACCCGGGCCGATCGCCGGAGGGTGCCGGGGGTCAGGGGGATCCCCAGCTCCGCCACGTCGGTGGTGGTCAACGGGACAGTGACCGACACCGCGGCCGCCGACCACCTGACCAACTGCCCGGACGGCGCCACCCGACCCAACTCCTCCAGCCTCAACTGGCCGGCCGGGGAGACGTTAGCCAGCGGGGGACCGCCACCCTGGGACCCTCCTTCGTGGCCCCAGATTCCCAGGGTACGGTCACGGCATCGTGACCAGCTCTTGGCCCCGGGGCGACCGGACTCGACCGGCGGGGCGCTACCGTGGGTCGAGGCGAGGTCGGGCTCCGGTATCGGCCCGGCCGCAAGGGGCGCCCAGGGGTGAAGTTTGCAAGTGACGGTGTGATCTCGGTGGGGAAGGCTCGGGGCACGGTAATGGCGGCTGCGGTCATGCTCGCGGCCGCCTGGGCCCCTTCCCCCGGCGTGCGGACGGCGAGTTCCGCGCAGCTTTCGGTGCCAGGACGCCCCGCGACGGCCTCGGTGCCGTTCCGGGAGCTCCCCGTCGGCTGTCTCGACCTCCCGATCAGCTCGGCACTCATCACCCCTGACAGCTGCTGGCAGACCGGACCCACCTCGATGGTGGTCGCCGGGAGCCGTCCGGGGTATCCGTCCACCGGGGAGGTGGCGGTGATCGACGGGCAGGCTCAGAGCCTGTCCCGGCTCCAACAGTCCGGTCCCCTGGTGGTCCGGTCGGCGGGAGCCGACGGGGCCTGCCTCGCCCAGGCCGACGGCCAGCTCCGCGGCCTTGACTTGGCCACCGGGAAGCTGGGCCCGGCGGGCTCCTCCTGCCAGCCCACCGCCTCGGTTCCCCCCGCGGGCGCCCTCGCTCTGCAGCTGGCCTCTACGGCGCAGCAGACGTCGGGGGGGCTGCCCCCGGCGGTCACCCCCTCGTACTACGAGGACTACGCCTACACCACCCAGGGGGCCACGTCGAAATCCCCCTCCTACTGCCTCGGGGGCTCCGTCTCGCAGTGCCCCCTGTACCAGCAGGGCGCCGCCACCTACACCCCGAGCCCCCAGAACATCCTGGTCCTGGACTTCGGCGCCCCCTGCTACGTGCCCGGCACCTCGACCTATGGAGCCCAGCTCCTCCTGGGCTCCACCTGCGTTCCCGACCAGACCATCCGGTCCCTGGTCTCGGACTGGATCGCGGGGTACGAGTCGGACCACGGCGCCGGCACCACCGCCATGACCCTGGCGGTGGGCACGAGCAACAGCCTCAACGGGGTGGACCCGGGGTACCAGCTCTCCAACGCCGAGATGCAGGCCTCGGGAAGCGCGTGGTACCAGCAGCTGGTCTCCCAGGTCCCGACCTCGTCGCTCGCCGCCCCGGTCACCCTCTGGGGGGCCAGCGACATGGAGCAGTCCAGCTCCGGCAACTGGTACTCCGGCACGCCCACCGTGGCCTGGGTCCAGGGTTACGCCTCGGCCTCCCCGGCGAGGTACAGCTGCTCCCTGGCCACGCCCGGCTTCCTCGCCGACTACGGGGACGACGTCCTCGGCGGCAGCGGCAGTGCAGACGGCTGGACCGTCTCCCAGGTCTACCAGGTGTCCTGGGGGATCCCGGTGGCCTGCGCCCTCCCCGAGATCTACTACAGCGGGAACGCCTCGGAGTGGCAGGCGCTGAGCCAGTGGGGGGCCCAGAACACCTCCACCGGCGCCATAGCCTTCACCGGGGTCATGACCGAGGCGGTCTCGGGCACCAACAGCCCGGCCCAGGGCTGGCAGCAGCTGGAGAGCGCCACCTCCCAGTCGCCTCCCATCGCGGGCCTCACCGAGATCGGCACCTCGCTCCAGGGCCAGCCGCCGCAGGTGACCGGGGTCCAGCCCAGCTCCGGCTCCACAGCGGGGGGCACCCAGGTGACCATCAGCGGGGCCAACCTGCTCGGCGCAACCCAGGTCTACTTCGGGTCCACCCCCGCCACCGGCTTCCAGGTGCAGAGCGCAGGCGTCATCACCGCGACCGTGCCTCCGGGCAGCCCCGGGTTCGTGGACGTCCAGGTGGAGACTTCCCTGGGGACCAGCTCCACCGGGGGCTCTGACGGGTTCGTCTACACCACCTCCGGTGCCTACCACCCGCTCACGCCGGCCCGGATCGAGGACACCCGGGCGGGTTCCGGGCTCCCGGGCAGCGGACAGGCCCCCGGTCCGGGCGGAGTCCTGGACGTCCAGGTAGCGGGGGTCGGGGGCGTGCCGGCCATCGGGGCCGCCGGCGTCCTGATCAACCTCACGGTGACCGACACCACGGAGCAGAGCTACGTCACGGCGTTCCCCGCCGGGGTGGCGGTGCCCTCGACCTCGTCGATCGACTTCCAGGCTCAGGACACCAAGGCCAACCTGGTGGAGGTGGCCCTGGGGAGGGGAGGCCAGATCTCGATCTACAACCAGGGGGGGACCACCCAGGTGGTGGTGGACGTGGAGGGGTGGTACGACTCCGGTCAGCCGACCTCCGGGGCCGGTCTGTACAACCCCCTCACCCCGGCCCGCATCGCCGACACCCGCCCCGGAAGCAATGAGCCATACCAGGGCAGCACCCTCCAGCCCGGGCAGGCGCTCACCATCCAGGTGGCCGGCCGCGGCGCGGTCCCGGCGTCGGGCGCCGAGGCCGTGGCGGTCAACGTCACCGCGACCGACGCCACCTCGGCCGGCTACCTCACGGTGTACCCAGCCGGCGAGAGCCGGCCACTGGCCTCCAACCTCAACTTCGCTGCCGGGGAGACGGTCGCCAACCAGGTGGTGGTGCCGCTGGGCGCCGGTGGTGCGGTCACCGTGTACAACGCCGTGGGGGAGACGGATGTCGTGGTGGATGTCGCCGGATGGTTCTCCGACGGCTCCTCCGGCGCCGCCGCCGGGAGCGCCATCTTCCCGATGGCGCCGGCCCGGGCGGTGGACACCCGCCCCGGCAGCGGGTACGCGTACAGCGGGGACGCCCTGCAGCCGGGACAGATGCTCACCATCCAGCTGGCCGGGCTGGCGGGGCTGCCCGCCCAGGGGATGGCGGCGGCGGTGCTCAACGTCACCGTCACGGACGGCGGTGCCCCGGGCTACCTCACGGTCTGGCCGGCAGCCGCCCCCCAGCCGCTCACCTCGGAGCTCAACTGGTCGGCGGGGCAGACCACCGAGAACCTGGCGGTGGCGGAGGTGAGCTCGCAGGGGGCGCTGAGCTTCTACAACGGCTCTTCAGCGACCGTCCAGCTGGTGATCGACGCCTGCGGCTGGTTCGCGGCGGGATGAGGCGGCTCGTCCGGCAGCCGCCCGGGGCTCGCCGGCGCGGGTTGCGCTGGGCGCCTTGGCGGCGGGTGGGCGGTAGGCTGCACCGGTTCTCTCAGACCGGCGGGCGGCTGGCCCTGGTTCCTCTGGTGGTCCTGGCGATGGGCCTGGCCACCCCGACCCTGGCCGCGGGATCCCAGGCCCCAGTTCCCTCGTTCGGCCGCGCCGGAGCGCTACCCGCCCTTCCCAGCGGAGCCGTGTCAGAGGGGCTGATGCCGGCATCCCAGCGTCTCACGGTCACCGTGGCCTTGGAGCCCCGGGATCCCGCCACCCTCGCCGCCTACATCGCCGCCCTCTCCAACCGCAGCTCCCCGCTCTTCCGCCACTTCCTCACCCCATCCGGGTTTGCCCGCAGGTTCGGACCGTCAGCGGCCACGATCCAGCGGGTCCAGGGATGGCTCAAGGGGTTCGGCACCGTCACCGCGCCCATCCCCGTGGACCATCTTTCGGTTTCGGCCTCCGGCACCGTCGCCCAGCTGGAGAGCGCGTTCGGGGTGGTGCTCAAGCGCTACCGGACCTCTGGGGGGCGCATCGCCTGGCGGGCCGAGGGCACCCCCCGGACCGCTCCGGCCGGGGCCGTTCCCGGGATCCTGGGGCTCGACACCGTCAACGTTCCCCACCCCCTGCTGGCGGGGTCTGGGGCGTCGGTGACCGCTGCCGGCACCGTGCCCCCGACCAGCGGGGGCCCCGGCCCGCAACCATGCTCCGCCGCCTCCGCGCAGGCCAACCCCGCCTACACGGCCGATGAGATCTCCAGTCACTACGGGATGTGGCCGCTCTACACCCTGGGCGACTTCGGGGCCGGGGTTCACGTGGCCCTGTTCGAACTCGAGCCCAACCTGCCCTCCGACATCTCCGCCTACGAGAGCTGCTACGGCATCTCGACTACCGTCAACTACATCAAGGTGGACGGCTTCAACCAGGTGGGCGCGGGCAGCGGGGAGGCCACCGCCGACATCGAGGATGTCATGGGCCTCGCTCCCCAGGCGGTGATCGACGTCTACCAGGCGCCCCCGGCCGACGCCTACTACAACTATCAGGCGATCGTGAACGCGGACCAGGACCAGGTCATCTCCACCTCCTGGGGCGCCTGCGAGAAGGCGGTGGGATCGACCGAGGCCCAGGCAGAGCAGGCTCTCTTCGCCCAGGCGGCGACCCAGGGCCAGACGGTGGTCGCGGCGGCCGGGGACTCGGGCTCGACCGGCTGCTACCCCCAGCTCGGCAGCCCGTACTCCTCCCAGCTCTGGGCGGACGACCCTGCCAGCCAGCCCTATGTGGTGGGGGTCGGGGGCACCTCGCTCGCTTCCACCGGGGCGGAGACGGTGTGGAACGACTCCAGCATCACCGCGGGAGCTGGCGGTGGCGGGCTCTCGGCCTTGTGGTGCATGCCAAGCTACCAGTACGCGTCCGCCATCCCCGGGCTGATCAACTCCTACTCCCAGACCAACTCCGCCTGCCCCAGCAGCAGCCCCTATGTCCGTCAGGTGCCCGACGTCTCCGCCGACGCCGACCCCCAGACCGGCTACGTCTTCTACTACCAGAGCAGCTGGGGCGTGGTCGGCGGCACCAGCCTGGCCGCCCCTACCTGGGCCGCCACGGCCGCCATCACCGACGGCTCCCCGTTCTGCAGCGCCTTCGGCTCGGGCACGCCGGGGGCGCTACCCCAGGGCCTGTATGCCATAGCCGCCAGCTCCTACTACGGCAACGCCTTCAACGACGTGACCTCCGGCAACAACGCCTACACCCCCTCCGGGTACGCCGGGACCCTCTACCCGGCCACCGCCGGATACGACCTGGCCAGCGGCCTCGGCACCCCGCAGCTCGTGGACTACAGCGCAAGCGGCTCCCCCAGCTACTTCAACCCCGGGCTGGCGGCCCTCCAGTGCTACGCCTACCGCCCGACGAGCTACTCGGACACCATCACCTCGGTGACCCCCAACTCCGCCCTCTATTCCGCCGGAGCCACAGTGACCATCCAGGGCACCGGCTTCGTCCCGGTGGCCGGCGCCGACATCGTGCTGGACGGGTCCACCCAGGTGGTGGCGGATTGCACTTCCACCACCACCTGCACCGCCGCCCTGCCCCCGAGCCCGGCCGGCACCGTGGACCTACGCATGGAGGTGGAGGACCTGGCGGAGAGCACGGTCACCAGCGCGGACCAGTTCACGTGGACCAGCCCGGTGCCCGGGGCTCCGACCGGCCTGGCGGCGACTCCCGGGAGCGGCCAGGCGCAGCTCTCCTGGAGCCCGCCCTCCTACTCCGGGACAAGCGCTATCAGCTCCTACACGGTCACCGGGACCGACCTCACCACCGCCCAGTCGCTGGCCCCGAGCACGGTCTCGGGGAGCCCGGTCCCCACCTCCACCACCGTCACCGGCCTGACTGACGGCGACTCCTACTCGTTCCAGGTGGCAGCCACCAACGGGTCAGGCACCGGGCCGGCCTCCTCTCCGGCGCAGCTCCAGGCGCCCGCCCAGTTCGCACCCCTCACCCCCGCCCGCATCTGCGACACCCGCTCGACCTCGATCACCGGGCAGCCGTCTGACCAGTGCACCGGTCAGACCCTGGCCCCCGGAGGCTCGATCCAGGTCCAGGTCACCGGGTACGGAGGGGTGCCGGCCTCGGCCACCGCGGTGGTCGCCAACGTCACCGCGACCGACACCACCGCGGCCTCCTACCTCACCGTCTGGCCCGCAGGCTCGAACCGCCCGCTGGCCTCCAACCTGAACTGGTCGGTGGGGCAGACGGTGGCCAACCTGGTGACCGTTCCCCTCTCGGCCACCGGGGCGCTCCAGATCTACAACGCCAACGGGAATACCGACGTGGTCGTGGACGTCGAGGGCTTCTACGGTCCCATGCCCGGGGGGAGCACCGGACTGGGGTTCTCTCCCCTCCCTCCCGCCCGCATCTGCGACACCCGCCCGACCTCGATCACCGGGCAGCCGTCTGACCAGTGCACCGGTCAGACCCTGGCCCCCGGAGGCTCGATCCAGGTCCAGGTCACCGGGTACGGAGGGGTGCCGGCCTCGGCCACCGCGGTGGTGGCCAACGTCACCGTCACCGACACCACCTCGGCCTCCTACCTCACCGCCTGGCCGGCGGGGCAGAGCCGGCCTGTGGCCTCGACCCTGAACTGGTCCGGAGGCGAGACGCGGGCCAACCGGGTGGTGATCCCCCTCTCCGCCACAGGGGCGCTGGAGTTCTACAACGACCTGGGCCAGGCCGACCTTGTGGTGGACGTGAACGGGTACTACTCCTCCGGCTCGCCCGGGCTGTTCGAGGCGGTGTCGCCGTTCCGGATCTGCGACACCAGGCCGAGCTCGATCACCGGCCAGCCCGCCGACCAGTGCACCGGGCAGACCCTGGGGCCCTCCGGGAACCTCCCGGTGCAGGTGACCGGACTGGCTGGGGTGCCTTCTGGGGCGGCGGCGGTGGTGGCCAACGTCACGGCCACCGACACCACCGCCTCCTCCTACCTCACCGTCTACCCGCAGAGCCCCATGCCGCTGGCTAGCGACCTCAACTGGGGATCGGGCTACACGGTCCCCAACCTGGTGGTCTGCGAGCTCTCCCCGGGGGGAGGGGTCCAGGTCTTCAACGACCTCGGCCAGGTGGACGTGGTGGTCGACGTCTTCGGCTGGTTCACCTGAGGCAGCCGGTCCCACTCGCCGCGTCCCCCCTAGAATGGGCCCGAGCCGACCGTCTGCTGAAGGAGTGCTCGGTGCTGCTGGGGCGACGCTTCCAGATGGGCCGCTGACCGTGCAGGAACGAGCAGCAGGACCCCGTGGGTCCTCCCCGCCGCCAGCCGGCCACCACCTCGACTACGGCCCCGACTACTTCCTGCACTACTCGGACCTGCGGTCGGCCGACGACACGCCCCCACCCCCCTACCGCTGCGGGGAGCCCGTGTGGGAGCAGTCCTTCGCCGCCAAGGCGAGGGGGATTGTCACCCGCCTCGCGCCCCGCACCGTGCTGGACGCGGGGTGTGCCATCGGCTTCCTGGTCCAGGCGCTGCGCCGCGACGGGGTGGAGGCCTACGGGGTGGACATCTCGGAGTGGGCGATCTCCCAGGTGCCTGAGTCCATACGGGCCCACTGCTGGTCGGGCTCCCTCACCACCGAGCTGCCCCAGGACTACGACCTCATCACCTGCATCGAGGTGCTCGAGCACCTCCCCGCCCCGGAGGCCGAGGCGGCGCTGGGCAACCTCTGCCGGCACACGACCCGGGTCCTCTTCTCCTCCACCCCCGACCACTTCGCCGAGGTCACCCACGTCAACGTGCAGCCGCCCGAGCACTGGGCGGCGCTGTTCGCCGTCCATGGGTTCTTCCGCGACGTCGACTTCGACGCCAGCTTCATCGCCCCCCATGCGGTCCTCCTCCAGAGGGGGCCCTCGCTGCCGTCGGCGGTCGCCGCCTACGAGAGATGGGCCCTCGCGAGCCACCGGGAGCTCCAGGGGGTGCGCGACCACCGCGACTACCTCTACTCCGAGGTGCTGGAGCTGCAACGCCAGCTCTCCGCAGCCCGGGCCGAGCTGGCGGCGCTGGAGGCCACCAAGACCTTCCGGCTCACCCGGCGGATCCGGCGGCTGTGGGCCAAGACGGGTGGGAGGCGGCGCTCCAAGCCCCGCCCCTGAGCGGAGGCGGGCCTCAGCCCCGCCCGCCCCCTCCGGCGATCACGGAGAGGAGGGCGTCGCGGATCCTCGGGAGCTGGCTTTCCGGGGCGCGCTCCGCCAGCGCCTCGGCCCGGGCCCGCTCCGCCAGCGCGCGGCAGGCTGGAGCGTCGTCGATGAGCTCGCGCAGCACCGGGTACCACTCGTAGGAACGGGCCAGGCGGCCGTTCACCCGATCCCGGATCCGCGCCCCCACCCCCCCGGCCGGGGAGGCCACCGTGACCGTGCCGGCGGCGGCCGCCTCGAACCACTTGAGGTCCGACTTGCAGGCGGTGAAGGCATTGTCCTGCAGCGGCGCCAGCGAGAGGTTGACCTCGCCCATCAGCCACTGTAGGGGTACCGTGTCCTGGAGGGGGAGCTGCTCCACCCGGGGCCCGAACGCCATCAGCTCGGAAGGCGGCGCCAGGAAGCCCACCAGCCGCAGCGCCACCCTCGGGTCCTCGCGCAGCAGGCGGGCCAGGGCCGCGGCGGCGATGCCGAAGTCCCGGGTGTGGCTGGGAGAGCCGCTGAAGTAGCCGAGGTGCCAGGTCCCGTCGCCCCGGAAGTCACTTTGGAGCTTCTGCCCCCAGATCCGCTCTGATGCGTCCATCTGCTCCCGGTTCAGGAAGTTGGGGAGGACCAGGTATGGCAGGCGGGAGGACCGGGCGACCTCGCGGCCCAGGGCTTCGCTGGTCACCAGCGCCGTGTCGCAGAGCCGCATGGCGGCACCGATCCGGGCGCAGTAGGAGAACCAGTAGTTCACCACCTCGTCGCTCTCCCGGTCCACCGCGAGGGTGTCCATCAGCAGTGGCGCCAGGTCGGGATCGAACACCAGGTCGTCGACGTCGTAGAGGACGGGGACGCGCCGGGCGCGCATGGCGGCGATCAGCCGGCCCAGGCGGTGGGACATGCGCGCCCGGCAGACGACCAGCACATCGACAGACTCCGCGAGGCTGGCAAGCTGGTCGATCTCCCCCGAGGTGAACCAGGCGGCCGCCATCCCCGATTCGGAAGTGGCGGTGTTCAGAGTGGAGACCATGTTGGCCACCCGGTAGCGGAAGGTGCTGTTGTCGGGGATCTCGTAGAAGTAGGCAACCCCGACCCGGGCCCGGGAGAGGACAGCGATCCGCTCCTGGAGGGAGGGCGGCAGCTCTGCAGGTGGGCTCGCCGCACTGGCCGGGCGCACCAGCTCGAACAAGTTAGGAGATCCGGCTGCTCAGCCAGTCGATGAGCGGCGCGGTGGACGCGCGCCAATCCCGGGCCAACTTGGAGTCGGCGTGCTGCCTCGTCCGTAGAGGGTGGTCGGCCGCCAGCCGTGCCCCCTCGCCGAGGGCCCCCACCAGCTCTTTGGTGCCGGTCCCGGCCACCAGGATGTTGTCGCTGTACATGGAGAGCTGCTGCTTCACCCCGAAGCGGGTGGTGACCGCCACCCCGCCGCTGGCCGCCATGTCAAGAGGGGGGTAGCTGGGGTGGGGGGAGGCCATGAGGGCCAGGCCGAGGTCGACCGTGCCCAGGAGGGCCGCGTACGCACTCAGGGGAAGGTCGGCGCTGTAGGTCGGATGCACCCCCTGGGGCAGGATCACCGAGTCCGGTGGGCTCCCGAAGAAGATGAACTCCCACTCATCGGGGGCCAGGACGCCCCGGTTGATCGCGTCCACTATCACCTCCAGGCCGCGCTCGTATAGGTTGCGGGCGTTCCTGGGGCGGGCGTAGAAGGCGAAGCGCCGGCGGCCCGAAGAGCCGGTTCGGGGTTGGTAGAGAGCGCTGGGGAAGGCGGGCTCAAACCAGGCACCGGCCCGGGCCACGTTCCCGGGCTCGCCGGTGGCGAAGTGCCTGAAAAGGAGCTCGGTGTTGACGGCGAAGGTCAGGCCCGGTTCGGCGAGGGTCTCTTCGCAGCGCAGACTGGCGTCCCCTGAGGGGTAGAACAGCCGCTCGTCCTCCTGGACCAGGTACACGACCTGACGGCTGGCGACGCTGCCCAGCGCCGCCCTGGTCGTCCACCAGGAGGTGGTGAGGAATATGTCCGCGGCGGTGACGTCGATGCTCGCCAGCGGGCTGCGCGCGGAGAGGTGGACGGCCTCGATCTCCGGTGCCACGCCTATCTCGGAGGCGAGCAGCACATCGGGGACGCGGCTCAGGTCCGGGGGCTCGGTCCTGGTCACCAGGCGCACCCGGGCCCCCAGACGCTCCGCCAGCAGCACGCCGATGAGAAGGGAGGTCATCACCCCGCCCAGGAGGTAGCCGGGCGCGGTGCTCTCCACGATCACGGTGACCCGCGGCTCGCCGCCCGCACGTAGGTGGACGTCCAGGGGGGCCAGCTCCGGGTGCGCCTCGGATACCGAGAAGGCGCTCACCTGCATGGTCCGGCACCCTTCGGCCCGCCCGCGCAAGAGGTAGTGGACCAGCGGATTCAGTCCAGACTCATCCACCCCGGGGTTGTTCTGCACGTAATACTTGGAGTCGAAGCGAGGCCCGGGGTGGCGGCCCTCCTTCCCTCCGTAGACCAGATAGTGGAAGGCGGGGTCCAGGCCGGAGCTGGCCACGTCGGGATAGGTTCGGAGGTACCACTCTGGATCGAAGAGGTCGGAGTCGGCCACCAGCTGGAGGCGGTCGCGCAGCTGACGCTGCTCCCGGCGCTGCCTCAGGCGCTCGCCAAATCGCAATGCTGCCCCTCAAAAACAGGTGGAATGGGAGCTCATTCTAGGTTCGCCCCCCAGGCCTCGGCCCTCGTGCCCCCGGCTCACCCGCGGCTTGGGCCAACATCTCCGCGGCGTCGTCCATCGGCCACCGCGCCGCCGATGAGGAGCAGCAACCCCAGTCCGCCCAGGGCGGCACCGGCCATTTCCCCCGGTGGCTCGAAGCTGAACTTGACCAAATGCCGGCCGGGATTTAGGGCGACCGTCTGGAAGGCGGCGCCGGCGGGGCGGACCGTCGCGGGCCGACCGGAGACGGTCGCGGTCCATCCGGGCAGGTAGAGCTCCCGCCAAACCAAGGTGCCTCGCCTCAGGCAGGTCACCTGCGCCGAGTAGGTACCGGCGGTGAGCAGCCGGCAGCCGGAGGACACGGTGATGAGCGGCGAGCCCCCGGGGAGGCGGTAGATGGTCGCCACGGGATCGCTGAACACCCTCTCCAGCCCCAGCGGCCGGGGGAGGGGGCCTGGCGCGGTGACCACGTAGCTCACGCCGGCCCGCCGGTAGCCCGCCAGGTACCTGAGCAGGGCCGCCTCGGGTGAGGGCCCGGATGGGCTGGCCTGGGTGCCCCCGGTGAAGATCACCGGGTTCACGTTGGGATCCAGGCTCGACCCGACGTAGGCGGCGAAGGCGCTGGGGATCGGGAGGTCGTTCACGTTCAGCTCGGCTAGGCCGAAGTAGGAGCCGTAGTTGGGGGCCAGCGGCCCCAAGGTGAAGAACCGGTGGCCGTCGAGATGGGCCGCGAGGTACTGGACCGGGGCCAGGTCCACTCGTCCCCCTCGCGGTGCGGACAGTTGCGGGAGGAAGAAGAAGGCTAGCGCCTCGGCGATTACCGCCGTCCCCACGGCCAGCGCAGGTGCGATTCGGAGCGCTGACCTCATCTCCCGGGGGCGAGCCGCGGCCACTCCCACCCCCAAAACCAGGCCCAGCGCCACGGCCAGTGAGGCGCCGGCCCAGAGAGTGAGGTGGGGGGCTCCGTGGATCCTGCCCAGCTCGTGGGCCGCCGCTCCAGCGCTGACGAGCAGGAACAGCAGGGAGCTGCCCGTGGCCCGCCAGGCCACCCCGACGTCGATGCGTCCCGCCGCCAGGTCGTCGAGTCCGAGGGCGGCAAGGACCACGACGGCCATCTCCCAGGACGGCGGCGCGTAGCGGTAGAAGGCCACCCCGGAGAACCCCGGGAGGTGGGCTACTAGCTGGTTCACCCCCGGCACCCCGAAGGTCTTCGCCCACGCCAGGGCGATCCAAGCAACCAGCCCCAGACGAAACCACCGCTGGCGCCCTTCTGCTAACGCCGACCAGGCCGCCAGAGACGCCAGGGCCACCAGACCGGCGGTGGTGAAGCCCCCGATGTTTCCCCAGATCGCCCCCAGGGCGCCGCTGTGGTCAAACGCGTAGAACCCGAAGATGGGCCCGAAGACGTACGGCATGGCCAGCATGGCCACCGCGGACCGCGAGAGGTAGGCGGTGCCGAAGCCCCCGGCGTGCCCTCCAACGTTGGCATGGGGGAGGTAGGAGAGGAAGGCGACGACCAGCGGTGCCGCCAGAAGCAGCCCCAGAACGGCCCCCCCAGCGGAGAAGCCCAGGTACCGCCACAGTTGGTGGCGATCGAGTCCCTCCAGGCGAAGCAGCGCCCAGAGGCCGACCAGGATGGTGTCGATGGCGGTGGTCTCCGGGAATCCGGCATAGACCGACCCCGCCACCCCCACTGCCAGGACCGCCCACCCAAGGCGGCTTCCAGGGCGGGGGCGAGATCGGATCATCTCCAGCCCCAACAGGGCTATCGGCAAAAAGCAGATGGGCGTCGCGGCGGCGTTCCCCAGCCAGGCGAAGGTGCCGTTCAGGCCGAAGGCCACCCCGGCCACCACGGCCGCCAGGTCTCCGACTCCCATCCGGCGTAGGAGAAGGTAGGTGGCCAGCGCCGCCACTACCTCCAGCAGGACATGGAGGTAAAGGACTCCTTGGGCCAGGTCGAGGAGGAGGGCGGGCAGGAAGAGCGCCGCCGACTGCATCTCTCCGGCCAGGGGAGCCCCCAGGCCCTCGAACGGGTTCCACCAGGGCACACGCCCCGAGAGCCAGTCCGAGGCCGCCAGGTGGCCGAGAGCCTGGAGGGTGAAACCATTGTTGGGGTCGATGGAGGGGAAGCCCGGGAGCAGCCCCGGCCGCAGCCCCAGGCCGAGCCCGCTGTGAAGCAGGAGCGGATTGCTGTCCACGGCGCCGACGAGGGCCAGCAGGTTGCCGAGGATGACCGGGGCCACGACGATGAGGGCCGGCGCCCACCTCGGGACCCGTGAAAAACGCGGCGAGCTCCGCACCGGTCTTCAGCCCCCGGCGGCCCGAGCGGGGGGCGTCTCCCGCCCCCACCGGCGGCGGCCGGCGGTCACACTCGGCGTCGCAGCCGGTAGCGGATCAGGGCCGACATGGCGGCGAAGCCGTCGCGCCAGGTGATCTTTTTGCCCTCCGCGAACTCGCGCCCCGCGTAAGAGATCGGGACCTCGTAGATCCGCTCGCCCCGGCGCAGCACCTTGGCAGTGATCTCGGGTTCGAAGTCGAAGCGGTTGGACTCGATGCGCAGGCCTTCGAGCACGCGTCGGTCGAACAGCTTGTAGCAAGTCTCCATGTCCGAAAGCGTTGTCTGGTAGAGGACGTTGGTGGTGAGAGTGAGGAGTCGGTTGCCCAGCCAGTGGAGGGGGAACATGTTCTTGCGCTCGCCGGTGAAGCGGCTCCCGTATACCACCCGGGCCTTGCCCTTGAGGATCGGGTCGAGGAGGCGGAGCCAGTCCTCGGGGTCGTACTCCAGGTCGGCGTCCTGGATCAGCACCAGATCGCCGCGCGCGGCGGCCAGGCCGGTCCGCACCGCGGCACCTTTCCCCTGATTGCGGCCGTGGGCCAGCACCCGCACGGTGGAGTCCTGGAGCGCGTGCAGCAACTGGCCACTGCCGTCGCTGGATCCGTCGTCCACCGCAATCACCTCGAGCTCCAGGGGCAGCTGCACCGCCCGCATCCTCCGAATCACCTCGGCCAGCGTCGGCCGCTCGTTGTACACCGGGACCACCACCGACAGCGTGCGGTACTGCCGCAGAGCGGTGTCCGCCATCAGCTCTCCCCGGCCCTTGTCCCAGCCGCGGCGGCGATCGTCCTCAGCAACCCTTCCCTCAGCCCAACCTCCGGCTCCCATCCCAGCTGGCGCTGGGCGCGGCTGATGTCAGGGCAGCGCCGCCGGGGGTCGTCGGTGGGTAAAGGCTGGAACACGATAGGGGAGGATCCCCCCGTCAGCTCCAGCACCAGCCTCGCCATCTCCAGCATTGTCACCTCCCCGGGGTTGCCGATGTTGAAGGGGCCGGGGAGGCCCGAGTCCAGCAGGCAAAGGAGCCCCCGGACCTGGTCGGACACGTAGCAGAAGCTGCGCGTCTGGGAGCCGTCGCCGTACACCGTGAGCGGCCGCCCGGAAAGCGCCTGGTCGACGAAGTTGGAGATCACCCGGCCATCCCCCGGCTGCAGTCTCGGGCCGTAGGTGTTGAAGATGCGGGCGATGCCCACGTCGGCGCCGCGAGCCCTGGCCCAGGCCATGGTGAGTGCTTCGGCGAAGCGCTTGGCCTCGTCGTAGACGCTGCGCGGGCCGATGGGATTCACCCGCCCCCAGTACTCCTCCGACTGGGGGTGCTGGTCGGGGTCACCGTACACCTCGCTGGTGCTGGCCATGACGAAGCGGGCCCGGTGCTGCACGGCCAGCTCCAGGCATCGCCTGGTGCCGTCGCTGCCTACGGCCAGCGTCTCCAGTGGCCGCGCCAGATAGGCGGGGGGCGCGGCCGGGCTGGCGAGGTGCATGACGGCGTCAACGGGCCCGCTCACCGGCAGCTCCGAGCTCACGTCTGCGGCGACGAACTCGAATTCCGGGGAGTTCACCAGGGAGCTCAGGTTGTCCCTCGTCCCCGTCGAGAGGTCGTCCACGCATATCACTCGGTCGCCCCTCGCCACCAGCGCCTCGCAAAGATGGGAGCCGAGGAAGCCCGCGCCACCTGTGACCACCACCCTTCGGCCTCCGGCCCCCACTCCGGTCTTCTCCTCGGGGGCACTCACGGCCGTCCCACGCCGACGTACCGGAAGCCAAGCCGGCGCAGGGCGGCGGGGTCCAAAAGATTGCGGGCGTCCACCACGTGGGGCTGGCGCATGGCACCGCGGACCCGTTCGAAGTCCACCCAGCGGAACTCGTCCCACTCAGTGAGCAGCGCGAGGGCGTCCGCTCCCGTGCAGACCGAGTAGGCGTCCTGGCCGATCTCCACCTCGGCATCCAGCCCCGGCACGCTCCCCTTCACGCTCGGGTCGTAGGCTCGCACCGCAACTCCTGAGCTCCGCAGGTCGCGCACGATTTGCAGGGCCGGCGAGTCTCTCAAGTCGTCGGTTCCGGCCTTGAAGGTGAGCCCCCAGACCGCAACGGTGGGCGTCGCCCCCTCCGCGGCCGCGGCCTGGCGGATCTTGGTCGCCACCTGGCCGAGCTGTTGGCGATTCGCATCGATGGCGGCCTGAAGGAGGCCGAAGTGGTATCCCGCCGCGCTGCTGATGGCGCCCAGAGCCAGCGTGTCCTTGGGAAGGCAGGAGCCTCCCCAACCCGGTCCGGGGCGGAGGTAGTCGAACCCGATCCGATGGTCGTAGGCCATGCCCAGGAGCACGTCCTTAACGTCGGCCCCCAGGTGCTCGCAGAGGGTGGCCACCGAGTTGACGAAGCTGAGCTTGGTGGCCAGGAAGGCGTTGGCCGCGTACTTGATGGTCTCGGCGCTGGCCGCCGAGGTGATCAGCACCGGGGCGTTGGTGGCGGAGAAGAGCGCCCCCACCCGGGCCGCCGCCTTGGGGTCGTCGGCGCCCACCACGATGCGCTCGGGGTGCAGGCAGTCGTGGATCGCCGATCCCTCGCGCAGAAACTCGGGGTTGGAGACCACCCTGACGTCGGCGCGGTTCAGGAGCCGCTCCACGATGAGGGTCGAGCCCACCGGGACTGTGGACTTGTTCACCACCACCGCCTCGCGCACCAGGTGGGGACCGATATCCGCGGCCACCGCCTCCAGGTAGCTGAGGTCTGCCGACCCGTCCTGCCCCTGGGGGGTGGGCAGGCAGAGGAAGACGAAGTCCGCCTCGCCCACCGCGGCCACCGCTCCCTCCACAATCGAGAGCCGTCCGGACTCCAGGCCCTCGCGCAGGATCTCCTCCAGTCCCTCCTCCACTATGGTCGGAGTGCCTCGGCGCAGCCGCTCCACCTTGTCCAGGTCCGCCTCGCCGCACCAGACCCGGTGGCCCAGGTGGGCCAGGGACACTGCGGTGCTCAAGCCGACGTAGCCGGCCCCGACCACAGCCACACGGGCGCTGTCGACCCGAACGCTCATGAGCTGTCAGCCCTCCCGAGGAGTCGGCGTCCTGGGTTCCCAGGACCCCACCCAGTCCCTCCCGCGGCCAGATCATAGCTGCCCGTCGTGTCCCGCCCGCCGATCATGGGGCGGCCGTGAAGCGGACGGTGACAGTTGGGTCCCACTCCGAAGGGTGGCTGGAGAGCAGCTGGATGGCGGTGATGGAGGGCACCCGGGCGGCCCGGCCGGCCAGCACCCGGCAAAGGGCGCTGGTGCTCCCCAGGTAGTGGGAGAGGTAGAGCCCGTCCCCGGCGGTGGCGGCAATCACCCTGACTGGCCCCACGACCTCTCCGTTGCTCAGCCGCAACATGGCCATGACCGCGGTCTGGCGCAGGGCCAGGTTCAGTGCGTGTCCCTCCAGGGAGCTGCCGATATGCACCGCGGCGAACTCATACGCAGCTCCCGTGCGGGGCACCGGGATCCAGCTCCCCATCCGCCCGGAGGCGCTGCCCAGGGGCGATGGGGTACCCACAACCGGACGGTGGCGCACCAGCACCACGCTGTTCTGGAAGGTCGGGCCACAGGTGTAGCGGGAGATGACCGTGTCCCAGACGGCCGGAGGGTCCCAGAACAGGTAGCGGGCGTCGATGTCCTCCAACGTGACCACGAGCCTCTGGGCTCCCTGTGGTGAGGCGAGCTGGTTCGCGTCGAGATGGTCGAGGTAGGGGGTGTAGGCGGAGTAGGTCTGCGGCTCGGGGAGGGTGTCCCAGCGGAGGTGGCTTTCGATAACGTAGGCGTCGTCCCACGGCAGCGCGGTCACCGTCTTTCCTCGCAGGGTCGCGGTGATGGAGCTGGGGACGATCCCAGCCGTGCTCACGGCCGTTGCCGGTTGGGGCTGCAGCACTGTCAATATCCATCTCGGGCCCTCGGCCCAGCCGAAGCCGTAGACGCTCACCCCTACGCACACCACCGCCCCCAAGAGAGGCGGCACGGTACGCCACGAGAAGAGGCGGGGGCTCACGACCACCACCAGCCAAGCCACTGCCAGGATCCCGGCGAAGAGAGCCAAGACCCTCACGTTGTCGCCCGCCAGTCCCCCCTGCCGCACCATCCCGTCCTTCCAGTTGGCGTACAGCCAGGGCAGGCTGATGATCACGATCGCAGCCTGTGCGGAGAGCCGCCGGGAGCGCCATGGCTCCACCAGGAGCGGGAGGCCAATCCCCACCATCGCGATGAGCGCTTCCCCAGCGAGCGTCTTCCAGTGGGCCGCCACCGACATCGCGGCGCTGTATCCGGCGGAGATCTGCCAGCTGCCCGTCCAAAAGGACGGGAGGTCGGTGAGCCGCTGTCCCGCCATGAGCCAGATCGCCAGGTAGCCGACGACGGCGGCGGCCCACGCCCAGATGGGCGCGCGGCGTGGACCCTCGCGTGCCCCCAGCGCCAGACCGGTAAAGAGCGCCAGCTCTCCCACCGCCACGAACTGGAAGTCCAATTTGTACATGGCGGCGAAGGCGAGAAGGACCCCGGCTGCTGCCCCCAGCCAGCGCACCGACCTTGCCCGCGGCGCCAGCCAGCAGATGGCCAGCGCCACCAGGGAGATGATCACTGCCCTGGTCCCAGGACCGGCTATCGCCCCGGACCAGTACGCGGCGAGAATCGCTCCCAGGAAGATGGGCGCAGCTTCGGCCCCGGACCTGCCCCTGATGCGGCGCACCACCTCCGCGAAGAGCAGGAAGGCCAGGGCGTAGGCGATCGCAGAGGTGACAACGGCGGCGATGGCCAGGTCGGAGAGCAGCGCCGTCGGGTACTGCAGCGACTCGTGCATGAAGCCGAGCGGCCCGTAGGTGAACAGGTACTGGGGCCCGAACCGAAGGTGATCGGCGAGGGCGGCGCCCATGGCCAGTTGCCATGAGGGGTCCAGCGCGCCGACCGACGGGGATGCGATGAGCTGGAGCGGACCGATCATCAACGCTCCGATTGCGAGGGCGAGGACGGCGCATGCCGCCAGCCAGAGCCAGTGGGGCACCCCGGTTGGGCCGGCGGCTGTGGCGCTCTGGGGACCGGGCTTGGACGAGTCAGTCACCAGGTGTCGGGCGCGCTCGGAATCGAACCCGGGCGCGGTCTCCGGGGCTGCATCCGGTCAGTCTACCGGCCGATCGGGATCCCGGCGACTCGTGTGAGTGCCCGGAGGTCCTTGGTTTCAGCACGCCACCTCCCTGTGGTTGACAGGAGCTCGGGGCTAGAATGGGCTGCCCATGGCCGACCTTGACGCGGTGGTAGTGGGCGGGGCGGGCCACGTTGGCCTCCCTCTAGCCATCGCCCTGGCCGACCAGGGCCTCAAGGTGGCGATCCAGGACATCAGCGCCGAGGCGGTCGGGGCCATCGTCAGAGGCGAGGTACCGTTCCAGGAGGACGGTGTGAGGCCCGCGCTGCGGCGTGCCCTGGCCAGTGGAGGGCTCGAGGTGACGACCGAGCCTCGGGTCCTTTCCCGCGCCGACGCGGTGGTGGTGGTGATCGGCACCCCCATCGACAAGCACCTCAACCCTGAGGCGCTGGACGTGCCCAGGCAGGTGGAGGAGCTGGCTCCCCACCTCCGGGACGGCCAGCTGCTGGTGCTCCGCAGCACCCTCTACCCGGGGGTGACCGGGATGGTGGAGCGGCGGCTCCAGGCTCTCGGCCTCGCCCTCGACGTAGCCTTCTGTCCGGAGCGGATCGCCGAGGGCAAGGCGATGACCGAGCTCTACTCCCTCCCCCAGATCGTCGCCGCCCGGTCGGCGCGGGTGCGCCAGCGCGCCGCCCAGCTCTTCGGACGACTCACGGACAGGATCGTCGAGCTGGAGCCAGAGGAAGCGGAGCTGGCCAAGCTCTTCACCAACACCTGGCGCTACATCAAGTTCGCCACCGCCAACCAGCTGTTCATGATCGCCAACGACTACGGGCTGGACTACGACAAGATCCGCACCGCCCTCGCCCTCGACTATCCCCGGGCCCAGGACCTCCCCGGCGCCGGGCTGGCCGCCGGGCCCTGCCTCCTGAAGGACACCATGCAGCTGGCGGCTTTCAACAACAACCAGTTCACCCTCGGCCACTCGGCGATGCTGATCAACGAGGGTCTGCCGCTGTACACCGTGGCCCGGCTGGAGCAGCGCTTCGACCTCTCCACCATGACCGTGGGAATCCTGGGGATGGCCTTCAAGGCTGGGTCGGACGACATCCGCTCCAGCCTCAGCTACCGCCTCAAGCGAATCCTCCAGTTCAAGGCACGGAAGGTGCTCTGCACCGACCCTCACGTGACAGTGGACCCCGACCTCGTCCCGCTGGAGCGGGTCCTGGACGAGGCCGGGCTCCTGGTGATCGGCGCTCCCCACGCCGAGTACCGCGATCTCGAGGTCCGGGTGCCGATCGTCGACATCACCAACCTGAGGGGCCAGGGAAGCCGGGTTTGACCCCTCCCGAGGTCTCGGTGGTGGTCCCTGCCTACAACGAGGGCCAGGCCATCGTCCCCTGCGTGGAGCGGATCCTTCACGCCTCCGCGGCCCAGGTGGAGGTCCTGGTGGTCTACGACCGTCCGGACGACACCACCGCCGCCCCGGTGGCGGACCTCGCGGCCCGCGACCCCCGGGTCCGGCCGGTCCTCAACGAGGTGCGGAGGGGACCCGCCGGGGCATTGAGGGCGGGCTTCGAGGCGGCCCGGGCCGAGGTGGTGGTGGTCACCATGGCGGACGGCAGCGACGACGTGAGCCAGATCGACCAGCTCGTGGAACTGGTGCGCCGGGGGTTCGTGGTGGCGGCGGCCTCCCGCTACATGCGCGGGGGGCGCCAGCTGGGGGGCCCGCCGCTCAAGGGGCTGGTCTCCCGGACCGCGGGGATCTCGCTCCAGCTGCTGGCGCGGGTAGGCACCCACGACGCCACCAACTCCTTCAAGGCCTACTCCCGCCGCTTCGTGGAGGAGGTGGGCATCGACTCGGACGCGGGCTTCGAGATGGGGATCGAGCTGGTGGCCAAGGCCCGGCGGCGGGGCCGGCCGGTGACGGAGATCCCCACCACCTGGAGGGACCGCACCTCCGGGCAGTCAAACTTCAAGGTGCGGGAGTGGATTCCCCGCTACCTGCATTGGTACCTGGTCGCCGCCGTTCCCGGATACGAGAGGTGGCGTCCGCACAGGGGGAAGAGCGCATGGAAAGGGTCCTGATGACCGGCTCCGCCGGGTTCATCGGCGGATACACGGTGGAGCGGCTTTTGACCGAGGGGTACGAGGTCGTGGGCCTCGACGACCACTCCAAGTACGGCCCGGTGACCCGCTCCTACGACAGCCATCCCCACTACCGGCTGGTGGTGGGGGACGCCCGCGACCCGGAGCTGGTCTACCGGTTGGCCAAGGACTGCGACCACCTGATCGCCGGGGCCGCGATGATAGGCGGGATCTCCTACTTCCACACCTACGCCTACGACCTTTTGGCCACCAACGAGCGGATCATGGCCGCCACCTGCGACGCCGCCATCCGGGCCCACCGTGACGGCCGGCTCCAGAAGGTCACCTACCTCAGCTCCTCGATGGTCTTCGAGGGCACCGACCGCTGGCCGTCATACGAGGGGCAGGAGCTGGAGGTCGCCCCACCCCGCTCGTCCTACGGCTTCCAGAAGCTGGCGGTGGAGTACTTCGCCAGGGCGGCTCACCAGCAGTACGGCCTCCCCTACACCATCATCCGTCCCTTCAACTGCGTGGGCATCGGCGAGGGGCGGGCACGCGGGGATGTGGAGATCGAGAGCGGCAACGTCAAGCTGGCCATGAGCCACGTGGTGCCCGACCTGGCCCAGAAGGTGCTCAAGGGGCAGGACCCCCTGCACATCCTGGGCGACGGGACCCAGATCCGCCACT
>JAKABA010000208.1 GCA_021802115.1 bacterium | reverse complement strand
GGGGATGATGCGGCCATGCCCTGGCCCTTAGCCGCCGTCCTGGAGGCCGTGCTGACCGTGGCCGCGACCATGGCCGTGACGCGCCGGCTGGGTCGGCGGGCGCACGCCTTCGACACCGACGAGGAGCGGGCCACCATGCGGACCCTGGCCTTCGCCACCCAGGCGGTCTCCACCCTGCGCCAGGGGCTCACCGCGAAGACGGCCGCGAAGGTGCTGCGCTCCATGGTTTCGCAGTCGGCGGGGCTGGCGGTGGCGCTCTACGACAGCCGCCAGCTGCTCGCCTTCCAGGCCGCCGCGGGGAGCCGCGCCGACTTGCACGCCAAGCACCTGCCCCGCGATGCGGGAGAGATCCTGACCTCGCTGCTCACCGGCCGCACCCAGCTCGTGAAGCTGCATCCCGGGGACTCCGCCGGGGGCTGTCCACTGCGGGTCGCGGTGGTCGCTCCCATCGTCCTGGAGGACCGGCCGGTGGCCTGTCTGGTCACCTTCCACGCCGGCGAGCCCGGCCCCGCTCAGCTGCGGATCACCAGCGATCTGGCCGAGCTGCTGGCCACCCAGCTGCGGCTGCAGCGAGCCGATCAGCAGCAGGCGGCGCTGGTGCGCTCGGAGCTGCGGGCGTTGCGGGCGCAGATCTCACCCCACTTCATCTACAACACCCTGGCCACCATCGCCAGCTTCGTCCGCACCGACCCCGAGCGGGCTCGCGATCTGCTGACGGAGTTTGCCGACTTCAGCCGGCGCGCGTTCTCCGGGCCCACGGCCGAGTTCACCACCCTGGCCGACGAACTTGTCTACGTCAACCAGTACCTGACCCTGGAGCAGGCCCGGTTCGGGGCCCGGCTCACCGTCCGCTACCACATCGAGCCCGAGGTTCTCAGCACCGTGGTGCCGGCCTTGCTGGTGCAGCCGCTGGTCGAGAACGCGGTCAAGCACGGGATCGAGCGGCGCCCCGGCAACGGCACCATCGTGATCGAGGCGGACGACCAGGACGACGAGTGCCTGATCACGGTGCGGGATGATGGGGACGGCTTCCAGGCCCCCCTCGACCTGGGGGAACACCCTGGCGCGCTCGCCAACATCAACCGTCGCCTCAATCAGATCTTCGGGCCCGCTCACGGGCTTGAGATCCAGTCGGAACCGGGGTCGGGAACCTCGGTCAGCGTGCGCATCCCCAAGTACCGGCCCGGGGTGAAGGCCTCTTAGTGACGGACCCGTTCTTCCGAGCCCTGGTGGTCGACGACGAGGCCCCCGCTCGCAGCGAGCTCTGCTATCTGCTGCGCCAGACCCCCCGGGTGACCGAAGTCCTCGAAGCTGAGGACGCGAGTGGGGCCATCGACGTCCTGGCCGGCCCCGGGGCCGACGTGGTCTTCCTGGACATCCAGATGCCGGGCCTGGACGGCCTGCAGCTGGCGCGGCTGTTCAGCTCCCTGGAGGCCCCGCCGCCCGTCGTGTTCGTGACCGCGTTCCAGGAGCATGCGGTCGACGCCTTCCAGCTGGCCGCGTTCGACTACCTGCTGAAGCCGGTGCGCCAGGACCGGCTCAACCTCACCCTGGAGCGGCTCGCCCTGTGGGCCCATCGGACCGGGCGGCGCGGAGCCGAGCCCAATGAGGGCTTGGCGGTCGACGATCGCCTGGCGGTGACCCACCGGGGGCGGATTCTGCTGCTGCCGATCTCCGACATCCGAGCCGCCGAGGTGTCCGGCGACAGGGTCGCCCTGATCACCAAGGAGGGCAGGTTTCTGGCGCGCCTGCGCCTGCAGGAGCTGGAGGAGCGGCTGGGCCGCCAGGGGTTCATGCGCGTGCACCGCCACTACCTGGTCAACCTGCGCCATGTGGCGGCGGTGGACACCTTCGTCAACAACACCTACCTGCTGCGCATGGAAGGGATCAGCGACCTGACGGTCCCGGTGTCGCGCCGCCACGGCGCCCAGCTCCGCCAGGCCCTGGGGCTCTGAGGTGGACCGGGTCGCCCCCAGCACGGTCAGCGGGCCGGGTGGTGAGCCTCAACCCTCCAGGTTGCTGGAGTTCCAGGAGCAGACCGAGGTCGGCAGCGTCTACCTGCAGGCGCTGATGCGCCGCCAGCTCCGGCTCAGCCTGGCGCTGGCCCTGATCTTCGTCGCGTTCCTGTTCGTGCAGCCCCTGATCTCCACCTGGATTCCCCAGTGGGCCAGCCTGCGGCTGGCAGGGGTGCCTTTGCCCTGGCTGGTCCTGGGGATCGGCTCCTACCCCATCCTGATCTGGCTTGGCTCCCTCTACGTCCGGCGCGCCGAGGAGGTGGACGATGAGTTCACCGACCTCCTCAGCTGAGGGATCAGCTTGAGCCCGTCCGCGGCGGCGGTCCTGGGCCTGCTCGCGATGGCCTCGGTGAGCCTGGGTGCGGGCATGTTCGCCCGCCGCTTCGCCCACACCACCTCCGACTTCATGGTCGCCGCCCGCGCGGTGCCGCCGCGGGTGAACGCCGCCGCCATCAGCGGGGAGTACCTGAGCGCGGCCTCCTTCCTGGGCGTGGCGGGCCTGGTGATGCAGTACGGGTACGACGTCCTGTGGTACCCGGTCGGCTACGCGGCCGGGTACCTGATGCTCCTGCTCTTCATCGCCGGGCCCCTGCGCCGGTTCGGCGCCTACACCATCCCCGACTTCGCGGAGGGCCGCTTCGACAGCCCCCGCTTCCGCCAGCTGGCGGTCGGCCTGGTGCTGGTGATCGGGTTCTTCTACGCCCTGCCCCAGGTGGAGGCGGCCGGCATCACGGTCCAGACGGCCTCGGGGATGCCCTACTGGGTGGGGGTCGCCGTGGTCTCGGTGGTGGTGGTGGCGGCCGTGACCGGCGGGGGCATGCGCGGCATCACCCTGGTGCAGAGCCTGCAGTTCGCGGCCAAGATCTTCGCGATCTCGTTGCCGGCGTTCCTGCTGCTACTTCACTTCGGGGGCCCGGGGGCGGCGTTCACCGGGTCCCCCCATGGACCGTCCCGACTCCCGGCTGAGACCACCTACCAGGTCTCCCGCGGAGAGCTGTGGCAGCTCCCGGCCTTGACCGAGGTCCGGGTCCGCCGCCCCACCCTGGCGGAGTGGACGTCGGGGGGCGTCCTGCGCTCTCCCGGGGCGGTCACGGCCGAGGTCTCGGGGGGCTCTCACAGCGCCGGCGTCGCCGCTTCCGGGCAGCGCCGGCTGATCCTGATCCGGTCTCGGGAGGCCATCCCGGCAGGGACCCTGGTCTGGCAGGCGGCCGGGACGGCGACCCTGGACGCGGGCCAGCCCGCACCCTATGGGAGCGCCACCCCGATCAGCACCAACGCCGCCTGGGCCGATCCCTTCGGGCCTCTGGCCGGCGGCAGCGGCCACTCCCTGCTGTTCACCTACTCCCTGATCCTCGCGATCCTGCTGGGCACGATCGGACTCCCCCACATCCTGGTGCGCTTCTACACCAATCCCGACGCGCGGGCTTCGCGGCGCACGGCCCTGCTGGTCCTGGTGCTGCTGGGAGCCTTCTACATCTGGCCGCCGGTCTACGGGGCGCTGGGGCGGGCCCTCGATCCGGCCCTGTACGGCAGCAACCTGACCGACTCGGTCGTGCTGGTGCTGCCGAGCCTGTTGGGCGGCTGGCTGGGGCAGCTCCTGCTGGCGGTGGTGTCGGCCGGGGCCTTCGCCGCCTTCACCTCGACTCTGAGCGGGCTGCTGGTCTCCCTGGCGGGCGCCCTCGGCCACGACCTCTACGGCCGCTGGTGGCGACCCGGGGCGACGGCGGGGGCCCGGCGCCGGGCCTTTCAGGTCTCGGCGGTCGCCGCCGGAGCGGTGGCCGGGGGGCTGGGCCTGCTGGTCGGACAGTTCAACATCAGCGTGCTGGTGGGTTGGGCGTTCGCGATCGCGGCCAGCTCCTTCTTCCCGCTTCTGGTGCTGGGCATCTGGTGGCCCCGGCTGACCACCATGGGTGCCGCGGTCGGGGTCGCCGCCGGCGGGCTGCTGGCCACCCTCGCGATCGGGACCACCATGGTCGCCACGGTCGTCCCGCCCTTGGAGGTCTTCCTGGCGCAGCAGTCGGGCCTGGCGGTGGTGCTGGAGCAGCCGGCGATCGTCACGGTGCCCCTGGCCTTCCTGGCCATGGTGGGGATCTCGTGGCTGCGCCCGGGACCGCCCGCCATGGCCGCCTCCAAGATGGTCCAACTCCACGCTCCCGAGCGGCTGGGGCTGCGCCGCGACTACATCCCCGAGTGAGCCCGGGCGGGCCGGATCAGTAGCCGGCCGCGAGGTCCACCCGGTTGGCCAGGGGCTCGCCCGTGGCGAAGCGGCGGAGCTGCGCGGCGAAGAGCTCACAGGCCCGGCTGGCGAAGTGCGGCGAGCTCCAGCTGATGTGAGGGGAGATGTGCACATGCGGCGCCGACCACAGCGGCGAGGTCGCCGGCAGCGGCTCCTCCTCGAAAGCGTCCAGATAGGCGGCGGCGAGCGGGCCCGCCCGCAGGGACGCCAGCAGCGCCGCCTCGTCGACCAGCCCTCCCCGGGCGATGTTGACCAGGCACGCCGCGGGCTGGAGGGCCCCCAGCACCGCCGGCGCGACGATGCCCCTGGTCTCCTGGGTCAGCGGAGCCGCCAGGACCAGCGCATCCGCGCCGGCGCAGGCCGCCGCGATCTGGTCCGGCGGGAACAGCTCTTCCACCAGCCCGCCGCCCCCCGCCTCCGGATGGCGACGGACGGCGGTGAGATGACAGCCAAACGGATGGAGCCGGCGCGCCAGCTCCGTGCCGATGGCCCCCAGACCCATGATCACCACCCGGAGATCTCCGAGCTCGCGCAGCTGCAGCGACTCCCAGCGCCGCTCCTGCTGCAGCGCCCAGATCTCCGCATAGCGCTTGCAGTGCTGGAGCAGGCAGCCGACCACGAACTCGGCGATGGGGATGGCCACGACCCCGGCCGAGTTGGTGAGCACGGTGTCGGGATAGGGAGCCATGACCTCGTCCAGGTGATCGACCCCCGCCGACACCGTGTGCACCCAGCGCACCTCCGGGTGCTGGGAGAGCGCCACCCGCAGGGCATCCTCGGTCGCCCCCGGCGAGCGCCCGCCGAAGAGCCGCCAGATGCAGTCGAAGGGGCCCTGTGGCGGCGTCTCCGCCTCGGACGCGATCACCAGTTCGAGGTCCTTGAGCCCGGCCCGGTCGCGGACCAGCTCCAGATCGGGCTTGGGCAGCCGGCCGACGATGAGGCAGCGAACCGGGCGGGGCGTCCGCTTCAAGCGGGTGACCTCAGGGCCCCCCGACCGCAGCCATGGAGTTGCTCGACCGGGCTGGCCGATCTCGCCATCGTGCACACGAAAGGACCCCTCCTGATGAGCGCCGCTCCTGAGCCGCATCCCCCGGGGAGCATGATGTCATGGTGGAACCTCTGCCGACTCCCACGGTACCGCCGCCTTGGCTCATCGCCCACCTGGATGACCGAGAGCTCCGGGTCCTGGATGTCCGCTGGTCGCTGGCCGGCGGGGCGGAGGTCGCCGCCTACCGCGCCGGGCACATTCCCGGGGCCACGTTCCTGGACCTGGACCGCGTCCTCGCCGCCCCACCCGGGCCGCGGGGCCGCCATCCGCTGCCCGACCCTGAAGAGTTCGGGCGGGCGATCCGCGCAGCGGGTGTCAGCAGCGGATCCCAGGTCGTGGTCTACGACCAGGTGACCGGCGCCGCCGCCAGGGCGTGGTGGCTGCTCAGGGCCTGCGGGCTCGAACGGGTGGCCGTTCTCGACGGAGGGCTGGGAGCGTACCTCGCCGCCGGGGGCGCCCTCAGCCGGCAGGTGCCGAAGCCACCCCCCGGGGACCTGCGTCCGAGCGGCTTCAGCGGGCAGGTCCCGGCCGACCTCATCCCCCACCTCCAGGAGCAGGGCTACCTGGTTCTGGACGCCCGCTCCGCGGACCGCTACCGGGGAGTCCCCAACCCCCTGGACCCCCGCCCCGGGCACCTGCCCGGCGCGAAGAGCCTGCCCTGGACCGAGCTCTTCCCCGGAGGGTTCCGGCTGGAGGGGAACGCGGTCCGGAGCCGTCTCCGGGAGCTGGGCCACACCGGCCAACCGATCATCGCCTACTGTGGCTCGGGGGTCACCGCCTGCGCGCTGCTGCTGGCGTTGGAGGGGGCCCAGGTGGGGGACGTCCACCTGTATCCGGGGAGTTGGAGCGAATGGGCCGCCGACCCCTCCCGGCCCGTCGAGCGCGAGCCCTGAGCCGGTCCCGGGCCGTCAGCCGCGCCGGACCACCTTGGCGGCGCTGGCCTGATTCAGCGGACGCATCACGATCTGATCCAGGTTGACGTGGGCCGGCCGGGTGACCGCGAAGGCGACCACATCGGCGACGTCCTCCGCCCGCAGCGGCTGCAGCCCCCGGTAGACAGTGGCGGCTCGGGCCCGGTCGCCGTCGAAGCGGTTGAGGGAGAAGTCGGTCTCCACCATCCCCGGGCACACCTCGGTCACCCGGACCGGCAGCCCCGCCAGCTCCAGCCGCAGGGTCTTCGTGATCGCGTGGACCGCGTGCTTCGCGGAGGTGTATCCGGCCCCACCCTCATACACCTCCAAGGCGGCGGTGGAGGAGAGGTTGACGACATGGCCGCGACCCGATGCCTCCAGCGCCGGCAACAGCTGCTTGGTCATCGCCACCAAGCCCAGCACGTTGACCTCCCACATCCAGCGCCACTTGGCCTCGTCGGCCTCAGCGACCGGGTCCAGGCCACGAGCCCCGCCCGCATTGTTCACCAGAACCTCGACCTCGGTGAGCCCGGAGCAGAAGGCGGTGACGCTGGCCGGGTCGCTCACGTCGAGGACCCTGGCCTCGCCACCGATCTCCTCCGCCAGGGGTTCCAGCAGCGCCAGTCGGCGCGCCCCCAGCCGAACCCGGTACCCCTCGAGGGCGAGGCGGCGAGCCACCGCCGCCCCGATCCCGGCCGAGGCCCCGGTCACGACCGCCCAGGGCCGCGCATCACCGCTCATCAGCTGATGGTCGCACCCGAGCCGCTCCTCTCGCCAGGACTCGGCCCCGGGCGCTGCCCGGCCGG
>JAKABA010000207.1 GCA_021802115.1 bacterium | reverse complement strand
GACCGGGGCCAGCCAGTCGGCCGCCCTGTCCTCCCAGATCGCCCAGCTGAAGGCCGAGATAGGGTTGAACAATCAGCTGGTCGCACAGTCGCTTTCAGTCATGGATCTGGTGGACCAGGCGGGTGCTGAGCAGGCCCCTGGTGCCGCCTCCTTCCTGAGTTCGTACCAAAGTTCGCAGACGGCCCTCGACGCGGCGCGGACCGCCGCCCAGCTGGTGGCGGTGCAGAAGACCCTGAACTCGCTGCAGCAGCAGGCGCAGGCGAGCCTGAACTCGGATCAGTGCGGCCACACCACCATCCCCGGCAAGTCCATCTACATTTCGCTCTCGCTGCAGGAGATGGTCTTCTATGACAACGGCTGTGCGGTCAGGGCGACCCCGGTGACCACCGGCCGGGCCCTGCTGCGCACCCCCACCGGTACGTTTCACATCTTCGACAAGCAGTCACCGTACGTCTTCATCTCCCCCTGGCCTCCCGGGTCGCCGTTCTGGTACCCGACCACTCCGGTCAACTGGGTGATGGAGTTCGATCAGGGGGGCTACTACATTCACGACGCTCCATGGGAGCCCAACTCGGTGTATGGCCCGGGCTCTCAGAACGGGCCGGACGCCAGCCATGGCTGTGTGCAGACTCCTGGGTCCGTGATGGCATGGGCATATTCCTGGACGCCAATGGGAACAACCGTGGTGGTCGCCAACTGAGCCGAGCCCGCGAGCTGGTCGATGGGCTGGAGCCCGGCCAGGGCCTGCCCGTGGTCGACCCCGGTCTGGTGGAGCAGCTCGCGTTCCGAAGCCAGCTGCGCTACATATTCCGCCGGGCGCTGACCGCACTGGACGCGAGCGCGGCAGAATTCGGGCTCAGCCCGATGAGCTACCACGCGGTGCTGGTGCTGGGTGGGGCCGGGCCTGCGGGTCTGGCCGAGCAGGAGCTGGTGGACCATCTGGCGAGCAGCCGGGCGCACACCTCGGTTCTGGCTAGGGGGCTGGTTGAAGGAGGGCTGGTTGAGCGCACTCCGACGGGTGGTGACCGCCGGCGGGTGACGCTGCGGCTCACCCCGGCGGGTTGGCAGGTGGTGGAGCGGATAGCGCTCAGCCATCGCCAGCGGATGCGAGCCCTGGTCGAGGGCTGGGACCCGGCCGCCTTCGAGGGCCTGCTGGAGCGGATCATGTCGGTGTACCTGGGGATCGACGGCCGGGTGCGGGTCGAGCGGCTGGAACCCGTTTCGCCCAGCGACTGAGACGCTGGGCTGGCCGGGTACTCAGGCAATGATCCACAACTCTCCCTCCCTTCAAAGCGGACAGCGCCGACCCCGCCGCACCGCATCCACGCGGTTCGGCGCCGACACGGGCGGCCCCACCCGTGGGGCTACAGTCCGCGCCCGAGGGCCAGAGACATATCGAACACTTCGTCGACCCGTCCCAGCCCGTGCTCAATGTCACGATAATGGGCGGCCGGGTGTCGCTCGCCAGGCCCCCGGCAGGCGCCGTTCGGCGTCCCGGCCGCTGCATAGGAGTTGTTGATGACCAGGCCCCAAATTCCACCCCACCTCAGGGCTGAGATGGACGGTCCCGCCTATCTCGGGCCGACCACGTTCTCCAAGGTGATCCGCCTCTCCGAGGAGGTGGAGCTCGACCAGTGGCGTCCCGACATCGCCATCGTCGGCGCCCCTTTCGACGATGCGACCACCTACCGGCCTGGCGCCCGGTTTGGCCCGAGGGCCGTCCGGATCGCCAATTACCAGATTCCCGAGTGGCACCTGGACCTGGAAGTCGCCCCGTTCGAGGAGCTGACCATAGTCGACTACGGCGACGCGGTGTGCCGGCCTGGGCAGACCGAGGAGTCGCATCGTGCCATCTACGAGCGGGTGCGGCAGGTCGCAAATCGCGACATCATCCCGGTGGTGATCGGCGGCGACCACTCGATCACCCTGCCGTCCGCGACTGCGGTCGCGGATTCCGTCGGCCGCGGCAAGCTGGGGATAGTCCACTTCGACGCTCACGCCGACACTGCGGCGGAGAGTTTCGGGAATCCGCTCTCACACGGCACGCCCATGCGGCGGCTGGTGGAGTCCGGCGCGGTCCCGGGGCGCAACTTCGTCCAGATCGGCCTGCGCGGCTACTGGCCGCCCAAGGAGGTCTTCGACTGGATGCGGGAGCAGGGGCTGCGCTGGCATCTGATGGAGGAGATTTGGCGGCTTGGGGTGGCCGAGGTCGTCCGGCGGGCGGTGGCGGAGGCGATGGACGGACCTGAGTTGATCTACATATCCGTCGACATCGACGTCCTCGACCCGGGCTTCGCTCCCGGGACCGGGACGCCCGAGCCCGGCGGGATGGATCCCGCAGATCTCCTGCGCGCGATCCGTCAGGTGGCGCTGCACACCCCGGTGGTGGCTATGGACGTGGTGGAGGTCGCGCCCGCCAACGACCCCGCTGAACTAACCGCCCAGAACGCCAATCGCTGCATCATGGAGCTCATCTCCGCGGTTGCCGCCAAACGGCGGGGCGTCCGGGGCATGGCGGCTTTGGTGGAGCCGTCCCGCGCCTCCCGAGGATGACGGAGACCGCGAAGCGACGGGCCAGTCCGCGTGGCGGAACTCCCCGGGCCGGCGGGCCATGTGTACCCCTCAGCGGCTCATGGTTTCGCGCGTGCCTGCGCGGCAGCGGTCGCGCGGTGGCCGACGCCCAGCAGCTCCACGCTCGGGCCCGCATGAGGGGGCCTGCTCCGCCGGGCCGCAGCGGTTGTGCAGTGGGGACGACCGGCCCGGATCCCGACTGCGCATTGCGTCTTGGACGTTCAGGTCGCCCGTGGTGGCGTCGGGCGCCGGCGACGAAGCGTCCAGATTGCCACTCCGTCGACCCACCTGGGGGGCGCTCGGAGAACACCCGCAAAGAACGCGACGACCTGCCCTTGATGGGCACACGGGCCCACGGCTACGTTCTTCACTCCCCAAGCGGTCAGCTGTGCCCTGACCCTTAGCCTGGCCCCCTCACCACCCCCGCCCCCCTGAACGATCGTGGCCGCCGTGGTGGCGGTGATGCTCGATGGTGCCAGCACCAGATTGCCTGAGGCTCCGGGCTGCAGCAGATATCCCCAGGGCAATCGGTACCGGAACCCGCTCTCGGCCTGCCACACCATGAGGACCGCATCCCGGACCGGAACGGTTGGGGCCGGCAGCACGGCCGCCAGCTGCCCCGCGGGCAGGGTGTCGCCGATCAGCGCTTCGGGCATGGCAACCTGATCCACTTGCAAGGCCGACCGCGGCAGGACGCTCAATACGACCACCGACGCGATCGCGATGGTGCCGATGCGCCCTCGGGCCGAGGCGCGCTCCCAGAGCCGGTCGAAGAGGACCGCCAGCACGGTGGCGATGCCCAACCAGGAGAGCAGCACCAGGCGGACCGGCGTTGCCCTTCCCAGCAGCGGGAGGTCCTGCAAGACCGAGAACGGGTCGAGCGCGATGACCAGGGATACCACCGCGAGCAGGGATCCGACTCGTACCCACGGCTGCGACCGCAGCGACCAGCACGCCCAGAGCAGAGCCAGTAACACGGGAACCCCTATGTAGACCTGACCCTCCGCCGGATTGATCGCATAGGGCAGGAGGTTTCGGGCGACATCTGCCAAAGGGGTCGGGGCGACTCCCTGGCTCGGGGTGGGGAGCACGAGTCCGAGCAGCTTCGCCGAGTACTGATAGGCAGAGAATGGAGTTCCCACAAACCCCCGGGTGGGACGCCCAGGCCCGAAGAACTCGACGGTCAGGGGCCAGGCGTCCACCGCCAGGAAGACGACGGTCGTCGCGGCCAGGCTCTTGCCTATGTACCCCAGTCGTTCGGGTAGCTGTCCCACGTGAAGTGCGGCGAGCACTACCAGCACGACCGCGCCGACCAAAAAGGCATCGGCGAGCTCTTCCTCGTTGACCATCAGTGTCAACGCCGCCACCAACCCCAGAGCTCCGCCAACCAATATCGGCCGGTGGCGCTGGCGGGCGACGATCTCGTCGAGCAGCCAAAGACTGAGGGGGAGCGGCCATAGCGCCGACCAGAAGAGGTGTCCGGCGGTGGCCTCTCCCAGGGCAAGAGGTGAGAATGCGAAGAGGGCTCCAGCCATCCAGGCCGCCGGGCGGTGGTGCACGTACCGTGACAGAACCACCATAGCGACTGTGGCGGAAGCGACCAGGGACAGGAACATCGCCAGGTTGTAGCTCACCACAGGTCCCAGTGCGCGGGTCACGGGCAGCAGCAGCGCTCCGTACAGAGGGGTCACGGTGTTGAGCATCAGGTTGATGGGATGACCGCCCGGGGACGCGTAGGTGGTGACCAGGGGATCGACACCGTGAGTCACCGCGAAGGCGACCCAGCCCAAGCCCCAGACCGCCAGTTCTTGATCGGGTGGGGCGCCCACCATGGAGCTGCCCACGTGGCCAACGACCCCGGACACCAGCCAGGCGGAGATGGCACAGGATGCAAGCAGTGGGACAGCCCAGACCTCGGCGCGAACTGCCTTCAGCATTCGCGGCGCGTCGATTCGTTGGCCACCTCTACCACGGCGGTCTCCAACTCGACCTTGAATCCCAAGGTGGAGCCGGCTAGGCACGAAAGGCCCTACATCCGAGCGCGTCTATCGCGGCACATTGGAACTGGCTTTGGGCCGAAACTGTAAAGCACAGCAGAGGCGCCGCGGATCTTGCCCGGGGGCAAATGGCAGTGTCGGCGGTTCACGCCGTATCAGCTGTGGGACCGACCAAGGAGGCTTCTCAGGCGCTTCCAAATCACACTGAGCAGGATGCCAAGCGCTCCCACGGACTCTGGCTGTGTGGGGGGCGCCGCCTGGAAGGTCGGTGCGAGGGGCCCGGGCGCCGCTTCATCGGATGCCGGCCGGCGGTCGGCTCCCTCAGCCACCGTTCTCTCGACACACTGCGCGAATTGGGTGAGCAGGCGGTCCGCCACGTCCTGCATGAGACCCCTGCCGAACTGCGCCACCCGCCCGGTGATCGCGACGTCGGATTGGATCCTCCCCAGCGACCCTCCACCCGCCTCCTCCTCGACGGTCATGGTAATTGTGGCCCTGGCGTTTCCCGCACCCTTGGGGTCGCGGCCCTCGCCGCGCATGACCAACCGTCGTGCCTGGTGGTCCACCTCCACCACCGTCATGGTCCCGTCGTAGCTCACAGTGACCGGCCCCACCTTGACCGTGACCCGACCCTTGTAGGTGCGTTCGTCCACCCGCTCGGTGATGCTGGCCCCCGGCAGGCAGGGTGCTATTCGCTCCAGATCCTCCAGCAACGGCATCAGCTGGTCGGGCGGCATGGCGAGCTTGAGCGAGTTCTCCAAGAGCATGGGGCACCTCCTGCAGTGGATCTGGGCCATGATCCCATCTCTCGCCCAGCTTTTGCCGAATTACGACGACCAAGCGCGATCAAGTTTTGGCGGTCAGCCCGGCGGCACCGCCCCCAGGCGGTGACGCTCCAGGTCCTCCACGGTGTCGACGTCGGCTGGATCCCCGAGGCACTCCACCTCCAAGACCATCTCCGGATGCCGCTGCATCAGCAGCCTGGCCCCGTGGTCTCCCCACGTCGGCAGCAGTCCCCAGATCTCCCGCGCCAGCCGCACGGGATGGCCTCGCCGCCCTGAGTAGACGGCGGCCACGATCGGTGCCGCCTCCGCCAGGCGCACGACGTCCCAGGCGGTTGAGGGGATGAGCGGCTGGTCGCCCAGGGCGACCACCACGGCGTCGTGGCCGCGGCTGCGGCACCACTGGATCCCCAGGTGCAGCGAACTCGCCTGACCGTCCGCCCACCCCGGGTTGTGCAGCAGCTCGAGGTCCGGCAGCAGAACCGGGGAGAGATCGAGCGCCCCGTCCACCACCGCCACCTCGTCGCAGCCCGAGTGGGAGGCGGCCAGCATCGGCCATTGCACGAGCGGCCGGCCCCGGAAGTCGGCCAGCAGCTTGGACCCGGACCCCAGAAAGCGGGTGGAACCACCGGCCGCCAGCAGCAGCCCGGCGGTGGTCACGGGCCGGCCTACCGGGACCGGGAGGCGGCCCGGTCGCCGGCCGGGCTGAGGTGGACCGGGCCGACTCCGTCGCGCAGGGAGGGGGCGGGGCGCCCGGTGCGCAGGGCGATGATCTCTGCGCAGATCGAGATGGCGGTCTCCTCCGGGGTCCTGGCGCCGATGTCCAGCCCGATCGGCCCCATGATCCGGCCCAGCTCCTCCTCCGGCACGCCCTCGTCCACGAGGGCCCGGGTGCGCTCGGCATGGGTGCGCCGGGAGCCGAGGGCCCCGAGGTAGCCGGCCCTGGTCGCCAGCGCCGCCTTCAGGGCGGGCACGTCGAATTTGGGATCGTGGGTGAGCACGCAGATGGCGTCCCGTGCCTCCAGGGGAGGCTGGACCTCCCTCAGGTAGACGTGGGGCCAGGCGCAGACGACCTCGTCCGCCATGGGGAAGCGGGTGCTGGTGGCGAAGGCCGAGCGGGCGTCGCACACGGTCACGCGGTAGCCCAGCACCTTGGCGACCCGGGCCAGGGCGGCGGTGAAATCCACCGCTCCGAAGATCAGCATCCGGGGGGGAGGGGCAAAGGCCTCCACGAACACCGTGACCGCCTCCCGCTGCGCTTCTCCGGCCAGGCCGTAGTGGCGAAAGCTGGACTGCCCGGCGGCCAGCGCGCCCTCGGCGTCGCGCCCCACCACCCGGTCCAGGTTGGGGTTCCCCAGCGATCCGCGGATGGTCCCTGAGCCCTCCACCAGGATCGAGGCGCCCACCGACGTGGTGCCGTCCGCCATCGGGATGAAAGCTCCCTCCGCCAGCTGGTCGGAATCGCCACTCCGGTCCACGGCGGTCACGGTGGCGACGGCGATTGGTTCCTCCGCCAGCAGCGCCTGCCTGAGCCGGGGATAGAAGGGTGGGAGCGCCGGGGCTACCAGCACATGAATCGTGCCGCCGCAGGTGAGCCCGACCGCGAAGGCGTCGGCGTCGGAGTAGCCGAAGGTGACCACTCGGGCCGGAAGCCCCTCCCGCAGCGCGCGCAGTGCCTCGGTGACGACCGCTCCCTCGACA
>JAKABA010000206.1 GCA_021802115.1 bacterium | reverse complement strand
TCTGCCGGCTGGAGTCACGACCCCCAGACGTGCGCGGTGACGGACGCATCGGGATTCGAGAGCTGGTCATCAACGCCCTCCGGATGCGGCCGGATCGGATCGTGGTGGGAGAGGTTCGTGGTGGCGAAGCGCTGGACATGCTGCAGGCGATGAACACCGGCCACGACGGCTCGATGACCACTGTCCACGCCAACACCCCTCGTGACAGCCTCTCGCGGCTGGAGACGCAGGTGTTGATGGGGGGGATAGAGCTGCCGATGAAGGCGATCCGGCAGCAGATCGCCTCCGCGCTCAACATCGTCGTGCAGTTGAACCGGCTCCGGGACGGAAGTCGCAAGATAACCGCCATCTCTGAGGTTCTGGGGATGGAGGGCGACACCATCACCATGCAGGACATATTCCTCATGAAGGCGGAAGGCGCCGACAAGGAGGGCAACCTTCGTAGCGAGCTGGTCCTGACCGGGGTGAGGCCCCAGATCATCGACCGTCTGTTCGACATGGGACTGCCGCTGCCAACTGAGATCTCATTGCTGTTCCCAGATCGGCGCGCAGACCAGGTGGCCGCCGTGCGGCTTCCCACGCCACCGGCCGGACCCCTGCAGCGGCGACTTGGGTAGGCTGACCTCTGGGCTGCGGCGTGCCCTGGGCCGCCCAGCAGCGGTCGGCGCCGGTCTCGCTTTCGCCTGTCTGATCACGACCGCCGTGCTCGGGTCGATTCCTGTTTCAGCCATCTCCGGCAGCCCCACTCCGTACGACGGAGAGCTGTTCTCGCTGACAAATCAGGATCGAGCCAGCAACGGCCTGGCCGCCCTGGCCGAGAATTCCACGCTTGCGGCAATCGGGCAGGCTCGACCGTACTACGGCTGCAGCGTGTCGCCGATCTACGGACGGGCCGCGGACATGCTCAACCGGGACTACTTCTCCCACCAGATCCCCGGCTGCAGCGCCGACGGAGGCTACGTCTGGCCGATCATGTCCGCCGATGGCGTGAACTGGAGATCCGCCGGGGAGAACATCGGATGGAACAGTGGATATTCCGACCCGGCGGCCGAGGTCAACACCGCATTCATGAACTCCGCCCCCCATCGGGCCAACATCCTGGGCGACTACAACCAGCTGGGAACCGGTTCGTGGTACACGGCCGGCCCCTGGAACTATCCGAACTCAGGCAGCAGCGCCTACACGGATGTTTCGATGTTCGCCGAGGAGTTCGCGCTGGTGTCGGAATACTCGCCGCCGCCTCCGCCCAAGCCGACCCCAAAGCCAACTGCGGCGGCGCACCCCACGCCCACCGCATCCACCACCCCGAATCGGTCGCCCGCTCCGACGCCTGCTGCCACGTCGACGCCAACGCCCATCCCCACGGCAAGTCCTCGACCGAAGAGGGGGTCCCATAGGGGAATCGCCGCAGAGTTTCCCCAGTCACCGCAGGGGCTGCTGGCCGGCACCATCGACCAGGTGATAAGCGGGTACCTGGATGAGTGAAGCCGGTGCGGGGGGTGAGAGCGATGCGCCTCAGGAAGTGGTTCTACAGGCCCAGGGGGTACACAAGAGCTACGCTATCAGCCGGAACCCTCGCGAGGTCGTGAGCGATGTCTCTTTAACGGTGGCCGCCGGGGAGCTGGTGGCCGTGATGGGCCCGAGCGGCTGCGGCAAGTCAACCCTCCTCCACATTCTTGGCGGCCTTCTCGCTCCAGACCAGGGTTCCGTCCGGATCGGAGGCACCGACATCTACACCCTCTCCGACCGGGACCTGGCCGCGTTCCGCCGTCGTCAAATCGGGTTCATCTTCCAATTCTTCAATCTGCTGCCCAGCCTCACCGCTGCGGAGAACGTGATGCTTCCCTATCGTCTGGACCGAGAGCGCGTCTGGCCCCTGCGCGGACTCGGCCGCGACCGTGATGCCAGAGCCAGGGCCGACGCCGTGATGACCATGCTGGGACTGAGGGGTCTGCAGGGCCATCGCCCCGATGAGATTGCCGGCGGCGAGCAGCAGCGGGTGGCGGTGGCGCGAGCTTTGGTGACCGATCCCGCCATCATCCTGGCTGACGAGCCCACCGGCACTCTTGACTACCATTCGGGCCGCAGTGTCCTGGAGCTTCTGCTGCGGCTCAGTCGACAGGATGGCAGAACGATCGTCCTGGTCACCCACGACGTGCGCACCGCCGCCTATGCGGACCGGGTCGCGCTCATGCTCGACGGTCAGATCAAGGAGACCGTCGAGCTGGGGAGGCGCAGCGTGCACGACACGGCGCCGCTCCTGGAGCGCCTGACTGCGCACGGTCTCTGAGCCAGAGGACTTCCCTCCTTGATCCCCCTTCTGTGGCGGCGAGCGGCGACCGCGCGTCTGGTAGTGGCGGTGATCGCCCTCGGGCTCGCTGGCGGCGCGGTGCTGGGCATCCAGCTTGCATCCGCCGCTCTTCGGAACCAGTCGGAGCGGGCCGTTCAGGAGTCCGCCGGAGCGGCCCAATTCGACATCGCGCCCTTCAGCAGGCCCGGCTTCTCAGCGGCTGAGGTCGCGGCGGTCCGGCGGCTGCCGGCGGTCGCCAGAGAGTCAGCGCTGGTCCGCAAGGCGGACCTGGCCGAGCTTCCCAATGGCGGGTTCCGCCAGGTGGTGCTGATCGAGGTGGGGCGCGGCGGAGTCGCCCTGCGACCGCTGCCGCTGCTGAAAGGGAGGGCCCCATCTGGACTTCTCCAGGTTGCCGTGAGTGAGTCCCTGAGTTCCGGGTTGGCCCCGGCCACCGGCCAGCAGGCTTCGGGCTCGGTCGCCCTGGGCCAGCGGTTGGCGTTGACGGAGAGCCATGGAATCCAGCGCTTCAAGGTGGTGGGAGTGGTGGCGGCATCGGCCCCGGGGGCGCCCTTCACCAGCGACGCCGTCTACGTCACCTCGGCCGCCGGAACCAAGCTGTTCGGGACCGGGCTCGCGGTGTCGGACATCGCCGTCACCCTCCGCCCGGGGAGCACTAGGGCGCAGCTCACGTCCGAGCTCTCCCGCGTCCTTCCCAGCGACTTCACGGTCAGCAACCCCCGCTCGGTTCCTGGCGGCAACCCGGTCTCGGAGCTGCAGCCGCTCCTCGACGCCATGACGGCCCTGAGCCTGATGCTGGCGCTCGCCCTGATCTCGGCGACCCTGTCCTCGGTGGTCTTGGAAAGCAGGCGGGAGATAGGCCTGGTGCGCCTGGCCGGGGCGAGCAGGACCCTTATCCTGCGCAGCTTCGCCCGGGAGGTGCTGGCGGTGACGGCCCTGGGAGGGGCTCTGGGGGTCGGGGCCGGCTATCTGCTGGCCGCGGCATTGGTCGCCGGGTCCAATCCTGCCGGGCAGAGGCCCGCCGCCGCAGTCAGCCTCGACTGGCAGTGGACCCTCGGGGCGTTCCTGCTCGTGGTGGTCCTGGGAATTGTCGCGGCCATCGCTCCCGCGCTGGAGGCAGCCATGGTGGCGCCCCTGGACGCGGTGCGACCTCCGCTGCTGCGGCGCTCGAGCTGGTTGCCCTGGGCGCTGCCCGTCATCGCCGTCTCGGCTTTGGGCGCAGCGCTCGCCTTCACGGTGGGAGGTGGAGCGGGGGTGGTCGTGGGGGCGGTGCTGGCCTACTCCGCGGTGGTCTTGGCCCTGGGCTTGGTGGGCCCCTTCCTGGTGACGACAATAGGCGCCTGGGTGGGGGCTGCTCTGGCGGCCCCGGTGGCGGCGGTTGCGGCCCGCAGCCGCTCCCATCCCGGTCGCACCGCGCTGGCCCTTGGCAGCCTGTTCGTGACCATAGCCACCGCCGCCGGCCTGGCCGGTCTGTCGGCGTCGGCCCTGCAGTCGGGTGGTGTTTGGGTCAACCGGCTCTTCGTGGGCAACTACCTGATCGTGAGCCCGACCCCCCAGAGCTCTGCGATAGAGAGCCAGGTCCTGGCGGCCGCCAAGCATGGACCAGGCCACCCCCTGGTCGGGGCGGTGGCACCGGTCCGCTTCGTCACGGCCAGGGTCGGTCACGCCGCTGTGTCCCTGGCGGCCACCTCTCCGCAGGCATACCAGAGGACCGGGGCCCTGCAGTTCGTGCAGGGCTCTCGGCGGTCTGCCATGGCGGCCGTGGCCGCCGGCCGGTCCGTCGTGGTGCCCCTGCAGCTGGCCGGCGAGCTGCACCTCCACCTGGGTTCACGGCTGCAGGTGGTGACCAGCTCAGGGGCAGCCCAGTTCACCGTCGCCGGGGTCGTGGGCCACACCCTGCCGGGCCCGTCCGGGGTTGAGACCATCCTGGTGTCACAGCCTGCGGCGGTTCGCGAGTTCGGAGGCCAGGCGGCCGGCTTCGACCTCCTCCAGCTGCAGGTGAGTGGCGGCGGGGCTGCCCGGTCGGTGGACCTCGCCGGATTCAAATACGGGATGGAGACGGAGAGCGTGGCCGCCGTTCGCTCCGGGGTTGACGCCGGGATCCAGCACGACATCGCGGCCCTGGGCGCGCTCGCCCTGGTGGGAGTTGCCATTGCCATCCTGGCGGCGGTGAACACCGTGGTGCTGGAGACCAGGGAAGCCAGCCGCGATCTTGCTCTACTTAGAGTTGTCGGCTTGAGTCGAGCCGCGGTCTCGCGCGCGGTGTTGGGAGAGGCGGTGGCGACGGCGCTGGTCGGCTGCGGCCTGGGGATAGCAGGCGGGGTGGGACTGATCTGGCCAGAGGTCAAAGCCGCCTCGTCGCCGGCTCTGCCGCTGCCCTTCCAGGTCTCCGGAGTTACCCTCCTTCTCCTGGCGGGAGCGGCGGTAGCCTCCCTTGTCCTGGCCGCGGTGATCCCCGCCCGCCAGCTGTCCAAGATCGATCCAATGGCCGCTCTGGCCGTCGAGTGAGCTCCTCGTGAGCTCTGCTGGTCTGGACTCCAACAAGCTCGAAGAACTGCTCGACCGGCGCAGCCGTCGCCTGCGCACGCTGGTGCTGCTTCTGACCATTGGTATCAGCGTCGGGGTCGCAATGTACGCCATGGTCAGATTCGTGCCACCGAGGCCCTACGGGCTGGCCGAAGACTTCCGCGTCTTCTACGCCGCCGCCAAGATTCTGGCTGCGGGCGGCAATCCCTACCATCTGCGAACCCTCCAGGCTATGGAGCAAGCGGCTCAGCACTACCCTCCCCACGGGCTGCGGCCGATTCCGGACAGCTTTGCCTACCTTCCTGTGGCGGCGACCCTGCTGGGCCCGCTCACCGTCCTGAGCTTCTGGCCCAGTTACATCCTGTTCACCGCGATTGGGCTGCTGGCGCTGCTGGTCGTGACCGCGTTCCTGGCCAAGGATCTGGGGTGGCGCCGCGTCGGAACCCTGGAGCTCGGGGTGGTGGCCTGCTGGATAGTCGTCCTCGGATTCTCAGGGGGCCAGTTCGATGCTTTGATGCTCGCGGTGCTGGGAGGGGCGATGCTCCTGGCCTGGCACGACCGGCCCCTGCCGGCGGGACTGGTCCTCGGGCTGGTCTGGATAAAGCCGGACCTGCTGTGGCCCGCTCCCATCTTCCTCTTCCTGGCGCTGCTCAATCGCCGTGCTCGGGCATTCTGGTTCGCGGGTGGCTTCGCCGTCACCAGCGTCCTGTGCCTGAGCTTGCACGCCAACCTCCTGCCCGCGTGGTGGGTTGCGTTGCGGAGCTTTGTGGGCACGGTTGCCGGCAGGCGACCGGATCTGGCGGGCCTGCCCGGGCTGCTCGGGGTCGCCCCCAAGGGTTGGGGCCTGGGAGCAGGAATGGTGGCTCCGGGCACCTTTCTTGTGGTTGGGGTGGCGCTGGTCTCCATGGGTGTCTTTTCCGTCTGGATGATGACCTCCTCCGACTGGAGGAGGGTCAGCGCCGTGGGCCGTATTGCCTGGGGGGTGGCCTTGCCGGTGGCCATCTGGCTGGCGGCGGCCCCGTACGCTCTTCCCAACGACGATGTGCTCCTGCTGCCGCTGTTCATGCTGACGGTGGGGCGCGACGCTCGCCGGGTGCACGGCCTTGGGCTCGGACTGGCGCTGCTGGTGCTGGTTGGGTTCCTGCTCATCTGGCCGTTGGGAGTCATCCCGTGGCCGGCGGGGCTGCTGGCGCTGGCAGGCCTCGCGGTGGTGCTCTGGCGACGGCGGACCGACGTGCGCCTGACCGGCTTCGGTGCCGGCCTCTGTCTCCTGGCTCTGGGGATCCTGCCCACGGTCTGGCCCCTCCACCTGCTCCGGGTCGGCCTGACCCCGGTCGCGGTCCTGCTGCTGGTGGTCGAGGGGGCCCGCACATGCTGGATGGAGGTGGGAGGAGCGGGGACCGGCCCCGCCTATGTCCTCGACCAGCAGGTGGGGCAGGAGGCCGCCGCCGCCGCGGGGGGATAATCGGAGCGATGTGGGTATTGGCCGGTGATGACACTGTCTGCGGCCGTGCGTTGTCGAGGGCCGCGGCGATCTCGGGGGGCATCAGGGTGAGCGCTCCAGCTCTGAGATCGCGCCAAGACCTCCACCTGGATGGGGACGGTTGGGGCCTGTGGTCCCACTCTGAGCCGCATCACATCCTGCCGGCGGTGGGGCGGCCCTGGTGAGCGTCCTCACCAGGATCTACGACCCCACCAAAAGGGAGTTGCGCCACCACTGGCAGACCGTCGCCCGGATTGGTGAGAGGGAGGAGGAGGTTCGCCAGCTGGCTGACTCTGAACTCCAGGAGATGACCGGGCGTTTCAAGGCCCGCCTGGAGGAGGGGGAAACCCTCGACGACCTCCTGATCGAGGCCTTCGCCGTGGCCCGCGAGGCCGCCCGCCGCACCCTCGGCATGCGTCCCTTCGACGTCCAGTGTCTGGGGGGGATAGTGCTGCACCAGGGCAAGATCGCGGAGATGAAGACGGGCGAGGGCAAGACCCTGGTCGCTGCTCTGCCCCTGTACCTCAATGCACTGACGGGCCGGGGTTGCTTCCTGGTGACCGTCAACGACTTCCTGGCCCGGCGCGACGCGGGCTGGAACGCCCCCATGTTCCACGCCCTGGGCATGGGAGTGGGGGTGATCATCCCGGAGGCCTCCTTCCTCTACGACCCCGAGTACACCGACGAGAACCACCCGGACCCCAGGCTGCGCCACCTGCGCCCGGTGGAACGCCAGGA
>JAKABA010000205.1 GCA_021802115.1 bacterium | reverse complement strand
CTCCAGCTCCGCTCCCAGGAGCGCGCTGCGGCCCATGCTCGTGGCCGCCTGGATGGCGGCGCGGGTGCGAGCAACCGCCGGGGCTTGGCTGGGCAAGGGCGTGACTCCTCGGGTGTGGTCGCTGGGCCAGGCGCTCAGATCACACCCTCGGAGTGCATGGTGGCGAGTTCGGATGCCTCCAGCCCGAGCACCTCGCGCAGCACCTCATCGGAGTGCTCTCCCAGCAGCGGGGACCGGCGGATCTCCACCGGCGAGTCGGAGAGCCGCAGCGGGCACCCCACGTTGATGTAGGTGCCGCGCTCCGGATGGTCGACCTCCACGATCATGCCGGTGTCCCGCAGGGACTGGTCCCGCACGATGTCGCCGGTGTCGAACACCGGACCGCAGGGGACGTCGATCGCGTTCAACTGCTCGAAGACCTCCCACTTGCTGTGCCGCATGGTCCAGGCCTCGATGGTGGCGAAGACCTCGTTGAGGTGGGTGAGGCGGCCCTCGGCGGTGTCCCAGGCGGGATCTCCCAGCAGGTCCTCCCTGCCGATCTGACGCACCAGGCGCTCCCACACGTGGGGTTGGATGATCACGTAGATGAAGTCGTCGGGGCCGCCCGGCTGGCAGCGCAGCGCCCACCCGGGCTGGCCGCCCCCGGAGGCGTTTCCGGACCGAGGAACGGTGTGCCCGAACTCGGAGTTGGGGTACTCGGCCAAGGGGCCGTGCTGGAGTCGCTGGTGATCCCTGATCTTGACGCGGCAGAGGTTGAGGACGGCGTGCTGCATGGCGACCTGGACCCGCTGGCCGCGCCCGGTCTGGTGGCGCTGCAGCAGGGCCGCGAGGATCGCCGCCAGCAGGTGCACCGCCGACCCCGAGTCGCCGATCTGAGCCCCCGTGGACGTCGGCGGTCCGTCCTCGAAGCCGGTGGTGCTCATGGAGCCGCCCATCGCCTGGGCGATGGTCTCGTAGGCCTTGGCGTTCTCGTAGCTGCCCGGGCCGAACCCCTTGATCGAGGCGTAGATGAGGCGGGGAGCCTCCACCTGCAGCCGCTCCCAGGTGATCCCCTGGCGGTCCAGGGCCCCCGGGCCGAAGTTCTCCACCAGCACGTCCGACCGGCGCAGCAGCTCCCAGAGGAGCTCCCGCCCCCGCTCGTGCTTGATGTTGAGACTCAGGCTGCGCTTGTTGGAGTTGAGCATGGTGAAGTAGAGACTGTCGACGTCGGGGAGGTCACGCAGCTGCGAGCGGGTGACGTCCCCCCGTCCGGGGGGCTCGATCTTGATGACGTCGGCACCCAACCAGGCCAACATCTGGGTGCATACCGGGCCCGCCTGGACATGGGTCATGTCCAGCACGCGAACGCCCTGCAATGCCTTGCTCATAACGACTCCCTTTGCTCCTGGGAGGACGGACCCTCGGTCCGCCTCACTTGTACATCGTCTGGTTCATGGTTCCCGAGGCGAACTCATCGGGGTCGACCCAGACGTTGATCAGGGAGGGTCTGCCCGACGCCCGGGCTCGCTCCAGGGCGGGGCGGATGTCCTTGGGATCGCGGATCTCCTCGCCGTACCCGCCCAAAACCTCGGCGAATCTGCCGTAGGGAAGGTCGCCCAGCTTGTTGCCCACCTCGCCGCGCTCTCGGCCGTAGCGGGCCAGCTGGCCGTACCGGATCTGGTTCATGTAGGAGTTGTTGCCCACCACACCGATGAAGGGCAGATTGAAACGGAGCATGGTCTCGAAGTCGAAACCGGTGAGGCTGAGCGCGCCGTCACCGAAGTAGCACAAGACCTCCTGGTCCGGGCGCGCCAGCTTGGCCGCCATGGCGAAGCCGATCCCCACTCCCAGGGTGCCCAGGGGGCCGGGGTCCATCCAATGACCGGGCAGGTGGGGCTTGACCACCTGTCCGGCGGTGGTCACCACGTCGCCACCGTCACCTATGTAGATGGTGTCGTCGGTGAGGAACTGGTTGATCTCGTGGGCCACGCGCATGGGGTGGATCGGGACCGAGTCCGAGAGCAGCTTGGACCGCCGGGAGCTCTCCAGCCGATCCTCCTCCGCCCGCAGCTCTTCTCGCCAGTCGTGGTGGTCCAACGAGGGCGAGACCCGACCGGACAGCGCCTGTCGCACCGCCTCCAGGATCACCGCGCAGTCACCCACCATGCCCAGGGTGACGTCACGGTTGCGGCCCACCGTGCGGTAGTCGAGGTCGATCTGCACCACCGCGGCCCGCGGATTGAGGCGGCGGCCGTAGCCGAGGCGGAAGTCGAAGGGGGTGCCGACGATGATGATCAGGTCGGCCTTGTCGAAGGCGTACCTCCTGGTCAGCTGGAAGTGTCGGGGATCATCGGGTGCCAGGGTGCCTCGGCCCGCCCCGTTCATGAAGGCGGGGATGTCGGCTTCCCGAACCAGGGCCTGCGCCGGCTCGGCCGCGCGGCAGGTCCACACCTGCTGGCCAAGGAGGATGCAGGGACGGCGGGAATGGGTGATCAGGTCGGCCAGCCGCTCGATGTCGGCAGGGTCCCCAAGGCTCCGGGTGGAGGCCCGGGAGTGCCCGGCGCTGGGGATGGTCGCCTGGTCCAAGTCGACCTGAGCGTCCAGCACGTCCCTGGGTATCTCGAGATAGGAGGGGCCCGGCGCGCCCAGGAAGCACTCTCGGAACGCCATCGCCACCATGTCGGCGACCCGGGAGGTGGTGGGTACCGTGGCCGCGAACTTGGTGATGGGGCGGAGCATCTCCACATGGGGGAGGTCCTGCAGCGAGCCCATCTTGTGCTGGCTGGTGGCGCCCTGCCCCCCGATCAAGAGCATGGGGCTCTCGGCGCGAAAGGCGTTGGCCACCCCGGTGACCGCGTCGGTGGTGCCTGGCCCGGCCGTGACCACGGCGCATCCGGGTATGCCGGTCACCCGGGCATAGCCGTCCGCGGCGTGGGCGGCCACCTGCTCATGACGGACGTCCACGATCTTGATGCCCTCGTCGAGGCAACCATCGTAGATGTCGATGATGTGACCGCCGCAGAGGGTGAATATGACCTCGATGCCCTCGCCGCGGAGCGCGCGAGCCACCAGGTGCCCTCCGGAGATCTGGGTCCCACCCGCCGTCAGCCCTGCTTCGGACATCAACTCCGGCATCTCTCGCGCTCCCCAGTGCCGTGCCCGACGGCCATGCTCGTACTGCCGCGTCCCCCATGCTGGCGCTTGGCGTTAGAAATACCAGGCCCCGCAGCTGCAAGTGTACCACCCACGGAGGCGGTGAAGACGGCCCCCGCGCGCCCGTCGGTGGTGGGCCGCGCGAGCCGGCCCGCCTCCCTCAGGAACGGTTGGCGCCTAGACAACGGGGCGACCTGACCGGGCGGCGGCCCTCTTTGCGGCCTCCTGCTCAAGGCGCTCCCGGGCGGCCTCGAGCACGGCGGCGGCGGCGCTCCGCGGGATCACCGCCACCCCGTCGTCGTCCGCTAGCACCACGTCGCCCGGATTGACCACGACCCGGCCGCAGGCGACCGGATACCCCACCTCCCCGGTGCCCTCCTTGGTGGGCCCCCCGGGGCTGCTGCCCATGGCGAAGACGGGAAACCTCATGGCCTCCAGGTCGGCCACGTCGCGCACCGCGCCGTCCACCACCAGCCCGGCGAGCCCGACCGCGCGTGCGCGAGTCGCCATGAGCTCGCCGAAGACCGCGTGGGCCATCGAGCCCTGGGCGTTCACGACCAGCACGTCGCCTGCCTGAGCCAGCCCCAGGGCTTCGTGAATACGAGCGTTGTCGCCGCTGCGCACCAGCACCGGCAGGGCCGAGCCGCAGAGCTTGGCCCCGCGCCAGAGCGCCCGGATCTCCGCTCCCATCGCCCCGGTCCGGTGCATGCAGTCCGCGGCCACGGCGGCGGGGATCTCGGCCAACTGGGCGACCACTGAGGGGTCAGCACGCGGCCAGTCCCGGACGGTCCGTGCGCCGGGGAGGGCGGCCGAGCCGCTGGACTCAACCATGGGGGAGGGCCCGGGGAGGTCCAACCCGCGCGGCGCTGGGCTCCCTGCGTTTGCCGTGTCCGGTCGGGGGCTCAGTTGGGCCCGCCCTGCCAGCGATCCTTGGCCGGCGGGGAATGCCGCCGCGGAGTTCACGACCGCCGGCATGAGCAGCGCCGTCCGGCACGATGGAGGAGGGGTCAGGGACGGTCGCCTGGGTCATATGGGAACGCTGAGGTCTGGCCCTCACTGCCAGGTCACTCCGCCGCCGGCTCCGATGCGTGGCGCGCGCCACCGAGGAATGTGTCCGCGAAGTCCGGGCTCGCCAGCAGCTCCGCTGGGGTCCCCTCGAGCCGGCAACGGCCTCCGGTCAGCACGTAGGTCCGGTCCGAGATCGCCAGGACGGCGCGAGCCCTCTGCTCGACCACCAGAACCGAGGCGCCGGTCGCGCTCAGCTGGCGGATGTGGTCTTCCAACAGCATGTTGGCCAGCGCCGGGGCCAGGTTCGCGGTCGGCTCGTCGAGAATGAAGGCTCGCGGCTGCAGCATCAGCACCCGCCCCATGGCCAGCATCTTGCGCTCGCCCCCCGAGAGCCGCCCGGCCTTGCGCGAGAGCATCCGCGCCAGCTGCGGGAACACCTCCAGCACGTGGGTGATCCGCCCGGGCACCTCGCGCACGGGGAGGAGGTATCCCCCCATCTCCAGGTTCTCGCGCACCGTCAGGGGGGCGAAGACGTCGTCTATCTGGGGTACGTAGCCGATGCCCGCGCGCGCCGCCTCGTCGGGAGCCCAGTTGGTGATCTCCTGGCCGTCCAGCAGCACCTTGCCACTGAGAACGCGGACCACCCCGACCAGTGCCTTGAGCAGGGTGCTCTTGCCCGACCCGTTGGGGCCGACCACTGACACGACCTCACCTGGGTCGAGGCGAATGGAGAGCTCCTGCACAACGGCCCTGCCCGCATATCCGGCCGAGAGCAGCTCGGTGACGAGGCCGGCCCCCCGGGTGGTCTTGGCGCTCGTTGTCTGTTCAGCCGACAAGGTAGGCCTCCACGACCTCGCTGTGCCCGCGCAGCTCGCCCATGGTGCCCTGGGCCAGGACCCGGCCCTCGGCCAGGACTATCACCGGATCACAGAACTCATCCATGAAGCCCAACTCGTGTTCAACCAAAAGGATGGTCATGCCCTGGGCGCACAGCGTCTGCAGGTGCCGGCCGATCGCCCGCGCCAGGTTGGGATGGATACCCGCCATCGGCTCGTCCAGGAGGAGCAGTTTGGGCTTGGCCATAATCGCCCGCATGATCTCGACCAGTCGGCGCTGGCCTCCGGACAGGTTGCCGGCGTAGGTGTCCGCATATTCGAGCAGGCCGAAGTGATCCATCAGCTCCCGGGCCTCCTCGATCGCGGCCAGCTCGTCGTGCTGCCAGTAGCGGGGACCGCGGAGGGCGCCGCGCAGGGTGTCCCCCCGCTGCGACGGCACGGCCGACAGGAGGTTCTCCACCACGGTCAACCGTTTGAACTCGCTAGCCAGTTGGAAGGTCCGCACCAGTCCCAGGCGGGCCCGCAGGTACGCCGGCATCCGGCTGACATCCTGGCCGTCGAAGAGGATCCTGCCTTCCGCGATCGGCACGGTCCCCGCCAGAGCCGCCAGCAGGGTCGACTTGCCGGCACCATTGGGGCCGATGAGGCCGGTGAGACTCCTCCGGCCCACCGTGATGCTGACCCCGTCCACCGCCCGGACATCGCCGAAGGCGACCACCACCCCCTCGGTGGCGAGCATGGCCCCGCCGGGATTGGCCGTTTCCGCTCCGGACGGCGCGTGCGGAGTGGCGGCCGTGGTGGGTCGCGGGGGCTGGTCACGCCGGGCACGCGTCAGCCGGGCCTGAGCCCGGGCGAATGTCCGGCGCCGAGGTTCGGGGATGATGCCCTGGGGCCGGAACCACAGAAAGCCCACGATGAGAAGGCCGATGGCGACCCACTGCAGGGCCGGGATCATTCCTGGAGGGCCGAGGGAGGAGGGGATGAAGCGGGTCGCCTCCTCGAACCCGACCGGGACCAGGATCGCCCCCAGGACCGCTCCCTTGTGATTCCCGGTACCCCCGATGATGATGGCCGCGAAGAGGACGATGGTCTCGGCGTATCCCCAGGCGCCCGGGTCCCACAGGGTTATGAAGCCCACCAGGACCCCGCCCGAGAGGCCCGCCGCCATCCCTCCCAGCACCAGCATCGCCGTCCTCATGCTGAGGAGATCCTTGCCGAGGGCGTTGGCGACCACGCTGTTGTCGCGCATCGCCCGCATGCTCCGTCCGTAGGGAGACTCGGTGATGCGGTGAAAGAGCAGATACACCAAGAGCGCCACCACCGCGGCCGCCGCTCCATAGATCCATTGGTAGGTCTGGGTCTGGGGGTTGAGCAGGTTTTGGAGCGGCTGCGGCACCAGCGAGAGACCCGCCGCCCCGTTGAACAGAGGCACGAAGTTGGTGACCAGCAGGTTCGCCATCACCGCCGTGACCAACAGCCCGATGGCGGCGACGTGACCGGTCAGCCGGCGCCCGACCAGGACCGCAAACGGCAGCGCCACCAGGCCCCCGACCACGGTGGCGCCCAGGATCGGCAGCGGAAAGGGCAGCCCCAACCCGCCGATGTAGTGCTGGAAACCGCCGTTGGCGGTGTCAGGCGGCAGCGCCAGCACCGCCGCCGTGTAGGCCCCCGCGGCCTGGAAGATGATGTAGCCGAAGTTGCTGATCCCGGCCACTCCGAACTGCATCGACAGTCCCAGGCAGGCGATCACATCCACCGCGCCGTAGATGAGCAGGTTGGCCAGGTAGAAGAGGGTGGCCTGGCTCACTGAGCGTACCTCCTGGGTGAAGTTGGGGCGTGCGAGTGGCAGCCGGGCAGGGGCATGGTGGGCACGGGTTCAGTCCAGGGTGCCGGCGCTGAACAGGCCGCGCGGACGGACTGCGAGGACCACCAAGAGAATGACGAACGCGGGAACGTACTTGTAGTCGGCGGTGATCACCGAGGCGCTCACCTCGGTGATGACGCCGATCACCAGGGCCCCCAGCATGGCGCCGTAGGGCTGGCCCGGACCTCCGAGGAAGACCGCGGCCAGGATGAGCACCAAGAACAGGTCGGCGCTGGTGGCGCCGAAACTCCCGGTGTTGATCGCAAAGACGGTGCCGGCCACT
>JAKABA010000204.1 GCA_021802115.1 bacterium | reverse complement strand
GTCCCAGTAGTCCCACTGCCGACGGTGCCAGTGAAACGCCTTGATCAGCTCGGGCGGGTTGCCACCCCTGGCGTAGGCCAGCGAGCGCGACATCTGGGCGAAGCCGTGGTCGGGCACAAACGGCCGGCCCCGATCGTCGAGGTCGCCGCGCTTGAGCTGTTCGGTGAAGTGGCCGCGCTGGTCGAAGTGCAATTTCAGGGTCTTCACCATCACCTGGTCGATCTCCCCCAGCTTCTCGGCGAGCGGCTTGTCCGCCATCTCCTGGAGCACCGCCTCCATCTCCTCGGTCACCGGCTGCCAGGGCATCAGGTCCTCCTCAAGCCAGGCTAACCCGGGAGTGGTCACCCAGCATCAGCTTGTGCGCCAGCGGGCGGGTGTCGCTCTTCTCGATCACCACGTCCCTTCCGATCAGGGAGTCCTCGATCTTGCTGGCGCCGCGGATCACCGTGTGCTCCAAGACTATCGAGTGCTCGATCTCGCTGCCCTCCACGACCACGTCGTGATACAGGGCGGTGAAGGGGCCGACGAAGGAGTCCACCACCCGGGTGTTGGCGCCGACTATCACCGGGCCGCGGATGGTGCTGTGGATCACCTCGGATCCCGGCTCCAGGATCACCTTGCCCAGCAGCCGCGAGTCCGCGCTCACGTTCCCCTCCCTGCGCTCCTCGAGCATGTCCAGGACGACCCGGTTGCACTCCAGGAGGTCGTCCATCTTGCCGGTGTCGATCCAGCGCCCCTCCACCAGGTGCGGGGTCACCCGCCGGCCCCGGTCGATCTGCCACTGGATGGCGTCGGTGATCTCCAGCTCACCGCGGGCCGAGGGGGAGATGGCGTCCACCGCCTCGAAGATGCTGGGCTGGAAGCAGTAGACCCCCACCAGCACCAGGTCGGAGCGGGGTTGCCGGGGCTTCTCCTCCAGCCGCATCACCCTCCCCTGGTCCAGCTCGGCGACCCCGAAGCGCTGGGGATCGGGCATCTGCTTCAGCAGGATGAGCACGTCCGGGCGGTCGCGGCGGAACTCCTCCACCACCGATCGGATCCCCCCGGTGATGAAGTTGTCGCCCAGGTACATGACGAAGGGCGAGCCCTGGAGGAAGGAGCGCGCGGTCTGCACCGCATGGGCCAGCCCCAGCGGCGCCAGCTGGCTGATGTACTCGATCCTGGCCCCGAACCGGGAGCCGTCCCCCACCGCCCGGCGGATCTCCTCCCCGGTGTCCCCGACCACGATCCCGATCTCCTCGATGCCGGCCTCGACCAGCGCCTCCAGCCCATAGAACAGAACCGGCTTGTTGGCGATCGGGACCAGCTGCTTGGCGCCGGTGTGGGTGATCGGGCGAAGCCTGGTCCCCTTGCCCCCGCTGAGAACCAGACCCTTCACGAGGGGCAAGCCTACCAGCTCACCTCGGCCGCGCAGCTTCTGGGCGGAGCCTCAGTAGGCATGCTGATGGAAGAGGATCCGCCAGGGGGTGAGCAGCAGGATCTTGAGGTCGAAGCCCAACGACCAGTTCTCGATGTAGTAGAGGTCGTAGAAGATGCGCTCCTCCATGGAGTTGCCCTGGCGCAGATCATTGACCTGGGCCCAGCCGGTGCACCCCGGGGGCGCCGCCAGGCGCTCGCGATAGCGGGGGTAGTCGCGCTCGAAGCGGGCGGCGAAGAACGGGCGCTCGGGGCGCGGGCCGACCAGGCTCATCTCCCCTTTGATCACGTTCCAGAGCTGGGGGAGCTCGTCCAGGCTGAAGCGACGCACGAAGCGGCCCACCGGGGTCGTGCGGTCGTCGTCGGCCCGGGCCATGACCGGCCCGGTGTGGCGTTCGGCATCGACCACCATGGACCGCAACTTCCAGACCTTGAACACCCTCCCGTGCCGCCCCAGCCGGTCCTGCCCGTAGAAGGGAGAGCCCTTCGAGGTCAGCGAGATGGCGGCGGCGCAGACCGCGACCACGGGCACCACCGGGATCGCCAGGAGCACGGTGAAGACCAGGTCGAAGCCGCGCTTGAGGATGAGGTTGCGGCCCACCAGCCGGTTCGGCCGCAGGCCGATCAGCGGCATGCCGGCCACCTGCTCGGTGCGGGCGGCTGAGGTCATGATCTCCAGGACGTCCGGGACCACCTTGACCTCCGCCCCCTGGCTCAGGCAGGCGTTGGCGAACTCGACCACCCGGTGGTGGCCGTCCTCCCCCAGCGCCAGCACCACCATGTCGGCGTGCTCGTGGGCCACGATCCGGGCCAACCCGTGCTCGATCCCGAAGGTCGTCAGGTCGGACCCGGCCGAGGGTGGTTCCGGGGCGGTGGCGACCCTCCCCACCAGCTGGTAGCCGTACTCGGGGAACATCCGCAGCCGGCGGATGAGCAGGTCGGCGACCTCCCCGCTGCCCACCACCAGGACCCGAACCGCGCCGAAGCCGGAGCTGAACAGGGCCCCCTGGAGGCCGCGGATGGCGGCCCGCTCCAGGATGAACAGGAGAAGTGCCGCGATCGAGGCATCCGCCAGCACCAGCCGGGAGTAGGGGAAGCCCCGGTACAGCCCCTCGAGCGCCAGGGCCAGGACCACGAAGAGAGCGACCGAGCCCGCCGAGCCCAGGATCTCATCCACGAAGGACTGACCCCGCTGGACCCGGTAGCGGCCGGTGAACGTGAAGACCAGCAGCCACAGCGCCACCACCACCGGCACCGCCATGGCGTAGTCGGCGAAGCTGGGAATGGCGCCACCGGGGATGGGGACCCCGGAGAGGTGGAAGCGGTACCCGTAGCCGATCAAGGCGCCGACCGCGACCGCCAGGGCGTCCCCCACCACCCGGATCGCCACCAGCGGTCCCAGCCGACCGTTGCGGCTGCGCGCATGGGACAGCTCCAGCGGCCGGATGAGCGGGCCCGATTCAGCCAAGCCCCATCCCTCCACTCTCCGGCGCCAGCCGGCGGCGCAGGCTCTGGCGGGCCATCCGGATCTCCTCGGGGGTCACCCCACCGGTCAGCCACAGCGCCCCCAGGTAGCAGACCCCGGCCACCGGGGCCACCCAGAAGACGTTGGCGAAGGCGAGCACCCCCATCACCCCAACCATAAGCCCCCCGGAGACCACGATGGGCGTGAGCGCCCGGGCCCAGGGCAGGTTGCCAAGCTGGCGGCGCACCAGCATGTATCCGGCCACCAGCAGGAACACCTCCGTGATCACGGTAGCCCAGCTACAGGCAAGATACCCGCTCTGGTGGGGGAAGAGCGGAATCATCACGAAGTTCAGGGTCACGTTGACCACGATGCTGAGCACCGACAGGATGATGCTGTCCTGCTGGCGGTCCATCGCCCCCAGCCCGAAGACGAAGGTGTTGTTGACGAAGAGGAAGACCAGCGCCAAAGCCAGGATGCTGACCGAGGGACCGGACTGCGAGTAGATGTGCAGGAACCCCACCAGCGCGCTCCCGCCGAAGGCCAGCGCCACCGCCAGCGGCATCGCGATCGAGGCCAGCAGCCGCAGGGTGACGGTGTAGGCCAGACGCATCGAGCCGACCTCCCCCAGGTGGAGCACCGAAAGCGCGGGAAAGACCGCGTTCATCACCGTCTGGGGGAGGAAGGAGAGCCCCTCCAGGAACTTGTAGGAGGCCTGGTAATAGCCCACCTGGGTGGCCCCCCGCAGCGCGTCCAGGATCAGGACGTCGATCTTGAAGTAGATGGTGTTGAGGAAGAAGACCAAGGCGAAGGGCAGCCCCATCCGAATCAGCCGGCGCACCAGCGGATAGTCGATGGCGACCCGGGGCCGGAAGTAGCGGCGGGAGATGATCGTGAGCGCGAACAGGCAGGTGAAGAGGTAGGAGGCGGCATAGGCCCACAGGTAGGCCGGCAGGCCGAGGTGGGCGACCCAGGCGAACGCGGTCCCCAGCAGCAGGATCCCGCCCTCGGCGATGGTCTCGAACGCCTCGTAGCGCATCTCCCCGGTCGCATAGAAGGTGCTGCGCAGCACGTTGGCGACCGAGGTCGCCACCAGCAGCGCGAAAGCCGGCCACACCAGCGGCAGGACCGAGGGGTGGCTGGTGAACGAGGCCATCACGAACAGGCAGAGCAGGCTGCCCAGCAGCAGCGGGACCTTGGCTCCGAGGATGGCCGCCAGGTAGGGCTCCAGCCGCTTGCGGTCGCGGCTGCCCTCGCGCAGGTAGACGATCTGGAGGCCGCCGTCGCCGACGATGCTGGAGAGGTTGCTGAGCACCACCACCACCCCGAACTCGCCGTAGCGGAAGGCGCCCAGCGCGTGCTGCTGGATCAGGAAGGCCACGAAGACCAGCAGCCGCGCCCCGGTCCGGGCCACGAACAGCATGGTCGTGTTGCGGACCGTGCGGTGGGCGAGGCTCACGCCAAAGGCTCAGGTCTGGCGCTGAGGACGGCGCAGCTGGAGCTGGCGGGTGGCCGGCACCACGGCCACCACGACCAGCGCCGCCAGCGCCCACCACTCCACTGAGAGGTCGTTCTTCCAGTACGGACTGTCCACCAGGCCATGGGCCAGAATGCCGACCCAGGCCAGGACCAGAGCGGCCGCCCAGGGATGGGAGAGGGGCCCGGCGCGCACCACCGGGAACAGGTAGCGACCCAGCTCGATCAGAAAGCCGATCAGGAAGATCAGCCCCATCACCCCCAGCTCGACCCAGAAGTCGAGCTCCAGCTGGTCGGGATACACGTGGGTCTGGTGGATCACGTCGTGCAGCTGCACCCGGTAGGGACGCACCTCCTGCTGGTAGTTGGCGAGCCCGCTCCCGGTGAACGGGTGGGCGACCAGCAGATCCACGGTGGCGTGCCAGAGGTGGACCCTGGTCACGACCGAGTTGGCGGGGTTGTTGGGGTTGAGCTCGTTCTCCACCCGGTGGCGGATCGGGGGCAGGAAGACCGCCACGACCGCCACCACCACCAGGGCGGGGAACAGAATCCGCCGGCGCGGATGGATCAGCACCGCCACCAGGGCCACCACCACCAGCGCGAACCACGAGCCCCGGCTCAGGGTCAGGACGTCGGCCAGGCCCAGCAGGATCAGCATCGCCCAGTGGACCCGGCGGTGCCTGACCCCGCCGAAGAGCGCCAGCCCGAGCGCCAGCCCCACCAGGGGGTCCAGGAAGATCCCGCCGAAGTTGTTGTTGGTCCAGAGCCAGGTCGGCACCGGCGGGTTGGTGTTGATGTTGAAGGTGTGGTCGCGCAGCGAGCCCGCCAGCGCCACGAACTGGGAGACCGCGACCACGGCACCGCTGACATACAGGCCGTAGCTCAGCCGCTCCCAGTCCCAGCTGGAGCGGAGCACGTTGACCACGATGAAGAAGTAGAGGACCGGCTCCACGATGTAGGCCTTGGCGATCCCCAGGGCGTCCCGCTTCTCCGGGCTGACCGCGACCCCGATCACCATGGCGACCAGCAGGACCGCGATAAGGACGGTGAAGGGGGTGTCGAGGTGGGGCATCCGCCGCTGCTGCCAGCTCTCGATGATGAAGGCGAGCACGGTCAATCCGAGCACCACCTCCAGGCCGGTGAAGGGAAGCTTGCCCAGCAGGCTGCCCCGCAGAACATAGGCGGGAAGTGCCGCGGCGGTTAGAAAGACGCCTATACGACTCCACCGCATCGGCCGGATTATAGGCGGCCGGAAGATCGCGGCCGAGCCCTGACATCGGTGGCCGCCAGCCCGGGCGCGGCCCGGCCTGCCCACTTCCCAGCCGATCGGAACCCGCCCCGGCCAGTCTCGCGGCCCACGTTCGGGCGCCTGTCCCCTCAACTTCGCCCGGCGGATTCGGCGTTGGCTAGACTGGCTGGGTGACGGGCCAGGGTCGAGTGGCGGTGCTGGGGACCGGCATCATGGGCTCGGGGATCGCGCGCTCCCTGCTCGCGGCCGGCCTTGAAGTGACGGTCTGGAACCGCACACCGGGCCGGGCCGAGCCGCTCCGAGCCAGGGGGGCGCAGGTGGCTGCCAGTGCCGAGGAGGCGGTCAATGGTGCCTCGGTGGTGATCACCATGCTGCCGGATGCGGCCGCCACCACCTCGGTCATGACCAGGGCGATCGGCAGTTTCTCAGCCGGGTCGGTATGGGTGCAGATGGGCACGGTCGGCCTCACCGGGATCCACGAGTTGGCGGCGTTGGCCAGGGCCGCCGGCGTGGCGCTCGTCGACGCCCCGGTGTCAGGCAGCCGGGAGCCAGCCGAGTCCGGTCAGCTCCTGGTCCTGGCCAGCGGGCCCCAGTCGGTGCGCGACCTTGTCCGGCCGGCTTTCGCGGCGCTCGGCCGAGCCACTGTCTGGGTCGGCGAGGAGGCCGGACCGGCGACCGCGCTCAAGCTGGTGGTCAACGACTGGCTGCTCAACCTACTCGGCTCCTTGGGCGAAGCCCTGCTGCTGGCGGATGCTTTGGGCTTGGACCCCAAGCTATTTCTGGAAGCGATCTCAGGGGGACCCCTGGATGCCGCCATGGCCCAGGCCAAGGGAGCCCAGATGATGGAGCACCACTTCCCGCCGAGCTTCCCGCTCTACCTGGCGGAGAAGGATGCCGAGCTGATCTTGCAGGTCGCGGGCGAGCATGGTCTGGCCCTGCCGATGACCGGGGCGGTGGCCGGATGGCTGGCCCGCGCCCGGTCACTGGGACACGGCGATCAGGACGTGGCGGCGGTGTTCGAGGTCATGGCCGACTCGTGAGGTGGCCGGGCCGGAAGTGACCGATCCCGACCAGGGAGACCGGCACCCAGTTCGCCCCCAACCTCATCCAGGTGGCAGCAGCCCGATCCGAGCTCTCACCTCGGACATCGTGGCCGAGGCCACCTCGCGGGCTGCGGCGGCGCCTCGGGCCAGGATCGCGTCCAGCTCTGCTGGGTCCGCCGTCAGCTCCCGATACCGGAGCTGGATGGGTTCGATGGCAGCAATCGCCTGATCCGCGACCCGGTCCTTGAGCTGCCCATAGCCGACCCCTTCGAACTCCGCTTGCAGCTCCTCCTTCGTGCATCCGGTGAGAGCGCGATAGATGTCCAGCAGGTTGGCGACCCCCGCCGAGGGATTGGCGAAGTCGACCCCCGAGCCGGCGTCCGTCTTGGCGCGGCGGAACTTGGCGCGAATCCGATCCGGGGGGTCCAGGAGTTTGATCACGCCGGCGTCGGAGCCGTCGGTCTTGCTCATCTTGCGCTCGGGATCCTCCAGGGACATGACCCG
>JAKABA010000203.1 GCA_021802115.1 bacterium | reverse complement strand
GATGCCCCAGACCAGGTGGTGGATGTGCAGCGGGTGCGCACCCTGCTTGCCCCCAAGCTCGATGTTCTTGAGGGGCAGCCAGTTGCCCCTGATCCCGTGGGTGATGATGCGCACCGTCGCGAACGTTCCCAGGAACGAGGTCAGGACTCGAAGGTTGATCTCCTCATCCGGACGTTCGGCGGCGGTCTCCCGATAGCGGCGCCTCAAGCGCGCCGGCAGGGTCCAGATCGTCGACAGCTCCCGATGGGGGGCGGGCGGCTGAGATTCCATGCTCATCGGCGCATCCTACGTCCTTTGGGCCGCCGTGTAACAGCCGATGCACGCCGGGAGCGGACGCCACCGTGCTCCGGGGCCCGGTCCGTGGCCTGCCGCTGGGTGCGGACCGGCTCGCCGTCCAGGTCTCACCGCCGGCCGAGCCCGGCGGCCACCTGACCGCGGCCTCGTGGCACCAGCCCAGGCCGTGCCTCCGCGTAAGATCAGGTACCCGCGATCCTGGAGGCCGCCCTGGACAGCGCTGCCGCTTCATCCCTCGACCAGGGAGACCAGTCGAGAGTGATGCTGTGATGCAGCCGCCAGCTACATTGGCACGATGACCAAGGTGCTCTTCGTCTGCGTCCACAATGCGGGGCGCTCGCAGATGAGCCGGGCGCTCTTCGAGTTGGCGGCTCAGGGGCGGCACCCATCTGCCTGCGCGGGCACCGACCCGGCCGAGGCGATTCACCCGCACGTGCTGCAGGCCATGGCCGAGATAGGGGAGGACCTCGGCGGCCGCAGGCCGGCGCTCCTCACGGACGAGTTGGCGCGCTGGGCCGACGTGGTGGTGACCATGGGCTGTGGCGACCGGTGTCCCTACATCCCGGGCAAGCGTTACATCGAGTGGACCCTGCCGGACCCGAAGGACCGTCCGCTTGAGGACGTGAGACGCATCCGCGACGAGATCAGGCGGCGGGTGGCGGCGCTGGTTGAGGAGCTGGACTCCGCGCCGCTCTGACCGGGTGGCGGCCGGGCGACCGCCATCCGGAATATGGTGGTCCCCGTGGCAGGTCCAGTGGCAGATACCGTTTCCCGCCCGGGGCCCGGCTTCGGTGGCCCCGCCCTCGAGGTGGCGGAGCTCACCAAGAGCTATGGCCGGAAGCTCGCGCTCGACCGGCTCAGCATGACCGTGCCCCAGGGGCAGATCTTCGGCTTCCTGGGTCCGAACGGAGCCGGTAAGACGACCGCGATCCGCCTGGTGTTGGGGCTCTCGCGGCCCACATCGGGCGGGGGCACCGTCCTGGGTTTCCCCCTGGGCTCGCTGGCGGCGCGCCGCTCGATCGGGTACCTTCCCGAACTCTTCCGGTATCAGGGCTGGCTGCGGGCGGAGGAGGTGCTCGACCTTCACTGCGAACTGGCCGGCATTGCGCCCTCCCGGCGTCAGGACACGATCCAAAAGGCGCTGGCCACAGTGAGCCTGGCCGATCGCGCCCAGGGACGGGTCTCCACCTTCTCCAAAGGCATGCAGCAGCGCCTGGGTTTGGCGGTGGCCCTGCTGGGGGAGCCCCGGTTGGTGCTGCTGGATGAGCCCACCTCCGCGCTGGATCCGGTTGGCCGTCACGACTTCCGGGAGATCCTCTGCCACCTCCGCGAGCGAGGCATCGCCGTGCTGCTCAACTCTCACCTGCTCTCCGAGGTGGAGCAGGTCTGTGACCGTGTCGCCATCGTGGACGGCGGCCGGGTGGTGGTGCAGGGGAGCCTCAAGGAGGTGCTGGGACGATCTCAGGTTCGAATCCGCTGTTCCGGGCTCACGGGGGACCAGCTCCGTGGTCTGGCTGCCCGGGCTCCCTTCCGCGTCGATGGGCCCTGGCTCATCTTCGACGGAGTTGCCGAGGCCGAAGTCCCCGATCTGGTCTCTGCCATCGTTGCCGCCGGCGCCAGGGTCCATGCCGTCGACCCCGGCCAGCAACCCCTTGAGGAGCGCTTCCTGGAGCTGGTGGGCGGCCGGTGAGGACTCTCTGGGCGATCTCCCGGCTGACGTTGAAGGAGCTGCTGCGACGTCGCCTGGTGCACGCCCTTCTGGGGCTGACCGTGGCTGTGCTCGCGCTCACCGGCTGGGGCTTCTCCAAGATTCCCCATCTGCATCTGGGCGGCCAGCTCCTGACCGCGGGCGAGGTGCAGCTGGCCTCGGCGCAGCTGCTGCTGCTGGTCATGTTCATGTTCAGCTTCGTGCTGGCGCTCAGCTGCTCCTTCGTGGCCGCTCCCGCCATCGCTGGAGATCTCGAGTCAGGGGTTGCCCAAGCGCTGTTGGCCCGGCCGGTGCGGCGGTCGCAGCACCTCTTGGGGCGCTGGGTCGGCCTGGTGGCCGGCACCGCGGTCTATGCCGTGGGGTCGACCACGGCGATTTTTCTGCTGGTGAGCTGGACGACCGGTTACCTGCCGCGTCAGATCGGGTCGGCCGAGGCCGCCGTGGTTGCCGAGGGAGTCTGCCTGCTCACCTTTGCCCTCGTCCTGAGCACCCGACTTTCGACCATCACCACCGCCGTGATCTCGGTGATGGCGTTCGGCACCATGTGGCTGGGCGGGGTCGCGGGCGCGTTTGGGCAGGCATTCCACAATCGCGCATTTGCGGATCTCGGGGTGGTCACCCACTTCCTGCTGCCCACCGATGGCATGTGGCGAGCGGCGGTGTTCGCCATCGAGCCGCTGAGCTCGCAGGCGGCTGCGCGCCACGGGCTCGGCTCAACCTTCCAGGTGAGTGGCGGACCGAGCCCGGCCTACTTGGCCTACGTGGCGCTCTGGGTGGGATCAGTCCTGGTGGTCGCCGTTCTCAGTTTCAGCCGCCGGGAGGTCTGAGGCAGGTTGCGTCGACCCGACCGGCCCTGTCAACCAGGTGGGGCGAAAGGCCGGCCCGGCCCAACCTTCCGCGTCGAGCCGGAGCGGGCGGAAGGGGGCACGAGGATGGCGGGAAGGGAGGGATTCGAACCCTCGGACGAGGTTAAGCCCCGTCACCCGCTTAGCAGGCGGGCGCTTTCGGCCACTCAGCCACCTCCCCGGGATTGGGTTGTGAACCGAGTATAGGCCCACCGATCCGGCGGGTCGGCCAGGGCCAATTGGCCGCGCCCGGCGCCAACCGGCCTTGGCCGTGACCGGACCAGGGCACGTCCCTCGGCCACACCCGCGGAGCGGCCCGAGCTGCGTTAACGTTTCAGCCCAACCCCAAGTCTGAGGCCAAGGGGGTCAGGGCAGAGACCACCAGGGGGACCAGTTCCTCCAGTTCAACCCCGAGCTCGGCAGCGCCCTGGCTGATGTCCTCGCGGCTCACGCTGCGGGCGAACGCCTTGTCCTTCAGCTTCTTGCGCACCGATGGGTACTGGACCCGTGCCACCTCGCGCCCGGGCTGGACCATCGCCACCGCCATCACGAACCCGGTCAGCTCGTCGACGGCGAAGAGCCACTTGGCCATGGCCAGTTCTCGGGGCACCCCGCTGAAATTGGCGTGGCCCTGGATGGCCAGCACCACATCATCCGGGTAGCCCCGTTGCTCGAGAACGCTCCTGCCCCAGAAGGGGTGGTCATCGGGGTGAGCCTCGTAATCGAAGTCGTGCAGAAGCCCGGTGATCCCCCACTGCTCGACATCGCCCCCGCTTCTGGTCGCCGCCATGCGCATGACCGCCTCCACCGCCAGCCCGTGGCGGCGGAGGCTGTCCCCCTTGGTGTGCTCATACAGCAGAGCGAGCGCCTGCTCTCGGTCGGGCATCACCAAATCAAAGCAGCTCGGCCGTCCCCCGCACAAGCGTTGCTTGCTGGTACGGTTGCGCGCATGCCCGAACCCACCACTGATCCGCGCGCCGCCGGGGTGTCGGGGGATCGCATTTGGGCCGATCTCACTGGCCTCGCCGAATTCGTCGAGGCGGGACTGCCTGGGTGGACCAGGAGAGTGTTCAGCGCTCCCTATCAGGCCTCTAGAACGCTCGTCCACACCCTGATGGAGGAGGCGGGCCTCGCCGCTGAGCGGGACCCCGCCGGCAACCTCATCGGACGCCTCCCGGGAGCCGACTCGACGCTGCCCCCCATCGTCATCGGTTCGCACACTGACACAGTCGCCGGCGGGGGCCGTTTCGACGGCATGGTCGGAGTGGTGGCCGCACTTGAAGTGGCCCGCCAGCTCGTGAGGTCGCCTCTGCGTCACCCCCTTTGGGTGGTCGACTTCCTGGGGGAGGAGCCAAACGAGTTCGGCTTGAGTTGTCTGGGGAGTCGGGCGGTCACGGGGCATCTCGATTCGGACCACCTGCAGTTGCGCGATGGCTCGGGACGTACTCTGGCGGAAGCCTTGACCGCCGCCGGATGCAGGCCCGCAGAACTCCAAGCGGCCCGTTGGAGGCCCGGCTCGGTTCACGCCTATCTGGAGCTACACATCGAGCAGGGACGGAGGTTGGAGCAGGCGGGCCTGCCGTTGGGGGTTGTCAGCGCCATCGTCGGCATCGCCCGGGCCCAAATCGACATCACCGGTAGGGCCGATCATGCCGGGACGACCCCGATGGATGACCGGCATGACGCCCTGGTGGCTGCCGCCGAGCTGGTGCTGGGAGTCGAGCGCCTGGGTCGCAGCCAAGATGTGGGGCACGGAGTAGCGACAACCGGGAGGATTCTGGTCAAGCCCAACGCCGCCAACGTGGTCCCGGCCCTCACCCAGCTCGTCGTCGAGATGAGGAGCACCGGCAAGTCGTGGCTGAGCCAGACCTCCGAAGCGCTGGAACGGATGGTGGCCCGGGTGGCCTACGACAGGTCGGTCGAGGCCCGCCTGACCTGGCTGTCGAGCGAGCCTCCGGTCCCTTGCGATCCTCGCCTGCGCCAGCTCCTGGGAAGAGCGGTCGAGCAGATGGGTCGCACTCCCATGGAGCTGGAATCGGGGGCCAGTCACGATGCCGCCCATGTCGCTCGCATGGCACCGATGGGAATGCTGTTCGTGCCCTCCCGAGATGGTCGCAGCCACTGCCCTGAGGAGTGGACCGAGCCCCGCCAAGTGGCCGACGGGGCCGAAGCCCTGCTTCGGGCCACGATTGAGACGGACGCCGCGGAGCTTTAGCTGGAGCGCTCGACCCGCAGGAGCATGTGCGAGCCGGACTCCAACATCCAGGCGAGCGACTCAGCCGTGACCGCTCCCGCCATCGCGAACCGACTCAGGATCAGCGCAAGATCGCCCTCCAGCTCGGCCAACCCAACCCGCCTGACGACGCCCTCCTGGCTGGGCCCGCCCCCGGGGACGGTGAGCCGAACCCACGGGTCCTCCTGCCACCGCTGGGCCTTCAGGCTGAAGGACGGTGTCAACAGGTAGACGTAACCCCGAGGGGAGATCGCGAACCACATTGCCACCCTGCCGGTACCTCTGGCGTCGCGCGACGAGACCAAGACCTCTTCCTGGTTGGATAGCTGGTCCAGAAATTCCTGCGGCAGGGGCGAGCCCAGCGGGCCAGCCTCAGAGGACGGCACGGTCTCCATGGCGATGCCGCTCCGGCAGAGGGTCGATGTGCCGCCGGAGCGGATAGCTCAGTTCGCGCCGGTTCCACACCGGCGCGACCCGGGAGGCGGGACGGAGGACGCGGGGGATCGCCCGCCGGCTTGGCTCGTCGTCGAACCAAGGAAAGGACTGCCCGGCTGTGGCCGCATCGATCGACCGCGCCGGCAGGCCCGGGGCAGACGCGGTGGGCGTCGGGACTCGGGCGCTCAGCGCAACCGCCGGCGGACCGGCCGCGATCTCGGCGATGGGTTCCAAACCCAGCCCGGAGGCGCCGGTCATAACCGGCTCCCTGATCCGCTTCCCGCTACTCCCCGCGGGATCCAGGTCAGTCCGACCCGGCTCGAGTTGCCGCCGTCGGCCAGACCGATGGGAGGTCTAGACGTGGTGCCCGGGGCGCCCCGCTCCTGGATCTCCGCGGCCCTCAAGAGTCGAGCGACGGCCGATGGATGGACCGACACGCCAGCGATGTTAGGTGCCGGCGATGGCGCGGTGCGGATGAGGAACTGGCGACCCCGAGCGGATTCGAACCGCCGATCTCCACCTTGACAGGGTGGCGTGTTGGGCCAGCTACACCACGGGGCCATGATCCAACCCGCTCGGGGTGAGCGGGCTCGCCCGGCGATGGCCGGGCCCGGCGATTATACGTCTGGGCCAGATCCCTTCCCCGGCGGGGCACGATCGGGTGGCCGGTAAGATGAATGGTCGAATCATCCGATGCCGGAGTGGGCGCTGTTGAAAATTGCGGTCTTTGTGAAGCAGATCCCCGATCCGTCGGGAGCCGGTGCCCTCGATCCAGCCACCCACCGCCTGGTGCGAGAGGGGGTGGAGGTGGTGCTCGACCCCGGCGACTCCTATGGGGTGGAGGCGGGGCTGCAGTTGGCCGAGTCCACCGGGTCAGAGGTGGTCGCGATCTCGATGGGAGGGGAGCGCGCGGTGGAGGTCATCCGCAAGGCGATGGCGATGGGCGCCGCCTCCGGCCTCCACGTGTGCGACGCGCGGCTGGCAGGGGCCGACGCCCTGACCACCGCGCGGGTGTTGGCGGCCGCCGTGTCTCACACCGGCGCCGAGCTGGTGGTGGCCTGCACCGAGTCCACCGACGGCTACACCGGCACCGTACCGGCCGCGGTCGCGGAGCTGCTGGGCTGGCCGTCGCTCACCTTCGCCAAGCAGGTGGAGCTGAACGGCCGGACCATCCGGATCCAGCGCCAGACACCCGCCGGGCATGACGTGGTGGAGGCGGAGCTGCCCGGGGTGGTGACCGTGACCGGGGGCATCAACGAGCCGCGCTATCCCACTCTGAAGGGGATCATGGGGGCCAAGGGCAAGCCCCTGGAGAGGGTCGACCTGGCCGGCATCGGACTCGACCCCGAGCAGATCGCCGAGGAGATGGGGCACCAGCGAGTGGTCGAGGTGGAACCTGCCCCCGAGCGCCAGGCCGGGCGGGTGGTCGAGGACGATGGCTCGGCTGCGCAGCTGGTCGCCGACTATCTGGCCGAGCTGAAGGTGATCTGATATGCCGAGAATCTGGGCCTTCGTGGAGATGGCGGGCGACCAGGTGAGCCCGATCTCGCTGGAGATATTGTCCGGGGCTCGGGGGCTAGGCGGCGAGCTGGAGGCGATCGTGCTCGATCCCCGGGCGACGGCTGCGGCCGCTGAGCTTGC
>JAKABA010000202.1 GCA_021802115.1 bacterium | reverse complement strand
ACCTGCTCCCCCCCGGGCCTCGCAATCCTGGTCGTGTCACCCCGGGCCCTTGAGGTGCGCCGTCGGCTCGGCGGTTGCCGCAGCTACTTCCTGGACTGGCTCAACTGGGAAGCGACCATGGGCGATCCCGAGGGACGCTACTTCGCCACTTTGCCCACCAACATGATCGTGGCCGGCAAGGCGGCGGCTGACCTGGCCATCGCCGAGGGCTGGGAGAACCGTTTTCGCCGGCATCGCCGGATGGCCCGGTCGGCCCGACGTGGGCTGCGCGCCATCGGGCTGCATCCCCTGGCGGAGGAGGCGGTTCTGGGGGCCACCGTCACGGCGACCGGCGTCCCGGAGGGGATCAGCCCGACCGACCTGCGGGTGGAGGTGGCCAAGGATGGGGTCGCGATCGCCGGCGCGATCGGGAAGTGGGCGCCCCTGGGAGTCCGGTTTGGCCACATGGGGGCCGCCGACCTACCGGACCTGCTGCAGGGGATGGCCGCCGTCGAGGCGGCCCTGGCCCGGCTGGGCGCGCCGGTGGAACGGGGGGCTGGGGTCGCCGAGCTGGTGACCGGCTGGGGGGAGGAGCTGCCCGCCTAGATCCGCACGAAGACCAGCCCATCCCGGACTCGGACGGGGTGCACCGGCTGGGCGGGTGAGCCCGGCGGGTAGTCGGCGCGACCGGTGCTCCACTCGTAGCGGAAGCGGTGCCAGGGGCAGACGACCTGGCCTCCGCGGAGCCATCCGGCTGAGAGCGGCGCGCCGGCGTGGACGCACTGGTCATCGAGAGCGGCTATCAGCGGACCCTGCCGAACCAAGCAAAGGCGCGACTGCCCGACAGTGGCCTGGCTCAAGCCCTCCGGGATCCGCTGCAGGGGCCCCAGGCAGTGCCACGCTGATGGCTGGGTCGGGTCGGCGCTGGTCATGCCCCGACGTTACCGAAGTGCGTTGAGCTCGTATCCGGGCGGCGTCGGCAGCCAGCGGTGGCTGCCCTAGACTGACCAACGAGCCATGCAGGAGACCACCGCCCCAGCATCCCCTCGTCCGGCGTGGCGGTGGGACCCTCCCACCATCTTCTTCGTGGCGGTGCTGATCCTGGGGTTGGCCGCGTTCACCACGCCGGAGTTCGACCCTGACTTCTGGTGGACGGCGCGGATCGGGCTCGAGATCCTGGCGCGGGGTTCGGTGCCCCTCCACAACTACTTCACCTTCACCGCCACGACCCATCCCTTCATCAGCCAGGAGTGGGGATCCGAGGTGATCGACGCCTGGCTCTACACGCATCTGGGAATGACCGCGGTGATCATGACCTTCGCCATCGCCACCTGGGTCGGCTTCTTCCTGGGGGTGATCCGGGTGGAGCGAGTAGGACAGTCCCGGTGGGTTCTCGCCGTGGGAGCGGCCCTGGTGCTGATCAGCGGCCTGCAGATCTGGGGCCCCAGCCCGCAGATGTTCTCCTTCGGGCTCCTGGGCATCCTGTTGACCCTGCTGGACGGCTACCGCCGGCTGCCTCGCCGCTGGCTGCTCGCGCTGCTGGTCCCGCTGTTCGTGGTCTGGGGCAATCTCCACGGGGGCTTCCTGATCGGGCTCGGGGTGGTGGCGGCCTTCGGGGTGGGGGAGTGGGTGGAGACCTACCTACGCCGCCCGGGGGCGATCGGATATCCGGCGCTGCGGCAGCTGCTGCTGGCGTGGGTGGTGGCGGTTCTGGCCCCCATGTTCAATCCCAACGGGACCGGGGTCTACGTCTATCCCGCCAAGCTGCTGCTGAGCCACGTCGCCCAGGCGAGCCTCAACGAATGGCAGCCGCCCGACTTCCATTCTCCCGCCGAGATCCCCACCCTGTTCCTGCTCGTGACCGCGGTGCTGGCCGCGCCGTGGGCCCGCCGGGTCCGGGCTTCGGACCTCTTGCTAGCGGGTGCAGGGGTGGTGCTGATGCTGTACGCGGTCCGCGACATTCCGATCTTTGCCGTGCTGGTGCTGCCGCTGTGGTCGGACGGAGTCCATGGCTTCTTCAATGAGCTGGCAACGGCGCGCCGGCTGAGGCCGGTGCGCCGGCGCCCGGCCCCGGCCTGGTTCGTGGCCGCGGTCCTCATCATCGTGTCCCTGGCGGCGGGCGCCCGCATGGTCGACCAGCTGCACAGCCCCAAGAACGAGCTCATGGGGTCGGCGTACCCGGTCGCGGTGGGGCGGGTCATCTGCGACGGCCCGCCCGCCCGGGTCTTCGCGCCTTACGGCAGCTCCGGGTGGCTGCTCTACCGGATCGACCACCGGGTGGCGGCCGGGCGTCACTGTGCTCCGGACCGGGTTTTCATCTTCGGCGAGGTCGTGCTCATGGGCCGCCAGATCCTATCTCAATATCTGACCGCCGTCTCCGGAGGGGCCGGGAGCCTGGCGGTCCTGAGGCAGCATCGGGTGAACCTGGTCTGGCAGCCGCGGGGAGCACCGCTCAGCACACTCCTGCTGAGGACCAGGGGCTGGCGCTGCGTCTTCGCCACCTCCAGCAACATGCTGCTCGCAACCACGGCCAGCGCCCCCGCCTGGCACTCGTCACGGGCAGGGTGCCCCGGCTGACGGCCGCCCGCTCCGTGAAGGGCAGGCGACCGTCGCGCCGGGCCTACGGGTAGATGCCCCGGATCGCGGTGGCGTCGGCCACCCGCTTCACCGCCAGGCAATACGCCCCCATGCGCAGGGTGGTGTTGTGCTCCTGGGCCAGCTCGTCAACCTGCTGGTAGGCGCGCTCCATGATCTTGGTGAGCCTGGCGTTGATCTCCTGCTCCTCCCAGAAGAAGGACTGGAGGTCCTGCACCCACTCGAAGTAGGAAACCGTGACGCCGCCGGCGTTGGCGAGAATGTCGGGCACCACCACCACGCCCCGCTGATGAAAGACGTCGTCCGCCTCCGGGGTGGTCGGGCCGTTGGCGGCTTCCACCACCAGCCGAGCCTGGATCCTTCCGGCGTTGTCCAAGCTGAACTGGTTCTCCAGAGCCGCCGGCACCAGGATCGTGACCGGCAGCTCCAGCAGGGCGGCGTTGGTGATCTCCTGCTTGGCCCCCGGGAACCCCCCCACGCGCCCCTGCTTGGCCTGGTGCTGCAGCAGGGCGGCCACATCCAGGCCATCGGGGTTGTAGATCCCGCCGAAGACGTCGGAGACCGCCACCACCTTGAAACCCTCGGCGTCGAGCAGTTGCGCGCTGACGCTGCCGACGTTGCCGAACCCCTGAATGGCGACGGTGCACTCCTTCGGGTCCAAGCCCAGCCGGCGACAGGCCTCCAGAGTCACCACCATGACCCCGCGCCCGGTGGCCGCGGGCCGGCCCTCGGAGCCGCCGATGGACAGTGGCTTGCCCGTCACCGTGGCGGGCACGGAGTACCCCTTCTCCATCGAGATCGTGTCCATGATCCAGGCCATGGTCTGCTGGTTGGTGTTGACGTCGGGAGCGGGGATGTCGCTCTCCGGCCCGATGAGCAGCGAGATCTCGCTGGCGAATCTGCGGGTCAGATTCTCCAGCTCCTGCTGACTCAGTTCGCCGGGGTCGCAGATCACCCCGCCCTTGGCGCCTCCGTAGGGCAGGTTGGTCACCGCGCACTTCCAGGTCATCCACATGGAGAGCGCCTTCACCTCATCCAGGCTCACCTGCGGGTGATAGCGGATCCCCCCCTTGGCGGGTCCGCGGGTGAGGTTGTGCTGCACCCGGTATCCGGTGAAGACGCGGATGCTGCCGTCATCCATCCGGACCGGAAAGTTGACGGTGAACTCGCGGCGCACCTCCCGAAGGACGGCGCGCATTCCCGCGTCGAGCTCGAGGATGGAGGCCGCCTGGTCGAACTGCCTCTGGGCGGTGATATAGGGATTGGCTGGCGCCGCCGTGGCTGCCGGGGTTGTCATGACGCTGTTGGCCATCGACCTGCGCCCTCCAGATTGGCGAATGGTGGATCCGTCCGGTGGGCGGATTGCCTCAAGCGTAGACCGCTCGGGCAGCCACGTGTCAAGTTCGCCCATTCGCCGTGGCTGGTGCGGGCTCCTCTTGTGGGGGCGGGGATCGGCTCAACCCTGGCACCATCTCCTGGTGGCGCGATTGAAGCCGGCCGGGCGGCTGGCCAAAGAGCCTTCGGGGTGGGCGGGGGCGCACCCGCCGCGATCCCGAAACGGCTGCGAGTCGCCGCCTCCCGCTCTGCTGGAGGCTCTGGTCCAGGGACCGACGTGGATTTTGGCGCGCGCCGAGCCCGGCCTCGGTAGGCTGACCGAGGCGATCGCGTTCGCCCAGGTGCTGGCGCGCTCAGGTGCCGGCCGGCCGGCACTGGTCTACACGAGCCCCGCCGCGCTGCCCCTGGCGGAGCGCTGGCTGCACCAGCGGGTTCGCCCCCTGACCCTGGGTGCAGGGCGGGACCCGCAGCAGACCTTGATCGACTCCACCTCCGTGCAGCAGCTGTTGCTCGCGGTCAGGAGGGGTCGGCCCAGCGCTCTGGTCGTGGATGGGTATCCCCTGCTGCTGCCGCTGCTGCGGTCGGTGGCATCGGCCAAAGTTGTCGCCATGGCCAACCTCCATGACCTGCGCAGTCCGGCGCACAGCCCGGGGGCGCGCCTGCTGCAGGAGACCCTCCACGCCAACTCGGATCTCATCGTGGTCAGCGAGCTCCGGCGGAGCTGGCGGCGGGGTCGCCTGGGCAAAGTGCCCATGCTGCGCATCCCCAGCCTGATCCGGGAGGATGTCGCCGGCCGACGGCCGGGGCCCGGCGGTGCCGGGCGGGGGGTGGTCGCGGTGCTGGGCGGCGGGAGCCGCGGGGATCAGCGGTTGGAAGCCTCCAACGCAGCCATCCTGCAAGCTCTCGAAGTGGCGGTGGAGCGCGGTGACCTGCCCTCGTGCCTGGTTTTCACCGGCGGCGACGACCAACTCATGGGACGCTTCCCCAGGCTCGGGTTCGCGGGGGATCCTGCGGAATGCCTGCCGACACTGGCCGGCGCGGAGCTGGTGATCACCAGGGCGGGCCGGAGCACCCTGGCTGAGGTGCTGGCGGCAGGGCGGCGGGCGGTCGCGGTGATCCCTGAATCGGACACCCTCCGTGGCGCCGAGCAGGCTGCCAACGCCGCCAACGCAGCCAGGGTGTCGCCGGCGGTTGTCCCGCTCCCTCTGGCCGAGCTCGACCGACTCCCGGGGGCATGCGCTGCAGCACTGGCTGCCACCCCTGCCCGGTGGCACCCCGGCAACCGGGTCCTGCTCAGGGCTCTCAGCACGATCTGAGGCAATGACGAGCCGCCGGCGACGGATTCGGCGCCCCGTCGCTCGGGGGCGGCGCGGCTTCCGTGATAATCCCCTCATGACGCCGGTGCTGCCGTTGGAGGTGGAGGAGGAGACGGCTCGCCACTGGTCGAAGGACGGCGCCGTCTGGCTGGACGTGAGGGAGCGCTCAGAGTTCGAGGAGAAGCACATCCCCGGAGCTTTGTGGATTCCCATCGGCGAACTGGCCAGCCGCTGGCGCGAACTCCCGGTTGCGGGCCCCGTTGTGGTCTACTGCTCCGCCGGATCGCGGAGCTTTCGCGCGGCCAAGTTCCTGCGCGAGCACGGCCTGCCTGCGGCGGCGCTGGTTGGCGGGATCAATGAGTGGGTCGCCAAGGGCGGTTCGGTTGATGCTGCGGCTCTGGTTCCCCAACCGGCGAACTGAACTCGGTCACTTCGCTCCTCCAGCGTGAGAGCATGGGAGGCGAAGACAGTCAAGTAAGAGTCGAGGAGCACTGGATGACCCAATCGGTTGAGGTGCTGCCCAAAGCCGGCAGCGAGCTGGACAATCTCTGCATCAACACCATCCGCTGCCTGGCGATCGATGGGGTGCAGAAGGCCAACTCCGGGCACCCGGGGCTGCCCATGGGCGCGGCCCCGATGGCATACGTCCTCTGGACCAAGTTCCTCCGCCATGACCCTCACGATCCGGCCTGGCCCGATCGCGACCGATTCGTGCTCTCCGCGGGCCATGGCTCGATGCTGCTGTACGCGCTCCTTCACCTGACCGGTTATGCGGTATCGATCGAAGATCTGCAGCACTTTCGCACCTGGGGGTCGATCACCCCCGGTCACCCGGAGCGCGGGCTGACCCCGGGGGTCGAGGTCACCACCGGGCCCTTGGGGCAGGGATTCGGCAACGCCGTCGGGATGGCGATTGCGGAGCGGGCGCTGGCCCATCACTACAACCGCCCCGGCCACGAGATCGTCGATCACCGCACGTTTGTGTTGTGTGGCGACGGGGACCTGATGGAGGGGATCTCATCCGAGGCGGCGTCTTTGGCCGGTCACCTGGGCCTGGGCAAGTTGATCTGCCTGTATGACGACAACCACGTCTCCCTGGACGGCCCCACCTCAATGTCCTTCACCGAGGATGTCCTGAAGCGGTTCGAAGCCTATGGGTGGCAGGTTCAGCGGGTCGAGGATGGGAGCCTCGATCTGCTGGGTATCGAGGCGGCGATCGCCGCGGCCGTGGCCGACGAGACCCGCCCCTCGATGATCGCCGTGCGTACCCATATCGGGTACGGCTCCCCCCACAAGCAGGACACCAACGCCGCGCACGGCTCGCCGCTCGGCGTCGAGGAGGTGGCGGCCACCAAGCGCGCCTACGGCTGGGATCCGGATCGTTTCTTCTACGTCCCGCCGGAGGCCGCCGAGCACTTCCGGAAGGCGGTTGACCAGGGCGCCAGCCGCAGCTCGGCCTGGCGTCGGCAGCTCTCCGCCTGGGCCGCGGCCAACCCGGAGCTGGCCGAGGAGTGGCACCTGGCCCAGTCGGGGGAGCTGCCCACGGGCTGGCGGGACGCCCTGCCCCGCTGGCGAGCCGGGGACAAGCCGCTCGCGACCCGCGCCGCCGGGGGCCGGGTCCTGAACGCTCTGGCGGAGCGGATCCCCTGGATCCTGGGCGGCGACGCCGACCTCTCGGAATCCACCAAGACCGGGATCGAGGGCGGTGGGGACTTCGATGGTCAGACCGGGGAGGGCCGCAATCTTCACTTCGGGGTGCGAGAGCATGCCATGGGCGCGGCCTGCAACGGCATGGCCGCGCACGGGGGTCTGCGCCCCTACAGCGCCACCTTCTTCACCTTCTCCGACTACCAGCGCCCGTCGGTCCGGCTGTCGGCGCTTTCCCACCTCCCGGTGGCTTGGGTCTACACCCACGACAGTGTCGGCCTGGGCGAG
>JAKABA010000201.1 GCA_021802115.1 bacterium | reverse complement strand
TGACAGAGATAGGCGGCAGCAAGCAACCACCGCTCAAGCGCACAGCGAAGTATGAGACGCTACCGCTGAACCGTAGCTGTAGAGGCTCACGCTAACGGCAGATGATCGGGGTCAATTTGCTCACGCTGGCAGTCTTGTCCGGGGGAGACCCCAGGCTTACCTTTGTCTGGAGGGTGTGGGCAAAGGCGAAGCCCCCGGATGAATGGTTTGGGCGCCTTTCCCGGAGGCTTCTGTCGACCCCGAAGGCCTGTGCCCTCGGTGATGCGTGCATATCGTCGTGCATCTGGGCGATTCGAGCAAGCCCTACCGCGATCTCATCTCGGGGTGGCGGCCGCCTGAGTGTGTCTGCGGTGAGTCGGACGAGGCCATGCTCCACGACGCTTATCCGCACTGGGCTGGGCCCGGTGAGCGACAGGAGATCCCGCTTCTCCGGTTCCGGGGCCGGCGGTGTCGACGGGTATTCTCGGTCCTGCCAGACTTGCTGCTGTCATGTTGCAGCTATCCGGCATCGGTGCGGGACCAGGCGGTTGCCAGGTACGTGCGGGGCGAGGGGACCTACGAGGAGATTGCCCGGGAGCTTGGCGTGGCCAAGAGCACGGTGTGGCGGTGGGTCTTTGAGACCGGTCAGCGGGCGGACGCCTGGCTGGAGCAGGTGCAGACGCTGTTGCGGCGGTTGGGGCTGCCCTGTGGTCCGGTGATCTTCCGCCATGAGTTGCGGGCGCTGTTTGTGCGGCGACGGGTTCGGCGGCCGGGGATGCTGGAGGCCCTGATTCTGGTCGAGGCGCTGTTGGAATGGATGGAGCGGCTGCGGGAGGCATTGCTGCGAGCCGGGCGGGGCCCGTTGCCGTCGGGGTGGCACGCGTTCGGGTGGCACGTGCTCGACCGGCTCGGCATGGAGGCGCGGGCGGGGCCCTGATCCACCAGATGGAACGTCGCGGTCGTCTCGGGGCCGTTAGGCTGTCCCCGAGGTGATGCGAATGGACGAGGAAGGGCGCCTAAAGATCGCACTGCGCCGGTACGCCGCGATCGCGGGCCTGGTGGATGCTGAAATCCCGCCCGGGGGCCAGGCCGCGGTGCTGCGGGAGTTGGCCGCCGAGCACGGGCGTCACCCAGACACGCTCTGGCGCTGGGCACGTCGCTTCCGCCAGGGGGGACTGGACGGGCTCAAACCCCCGCTGCACCGGGCGGACGCCGGCACCCTCAAGGCGCTGGCCCCCGCCATCCTGAGCGAGGCCGTGCGGCTGCGCGAGGAGGAACCCCGGCGCAGCACGGCGACCCTCATCGCGCTACTGGAACGGCTGCATCCCGACTGGCGGGGGAAGATCTCCCGGCCGACGCTGGACCGCCACCTGCGTCGCCTGGGCAAGACCCGACGGCGCCTGGCACACCCCACCCGGCCACTCCGCCGCTTCGCCAAGGCGGCCCGCAACGACCTGTGGGTGGCCGATTTCTGCCTCCCGCAACTCTGCTTCCAGCAGGGCACCGAGCAGCACCGGGCGATCCTGTTGGCGATCATCGATCACAAGACGCGCTTTCTACCGGCCTCCGCCTTCATCCCCACGCGCCAGGCGGTGTTCGTCGAGGACCTGCTGCGCCGCGCCATCGCCCACTGTGGTCTGCCACGGGGCTTCCATGTGGATAACGGGGCCGAACTAGTCGGCTCGCTGGTCACCGGCGGCTGCACCCACCTGGGCATCCGCCACATCCGGGCGGCGGTCGGCGAGCCGGAATCGCGGGGCGTCGTGGAACGCTTCTTCAGGAGCGTCCAGGACAGCTTCGTCCCCGAGATGGCCGCAAAGGCCATGATCCCCACCCTGGAGGAGTTGAACCGGTACTGGGAGGCGTGGGTGGAGTTTTACCACGGTAGACCCCACGCGGGCCTGGAGGGCAAAAGCCCCCGGCAGGCCTGGGACGAAGACCCCGCCCCCCTCCGCCACCTCGATCCGGTCACCGTCGACGGGGCGTTCCTGATCCGGGAGCAGCGCAAGGTGAACAAGACTGCCCTGGTGACCTGGGAGGGGCGGGCGTACCTCTGCTCCGATGCCCTGGTGGGCGAGCGCATCGAGATCCGCTTCCACCCCGCCCGCCAGGAGACCGTCCAGATCTGGAAGGACGGGCGCTTTTTGCAGGTGGCCCCCCTCTACCTGCCGCCGGAGAATGTGCCCCACCAGCCCAAGGCCCCTGCGGGCCCGACGCCCCGCGAAAGCCTGCTGGACCTCCTGGAGCGCGACCGCCAACAGGCGCTGGTCGGGCAACTGGCCAGGCTGCCCCCAGCTGGCCTGCCCGCACCGGGCCCCCACTTCACCGAGGCGATGGCCGCGGCCATCATCGAGCACGCCCTGGGCCGAAACCTCGAGGGCCGCGAGTTGCAGTGGCTGGCCGAGAGCTGGCAGCACTCCGGCGGCTGGCAGGCCGACATCACCGACCGTGCCGTCACCGCCTACCGCAACCGCTTCGGACCCGGCCGCCATTTGGCCTACTACCTGGAGTTCATCGCCGACGCCCATCTCAAAGCCCGCCAAGGGGAGGGGCCCGCCCGTGTTTGAAGAGCCTTTCGGCATGAGTGCCACGCCGTTCCGCAAGGATGTCCCCGCGATGGCCCTGTTCCCGTCCCGCCTGCACCAGCAGATCCTCGGCCGTCTCGGCTACGCCATCGCCCACTGCCAGATCATCTGCCTCTGTGGGGAGACCGGAAGTGGCAAATCGACCCTGTTGCGCGCCCTGGTGGCCCAGAGCAGCCCCGCACGCTTCCGCTTCCTGCACCTGCCCCAGCCACCCCGCACTGCCCGCGAGCTCTGGACCGACCTCCTGCAGACCCTCGGCTCTGACGTCCCCTGGACCATGACCGAAGCCCGCAGCCGCGTGCGCCGCCAACTGGCTGCCTCCGCCGATGCCGGTCGCACCCCCGTGCTGATCCTCGACGACGCCCAGGAGATCCCCTCAGCCATGCTGGAGGAACTGCGCCTGCTCACCTTATGCCGAGCCAACGATTATGCCGAGCAGCTCTGGAAGAATGCTGGTCGCGAGTGTGGGTGAAGGGACAGGCGGGTTGAATCTCTCGGCATAATCCGTGGGGCCTTGCAGGGATGCACTCTGACCGAGGCTCCAATGGCCGAGGGGGGAGAACCCGATGTGTAAACCGTTCGGGATCCGTGTGTCCGGTCCATTGGAACCGTTCGTCGCTGGTTTCTTGGACGCGTTGGCTCGGCAGGGATACTCGCCGTGGTCAGCGACCTCGTATCTGGTCGTGATGAGGCATCTCAGTCGCTGGTTGGGCGATCATGGCTGGGCGTTGGCGGAGTTGACGCCGGGGCGTCTTCAAGGGTTCGTGGAGGATCAGCGAGATCGTGGTTATGCGAAGGGGCGCTCACTTAGCGGGATGGTGGGAGTTCTAGCCGCCCACCTGCGTGCCCTCGGTGGGATGCCCCAGGTTCCATTGCCTGTTCCGGAAACGTTCATTGACCGGGTTCTGCAGGAGTTCGCTACGTACTTGATCAACGAGCGCGGCTTGACTCATCGGACTATGCATTGGTATCGCAACGTGGCTGGGCTGTTTGTCTCCTCTTGCTGGGGGGCGAATGAGGACGTAGCCGGCTGCGATCTCGCAGCGTTGACCGCCGGCCGGGTAAGCGCATTCATACTTGCTGAGTCGCGGCATCGCAGCGTTACATCGATCCAACACATCGCCGGGGCACTTCGGGCGTTGATGCGTTTTCTGTACCTTCAGGGTCACACGCCGATGTCGTTGACAGCCGCGGTCCCCACCGCCCCAGGCTGGCGAGACACCGGGATATCTCGTGCCCTCGATGAGCAGCAGGTCTCACGACTTCTGGCCAGCTGCAACCGTCAAACCCCTGCCGGTCTTCGCGACTTCGCGATCCTGACCGTGCTCGCGCGGCTCGGCTTAAGGTCCCATGAGGTGGCATCTCTTACGCTCGATGACGTGGATTGGCGTAACGGGGAAATCCTTGTGGTCGGCAAGGGAAACCGCTATGATCGGCTCCCGCTGCCAGTGGATGTCGGCGAGGCCCTATCCGAATACTGTCGCAAGGCCCGTCCTCGTGGCCATTGCCGCGCTCTGTTCCTGCAGGTGCGGGCGCCCTACGCTGTCCTGTCGAGCGCCTCCTCCATTGGTAAGGTCGTAGAGCGGGCCTGTCGCCGGTCCGGGCTACCGCCCGTAGGTGCGCATCGGCTCCGGCACACTACGGCGACGGCGATGCGTCGAGCCGGTGCGCCGCTGTCGGAGATTGGCCAGATCCTACGACACCGCTGGGCGGTGACCACTGCCCGTTACGCGAAAGATGACCGCGACGCCTTGGCCACCATCGCACGGCCATGGCCAGGAGGTGCGGCATGACCGTCCTTCGCCAACGAGTCGACGACTACCTCACGCTCCGGCGAGCTATTGGGTTCAAACTTCGCGGCCACGACCAGCTTCTGTCCGACTTCGTCGACTATCTTGAGAACTCGTGCATATCCACAGTGACCGCCCAAGCGGCGTTGGCCTGGGCTACTAAACCGGCCCATGTCCGGCCGGTGCGGTGGCAGCAGCGGCTCTCCGTGGTGCGCGGCTTCTCCCGTTACCTTCAAACGCTCGATCCATCGGTCCAGGTGCCCGCACCAGGGCTGCTCGCATACCGGCATCCCCGTCCGGTCCCGTACCTATACACAGAAGCCGAGATCGCGGACCTGCTAGCTGCTGCTGGCACCCTGAGTCCGTTGCTACGTACCGTGACACATCAGACGCTATTCGGCCTGCTTGCCGTCACCGGGATGCGAGTGGGCGAAGCGATTCGCCTAGACCGCGGCGACTTTGACCGCAAAGCCGGGTTGATCCTCATCCGGGGGACCAAGTTCAACAAGTCGCGACAGGTGCCGCTGCACCCCTCGACCGTTCTGGCCCTTGAGGAGTACGCGCGGCACCGGGACCGACTGTGTGGCAAGCCGAGCGCGCCCAGCTTCTTCATCTCAACGCGTGGGACTCGTCTGATCGACGTCTGCGTGCGTCGCGTCTTCGCCGAACTGGTCAGCCGCGTGGGACTCCAACCCCGCGCGGGATCCGGTCGGCCGCGCATCCACGATTTGCGTCACACCTTCGCAGTGCTCACTCTGCGCGACTGGTATCGAGCCGGCGTCGATGTTTCCGGCAAGCTTCCAATCCTGTCCGCCTATCTCGGACACGTCGACCCGAAATCCACGTACTGGTACCTCCAGGCAGCCCCGGAACTACTGGCTTTGGCGGCGGAACGGCTCGAACACGCCACGGAGCCACAGAGATGAGCACCCTCGCACCGACCCTCCAGGCATTCTTCACCGAGCGCCTCCTGACTCAGCGGCGAGCGAGCCCGCGCACAGTGGCGGCTTACCGGGATACCTTCCGCCTCCTGCTCAACTACGTCCAGGACCAGCTTGGCAAGGCGCCCTCTCAACTGAACATCACCGACCTGGACGCGCCGCTCATCGGCTCCTTCCTCAGCTTTCTCGAACACGACCGCCACAACGGCATCCGCACCCGCAACGCCCGTCTGGCAGCGATTCACTCACTGTTCCGCTACGCCGCGCTCCGTCACCCAGAGCACGCGCACCTGATCCAGCGCGTGCTCTCCATCCCGTCCAAACGTTACGAGAGTGCCGTGATCGACTTCCTGAGCGCGGACGAGGTCGATGCGCTCCTCGACTCCGTTGACCGCGCGAAGTGGGTCGGGCGGCGCGACTATGCCCTGCTGGTTCTCGGGATCCAGACCGGGCTTCGTCTCAGTGAGATCGCCGCACTCGTTCTGGACGATCTGGAACTGGGCGTCGGGGCTCACGTGCGGTGCCACGGCAAGGGCCGCAAGCAGCGGTCGACCCCTTTAACGGCTCAAACCGTGGCTGTGCTGCGTGTTTGGCTGCAAGAGCGGGGTGGCGCTCCAACGGACCCCGTGTTCCCGACCCTCCGCGGGGGACCCCTCAGCCACGATGCGGTGCAGTGGCTGGTCGCCAAATACACATCACTGGCGACGCAGCGTTGCCCGTCGCTCCGCGCCAAGAAGATCACGCCCCACGTACTCCGCCACACCTGCGCGATGAACCTGCTACAAAGCGGCGTCGACGTCACGGTCATCGCCCTCTGGCTCGGCCACGAGAGCGTCCAGACCACTCAGGTCTACTTGCACGCCGACATGGCCCTCAAAGAACGGGCACTGGCTCGCACGGCGCCGCCCAACACGAGACCCGGCCGCTATCGGCCCTCGGACAAGCTGCTCGCCTTCCTCGAAGCGCTGTGATTATGCCGAGCGCCTGCCCTCCAGGCGCTCGGTTACCCCCGACTTACCAGAGCTGCTCGGCATAATCGTTGGCTCGGCATAAGGTGAGTTAGGCCGAATTCGGCCTAACTCACCGCCTTCGATCTGGACGCCCGACCCGTCTTCGCCCTGCTGCTCTGCGGCCACCCCGACCTCGCCCGCCACATCCGCAAGCGCGGCCTGGAGGCCCTGGCCCAGCGCGTGGAACTCTGGTGCCAACTCGTTGGCCTGGACCGCGACGAGACCGGCCGCTACCTCCAGCACCACCTCGAACTGGCCGGCTGCGCCCAGCCCCTGTTCGACCCCGATGCAGTCCTGGCCATCTTTCAGGCCACCAAGGGCGTCCCCCGCGCCATCAACCGCCTGGCCACTGCCTGCCTGCAGCATGCGGCCACCCAGCACCTGGATCATGTGGACGCAGTCATCGTCGACTCCGTTGCCTCGGACATCGTCTGACCCTTGAAAGGAAGTCAGGACCCATGCACGTCATCACCGTCTCGCCCGCCTCGCGCCTGTCCCTCGGCTCCCAGGTGGTGGTCCCGGGCGACCCGTTCACCTGTCCCCGCCTCCGCCTGCACCTGCGCACCGACCTGGACCGCGGCGTTATCCTGGACCTCGACCCCGACGCACTCCGCTTCCTCGCCGCCACAACCCGCACCATGCTCGCCAGCTACCAGGCCGCCGAACGTGCCCTCCGTCAGACCGGCCCTTCCTTCCGTCCCCTCCGCCCCACGCCCCGCCGCCTGCCCATCTGACCCATCCCATGCCGACGGCGGGCCCGACCTCGGGCCCGCCGTCCCAACCTGACACCGCTGCACTCTTCGCGATCAAACCAGGGGGCAGTCATGTTGAGCAAACCTACTGCAATGACCCTGAGCCGCTACAACATACCG
>JAKABA010000200.1 GCA_021802115.1 bacterium | reverse complement strand
GCCCGCCGGATCAGCCTGGACTCGCCGGCAAACCGCAACGCCCTCTCGGCGGCGCTCGTCGACCAGCTCGCGGCGGCGCTGGTCAGAGCCGCGGAGGACCGTCGCGTGCGAGCCGTCATCCTGAGCCACACCGGCTCGGTCTTCTGCTCAGGGGCGGACCTCAGGGAGCAGTTGGAAGCCAGGAGCGAGACCGGTGCCAGCCCGGGCGCGGGGGCGCTGGTGCCGGTGCTGAAGCTGCTGCGCGAACTGCCCCAGCCCCTCATCGCGGAGGTGCGAGGGGCGGTCCGGGGCGGGGGCATGGGCCTGGTGGCCCAGAGTGACATCGTGGTCGCGACCAGGGATGCCACCTTCGCCTTCAGCGAGGTCAAGGTGGGCGTCGCGCCAGCCGTGATCGCGGTCCCGGTGCTGGCCAGGATGCCGCTGGGTGCGGCCCTGGAGCTCTTCCTCACCGGGCGCACCTTCGGCGCCGACGAGGCCATGAGGGCTGGGCTGGTGACCCGGGTGGTAGACCCTGAGCGCGCGTCCTCGGAGACCGCGGCGCTGGTTGAGGAGCTGGCGCTGGGAGCACCGTCCGCACAGCGGGAGATCCGGCGGCTGGTGCGGGAGATTCCCCACCTGGATGAGGAGTCCGGCTACCAGCGGATGGTGGAGCTCTCCCGACGGCTGTTCTCCAGCCCTGAGGGGGCCGAGGGAATGGCCGCCTTCCGGGAGCGCCGACCTCCGGGATGGACCGGCTGAGGGCAGCCGGTCGGCCCCGTCGGTCGCACCGACCGCACGGTCAGGGCCCGTGAACCTTCAGCTCCGCAGTCGCACCCCCTGCTCGGCGGTGGCCAGCACGGCCAGCGCGAGTCCCAGCACCCCGAAGTCACGGGCGACGATGTCGGAAAGGCCTCCGGTCAAAGTCAAGGAAACCACTATCTCGGCCAGCAGCAGCGCGCTCGCCGCCGCTGCCAGCCGCGGGGCCACCCCCAGTACCAGGGCCACCCCCAGGACGCTCAGCATCCATCCGTGGAACAGGACGAGCCCGATCGCCAGCTTGGAGGTCTGGGGGATCAACGGCACGTACCCGGTCCACAGGCTGGGTTGCACCAGTTCGTGAACGCCGAACCACAGCAGCACAAGCCCGAGGGTGACCCGGGCGGCGGTGGGCGCCCAGGCCTGGGTCGACCAGTTCCAACTTCCGGCGGCGGACGCGCCGGCTGCCAGCCGGGGCGGCGGTGCGGCCGCGGAGGGTCCCGGGGTGCGCGCGGCCGCGCGGTTCAGGCGGTTTCGTCTGGCCATCCTCAGGAGACCACGTGCCCGGTCGCATCGGTGGCGACCAGGCCGTCGTCGCCGAAGTTGTACTCCGAGCTGCCGGAGTCGTCACCCAGATTGGCCTCCACGAAGTAGATGTGATCGCTGGCCGGATAGGTCTTCTTGATGGGAGGCTGGCCACCCCCGGAAACGTAGAGGGTGAAGTCCACGCTGGCCCCTGAGCGCTGCGCCGTGTAGCTGAATCCGGCCAGGGCGAAACGCGCCTGGGCGCTTGGGCTGCCCGGATAGAGCTGGTAGGTGTAGGACCCATAGGCGGTGGACGAGAGCAGGGGGCCCGGGGTGGCGGTCCCGCTGGGGCGCGGCGCTGCCGAGCGCTGGGGGGATGGCGATGGGGTGGTCCGGGCGGTCGGGCTGAGGGCGGACCCATGGCGGGATCCCAGCGGGGACGACCCCGACAGCGAAAGCGAGCCGGGACTTGAGTATCCGTGAACCGCCAGCACTGCCGCCGCAACCGCCGCCAGTGAAATCCCGGCCGCGCCGCGACGGCCGACGGTCTCGCCAGCAATGCGCATGGTGTGTCTCCCTGACCGCTCCCCGCCGGCACATGGTAACCGACCGCCTGTGGCCGCCGACCACGAGTTGAGATCCACCACCGGCGAGTGGTGACGCTTCTGAAGCCGGCCCCCGACGGACGGCGGCGCCGCGGCTTCCGAAACCACCACGTGGCTGGGGCCAGACCGGTGCGGCCGGGGCCCGCCTCTCCGGCTGGTCAGGTCAGCGCTTCGGCCTTCCTCCCCGGGACGCGATCAGTTCGCGACTGGACGCGGTTGCTTCGCTGGGTGCGGGCACTCCGGATGGTCGGGCGGGAGACTGAGCCGGGACCGGCGGGCTCTCGACATCGCTGGCCCAGTGGCGGCGCATCCGCAGGGCCACCCAGCCCAGGAACCCCTCCGGAAGGGCCACCACGAGATCCAGCATCTGAACCTCGAGCCCGAACGTCAGCGCCGCGGTCAGCGGCAGCCCGGCCAGAGTCAGCCCCCCAGCCCACCAAACCTGGGAGGTGCCCAACCCACCCAGCCCCTGAATGGGCAGCGCAAACAAGAGCGTCCGCACCGCCAGCGCCAGCCAGACCTGCCAGATGCTGAAGTGGGCCCCCAGGGCCCAGAAGAAACACAGGTACTCAAGGGCCGCGAGGACCCTCGCGCAAACGGTGGACACCACCAGCCCGACCACCACGCGCGAGCTGCTGAGATCAGCCAGCGCCACCTCGGCCCGCACCGCGAATGAGCCCACGACCGGCAGCCGCTCGGCCCGGGCCAGCAGCCAGGCCCGGCTCTGACGCACAAAGAACAGCAGCAGCAGGACCACCAACCCCACCGCCATGGCCACCGCGGTGATCCGCAGGGGACGAGCCAGCCGGACTCCGGCCAGGTCCGCCGAGACCAGCAGGACGATCGCCAGGCTGGCCAGATCCAACAGTCGAGCGACCAGGGCCGCCCCCGTACCGCGGGAAACCGAGGCATCTAGATCCGATCGCGCGAACCAGACGAACGCGGCATCAGAGCCGGGGCCCGGCAGCACCTGCCCCGCTCCCCAGCTGGCAGCCGTGACTCCCATGGTGGCGACCCAGGAGCCCCGGCCGAGCAGCAGATGGTAGCGCCAGGCGCGCATGGCGACGTAGACGATGGCGATGGCGGCGGCCAACCCCAGCAGCGGCACCGACACATGGGCGAGGGCGGCCTCCACCCGCGGGATCGAGACCTTGGTCAGCACCAGCGCCAGCAGCGCGATCGCCACCAGAGCCCCGACCACCAGCCGCCCGGCGGGGCGGTTGAGCACGGCCACCAGCCAGGTGCGGTTGCGCCTCATGACATTCCAGTGTGCATCAACGGATGGCCCCCCACTTGAGCTGGAACTTAGAGTCAGTCGCCGCAGTGTCTCAGCCCGGCGTCTTGCGGCACAAGCGGGCCGGACGCCTCAGGCGAGGCTCCCCTGGGAGCCGTCGAACGCCGGGCGCCAGTGGACCGGCTTGTGGCTGCGACGCTGGAGGGCATTCCTCAGGAGGGCGAGGCCGTGGCGATCGAGATCCGCAAGCCGGTCTCCGGAAGCCACGACACCTCCGACTCCGGCGACATGCTCGGCCCAGAGATCCCTCTCCGGCATCCGCGGACGAGCCAGCAGCATGTCGGGGTCGTTGACCCAGAGCCGCTCATGCATCGGCGCTCTGGCTCGACCCGTATGGAGGGCCGATGTGAGCGAGGGCTGACTGAGATCCCCGGCCGCCGGATAGCGGTGGAGAGCGATGTCAGGGCTGACCCTCATGGCATCCACCAATCCCACGCTCGCGAGCAGGGGGGCACCGCAGCCCACCAGGGTGGTCTCGGGGCCGACTGCGGCCCGGATGAGTTGCAGCCCGTGGCGATAGGCCGCGAGGGGGCTGGCGCCCCGGGAGCGCCGCCCCGGCCACGCGCCGGCGTACAGAAAGTCGAGCTTGAAGTAGGAGCAGCCCAATTCCCGCAGCCGCCGAAACTGGTCCTGCAGATGCCTTCCCGCGTCCCCGTCGGTAGGGTCCAGCACCGAGATCCCCTGGCCCCAGCACCGCGGATGCACAGGGCCGTCCACCAGCCATCCGGAATGCGACCGGGCCAGGCCGCTGTGACTTCCCACCAGGAACGGGGCCAGCCAGAGGCCCAGCCGGAGTCCCCGAGAGTGGAGCCGCCGGGCCAGGGCCCCGAGGTCCCCGAACCCTGGCCGCTCCGGACGCCAGTCGCCAATCTCCAACTGCCAACCGTCGTCCACCAAGAACACCTCGATGGGAAGCTCCCGGCGCTCGACCTGGTCGGCCGCGTCATCAACGTCGGAGGCCACCACCCGGTGGCGGTGGAAACCCCACGAGCACCAAACGCCGGGAAAGGGCGCCCCGCTGGCCACGACTCCGAGCTCATCGCCCAGCCTGGCGAAGTGGCGCTCCAGGACCGTGGCCGCCGAGCCGGCAACGGTCTCCGCGGTCACCGGACCGTCGGCTTCGATCTCAAGAGCCCGCGGCTCGATGCGCAGGCGAATGGTGGGGACTTCGGAGCGCACGTCGGCGGCCGACCAGACCCGGCACTGCTGCTGATCTGGCAATTCGAGGAGCAGCAGCCCTTCGCCCTGAAACTGGCCGGGCCGAGGTGGTTGGCCGGGGCGGTAGGACATCGCGGCGACTCTGTCGGAGCTGGGTCGGGGCGCGCTCTGCTCGAGGCGGTACAGCCCCGACGGGCTCCAGGACTGCCAGCCAGACTCGTAGGCCGCGGCCCCAGCCACGGGTCGGGGCAACCGCTCGACGACGGAGAACCTGCTCATCGCTGGCCCGAAGCCGCGACGAAGTGCCCTGGCCCGCGTTCGGCCGGTGACGCGTGGCCATCGTGCCGCCGGCACATCGGCCCAAGGGGGGCTGGCGCCAGCGCCGCCGTCAGCGCTCCTCGGAGACCATCGACTCCGGCACCGAGTTGATCTGGTAGGGCAACTCGCTGATGTCAAAGTAGCGAACCGGCTTGCGCAGGCGCTTGGCGATTCCCACCTGCACCTTCAGCCCCAGTGACATGTCCCCGAAGACCCACATCTCCTCGCAGCGGGCGATCAGGTTGTTCATCGCCTCCCGCACCAGGTCCTTGGGGACGGTGTGCAGGAGGTAGTAGTCGAAGAGCATGAAGGGGGTCACCGGGACCCTTCCCTCGTCGAGGACGTACTTGGTCAGCTGCTGACGCCAGAAGAAGTTGCGATTGCTCATGGCGACGTAGACCAACGGCTTGGGCCGGCGCAGGGTGCGCTCCGCCTGCTCGGCCGGACTGGCGCGCGGAGTCGGGGTGAAGATCAGCTCCAGGATCTCATCCGCGGACCGCGCGGAACCCACCTTGGGGACGGTGCCAACCTCCCCCTCGCTCGATCCCCTGGGCTCAGGCGCGGCCGACCGACCCCGGGGCTGCGAGCCGCCGCCGCGCGCACGTGGCTTCCCACCCAAGATTCGCGGCAATTATACGCAAACTCAGATGCGCCTTGAGGGCTCCGGCGGCTCCTCCAGCAGCGCCCGCAGCCGCCGCAGAGCCGAGCCCAACTGGGCACGGTGTCCCGCCTGGTTCAGCCAGCGGCTGGCCCCCGAGGGGTGGGGCAGGGGAAGCACCAGCGGGCGAACGCGAGCGGGGACGGGCAGCCCCGCGACCAGCTCTTCGCCAGAAGGCAGATACACCCTACCGACGAGGTCGTCCATGGGATGGTCGCCGAGGAAGCGGCTGATGGCCAGTTGGCCGACCGCGATCAGCAGCCACGGGTCCAGCAGCCTGAGCTGGGAGTCCAGATGAGTCCGGCAGAGCGCGATCTCACCAGCGCTGGGGCGGCGGTCGCCGCTCCCGGAGCAGGCCGGGCCGGGGAAGCACTTGGTTATCGAGGTCAGGTACACGGCTTCCCTGGCCTCTTCCTCATCTCCCAGCCCGGCCTGCTTGAGCCAACGGAAGAGCTCGCGGCCCGCTCGCCCGCTGAAGGGACGCCGGGTCTCTTGCTCCAGACGCCCGGGGGCCTGGCCGACCAGCACCACCTGCGAGGCGGTGGGCTCGCAGAGGACCGGGGCGCAGCGCTCCAGCAGGCCCGCCTGGCAGCAGCTCCGGCAGGTCAGGATGCCCGCATGCAGCTCCTGGAGTTGGGTCTGCAGCGTATTTGGTTGGGAAGCCGTCAGGGGGGTCGAAGCAGCGGTCAACGAGTGCTATCCTAAGCACCAGCGTAGCCGCCTCCACGGCGGTCACCGGCAACATCAGGGCTCCCAATGCCTCAAGGCTCCGATCCCCGCCGCGGGCCCGATCAGCAGTCGCCTGACCCGGGCTCCTCGACTCAACCAGGCTGGTGGGCTTCACTGTGGGAGGAGCGGCTTCCCCGCGAGCAGGGGGAGCCCAGGCCCAGGGTGCCGATCGGGTCATGGTTTGGACGATGGAGCGGCCGGGTCCTGATGGCGCTCATCCCCCTCTTGGTGATCGCAGCCGTCGTCCTGGGAAGCTTCGGCTGGACCTCCGTCGCCGAGGCGATGGGCGGAGCCATTCTGTTGCTTCTGGCTGGAGCCGCCCTGGAGCCGCTGTGGCACCGCGGCAGGCGTGGCTCCCGGGTCGGCTGGCGCTGATGGCGGACCGGGTCCGTCCCCGCCCACCCCGGTCCGCTCCGCCTCCACGGGTGGACGTGGCCGCGGTGGCGGGCAGGCTCGCTTCAGAGCTGCGCCGCCGCGCTGACGGGCCGGGCCTGGAGGCGATGGTGGCCGACGGCCTGCTCCGGCTGCTGCACCGGTCCGCACGAGCTATGACCGAGTTTGGCAACCAGCTGGAGCAGGCGATCACGCCCAGGCAGGCCCCCAGGGCCCGGCGAGCGCCGGCGCGGCGGTCAGGAGAGGGCCCCTCGCGCGTCCGCAAGCTTCACCCGGAGGAGTGATTCTCGGCGCCCAGCGCGGTGCCGTGGGGCGGGCTGAGCTGGCGCCGGGAACACCGCGGGAGACGGCGCTGGACCTCGACTCCAGCTCAGCTGCCCGGCCTCCAACTGAGACCGCGCGGGCAGCGTAGCTCACAGTACCCAGGCCGCAGGGGGAGGTGGGTGCCGGCGCCGCTCCCGGCCGGTTGCGGGGGCCGAGGGGCATCGGCCGGCCCAGCCCGCATCGTCACTCCGGGTCGGGACGTCCCTGCCGGGGTGGCAACATAGGTGTGGCAGGCCCTGTTGACCGGGGCCAGTGCCCGGCACTCTCCCGCGGGGTCTCCTCCGGTCGCGGACGCGCTCCAGGCGCCGGTTTGGCGGGACCCCGTCCGCCGACTCGCGACAGAGGAGGGGCTGGGAGCAGCTGGCCGAGAAGTGTGCGGTACTGCCCATGAGAGTAGTTGAGTGAACGGGGAAGAGGTTGGCGAGTTGGAGTGGGTGGGTCAAGC
>JAKABA010000199.1 GCA_021802115.1 bacterium | reverse complement strand
AGTGTAGTTGCGCTCGCGGCACTCGCCGCACTGGAGGGTGATGATGGTGGCAGGCACCTTAGGACTCCCAAGACAAAAACGCCTGGCCGAGCCAGGTTGGGAGGAGTATAGCGTGATGGGCGGGTAAGGTCAAACGCTCGCGTTGCCATGGGCGTGGAGTGGCCCTACCGAAATAGATAGGTGCCTAAGCTGGGCTCATCGAGTAAAACCGAAGAGGACAGAAATGGCAGGAACGACGAGACGTAAGTTCACCGCCGAGTTCAAGGCCGAGGTGGCGGTGGCTGCCCTGAGGGGCGACAAGACCTTGGCCGAGATTGCCCAGAGCTATGGGATCCATCCCACCATGGTCACCCAGTGGAAGGGGCGGCTTGAGAAGGAGGCGGCCCAGGTGTTCGAGGGCCACGAGCGGAGGGGCGGGCCTCCAGTGGATGTGGATGCCCTCTACCGCAAGATCGGCCAGATCGAGATGGAGAGGGATTTTTTAGCGTCGCGGCCAGGGATCATTTCAGCTCTGCAGAGAGGAAGGCGATGATCCAGCGGGACTCCCCCAAGGTCTCGGTGGCCCGGCAGTGCGACCTCTTGGGGGTAAACCGCTCCAGCCTCTACCTGACCTCATCGGCGGAAGTCGACCACCGGCTTCCGCTCATGAACGCCATCGACCGGATCTACTTGGAGCACCCCTTCATGGGGTCGCGGCAGATGACCCGAGCGCTGCGGGCAGAGGGGATTTTGGTCCATCGCAGCCGGGTCCAGCGGCTCATGCAGCTGATGGATATCTGCTCCATGGCTCCGGGCCCGCACACCAGCCGGAGACATCCGTCCCATCCCATCTACCCCTACCTGTTGCGGGACCTGGAGGTCACCCAACCCAACCAGGTATGGGCGACCGATATCACCTACATCGTGCGACACGAGGTCGCACACGTTTCTGTCAGACGCCAATGTCGCCTAGGAGGACAGCAATGATCTGACCTGGGGTTCTGTCCCCACGGCCCTACCGGAGCATGCGGCCGGAGTAATCCCGCGGTGTGAAGCCTCCGGGACAATGTATCTCTCACCCTTACGGGTGGTCACCGGACCGCGAGGAACGGTGGCGACTGCCAGCATCACGGCGGTTGGAGGCTGGGCGGGATGGTACGGCCAACACATGTGAATCGCCAATAAACGCCGTTATGATGAACAAGCTGAAGATGCTGTGCCGAGAGGCGGAAGGCTTGAACCAAAAGGTACGTGACCCGGAGCAGGGATTGATGTATGCCCTGTCACAGACGATGCGGTCACCGGTGAAAAGGCGAGGCCTAACCCATCCACATGGAACGTGAGCGGAACGTGGTAGGCCCGTAGTCCTCCTGTATAAGGAAAGCAAGCCGCAAGGTGAGCCCATGGGTTTGCGGGTATGGGATCGCGGAAAAAGCAAATGCTGTCGTGTAATGCGATGGATAGAGGGACCCTCCCTCACCCGAAAGGGGGCCTACTTCCGCGTGGTCTCTCGTCGCGAGAGAGTGTGTATAAGCGGTTCAGGGAGCAAGGCAGATGACGGCATCGGGAACTGCACGGGCACATAGTGCCCGTACGCCCAATGCTGGTGCGGCTTCCCGCGCGACAACGGAGGACTGGAGCCAGATTGACTGGCATAAGGTCACCGCACACGTGCACCGTCTGCAAACGCGTATCGCGAAGGCAACACAGGAAGGCAGGTGGGGCAAGGTGCGAACCCTGCAACGCCTGCTGACCCACTCGTACAGCGGCAAGGCGCTTGCCGTGAGGCGAGTGACTGACAATCGGGGCAAGCGCACAGCGGGGGTGGACAAAGTCCTTTGGACATCCCCCATCCAGAAGGCAGCAGCCATACGGAACCTGAAGCAGCGCGGCTACCAGCCGATGCCGCTTCGGCGCCTGTATATCCCCAAGAGCAATGGAAAGATGCGACCACTGGGTATCCCGACGATGAGGGACCGCGCCATGCAGGCACTCTACCTGCTGGCGCTCATTCCCGTCGCCGAGACCACAGGTGACGGACACTCCTACGGTTTCCGCCCCTGCCGCTCCGCTGCCGACGCCATTGAAAGGTGCTTTACGCTCCTTGCGCGAAAGGTGTCTCCACAGTGGGTGCTGGAGGGCGACATCGAGTCATGCTTCGACAGGATCAGCCACGATTGGCTCATTGCCAATGTGCCCATGGAGACATCCATCCTGCACAGGTGGTTGAAGGCTGGATACATTGACAGGTCAGTACTCTACCCGACGGATGAGGGTACACCGCAAGGTGGTTTATGTGCAGCTGCACATAACGCCCCTAATGAACAGCGCTGGGTTATGGGTAGCGCTGGGCAGCCGGAACTCGTGGGAGCGGGGGTGGCGATCGAACGCTGCGCATAATCCGGGCGCATCAGAGGCTGGCGAGCCAGTCGACCAGCTCGGAGTCTTGGTTCCATTCGGCTAGGTCGGCGGTGACAACGTCGACGTAGACGGCTTCGAGGGCTTTGCGTTTGGCCTCGGTGGAGGCACGCGCGTAGATCTCGGTGGTGGATAGGTCGGTATGGCCGAGGATGTCACGGATGTAGGGCAGCGGGACGCCCGCGTCGTAGAGGTGCATGGCCCGACTGTGCCTGAGAATGTGAGGACTGAGGCGGGCAGCGGCGAGCGCCGGATCGGTTGCGCGGGCTTGGTACTTGCTAAGGATCCAGGTGATCCCACCGCGACTGAGTTTGGAGCGGTGCTGGTTGAAGAACACTGGATGGTCATCTCGGCCGGCGCTATCGAGCTGCCGCTCGGCCCGGTAGGCGGCCAGCAAGGTCGTTGTGTTGGCGTCGAGGGGAACGTGACGGGTCTTGCGCCCCTTGCCAGTTAGGGCGGCCATAGCGGGAGCGTCCAGACGGATGTCGCGGACCGTCAGGTCGGCGAGCTCTTGGACCCTGGCCGCGGTGGTATACAAGGTCGCCAGCAGGGTCGCGTCTCGTCTGCCTGTGCGGGTGGACCGGTCGGGCAGGGCGAGCAGATGGCGGGTCTGCTCGACGGTCAGGTGAGCAACTGCCGGCCGGTCGTGTTTCTTGGCTGGGATCGTGAGGATGTCTTGGTAACACGCCATGCGGGCCGGGTCCTCCGATTGCATCCAGGTGAAGAACGAGTCGATCGCAGCCAAGCGCTGGTTGCTGGTCGATGCGCTGTTGTGCCGGGTGATGCACAGCCAGTCGAGGAACCCGGTGATAGCTGTGGCGTCGATCAACTCGAAAGTGAGCTTCTCCGGCGGGATGGACCGTTCGTCTCGGAAGTAGCAGATCAGCAGTTTGAACGCGTCACGGTAAGAGACAATCGTGTTGGGGGAGTAGCCGCGCAACCCGGCCAGGTGGCCGGTCAGGAACCGGCGCAGAAAGAGCGCGAAGTCAGTGGCCATGACCCGGTCCTCCGATGACGGGCGGGACGACATCGCCGATGGCTTGGCGGACCCGGGTGGTGATGTCGGGATAGGACTCGGCGGTGAGGTGCAGGTAGTAGGCGGTGTCGTCCAGAGACGAGTGGCCCATGTAGGTTTGCAGCACGGGCAGCAGCGCGCCGACGTCTTGTCCCTGGGCGAAGCAGCGACGCAGGTTGTTGACCGCGAAGGTGTGGCGCAGATCGTGAACCCTGGGGCCGTGTCCGCGCCCGCCGTGGGGGATGTGGGCCTGCCACAAGAACCGGCGGAAGTTGTGTTCGACGTTGCCGAGGGTGAGCGGCTGACCGGCCCTGCCGGGGAAGAACCACTCCCGCACGCTGGGGTTCCCGGCGATTTGGGTGTGGTAACCGGCGAGCCTGGCGCGTAGCGCCTCTGAGACCGGCACCTGCCGATCTTTGCCGCCTTTCGCGTCGCGGATCTGGAGGACGCCGGAGTCGCTGTCGACGTCCTCGACGCGTAGCAGGCGCGCCTCGGAGCAGCGCAGGCCGCAGGCGTAGATCGTGCGGAACAGCACTGGCATGACCAGGTGTCGCAGCGGAACCTCCGAGCAGTAGTGGCAGCGATCGGCCTGGCTGAACAGTGCCGCCAGCTCGGCGTCGGTGTAGATGTGCGGGACGTAACGGGCTGGTCTGGGCAGCGCGGACCTGGGCAGCAGGTAGGCCGCCACGCCCCTCCGACCCAGCCAGCGGGCCAGTTCTCGCACCGGCGCGGCCAGCCCCTGGAGGGTCGCGGGTTGGACGTCACGCCGACGCGCAGCGGTGAGCCACGCCTGCACCGACTCCTCGGTGAGCGTGTCCAAGCCGGGGAACTCGCTGCGACTGAACACCTCGAACCGGGCCAACACCTGCTGCTCGGCGTGGTACTTGTAGCCGACGGCGCGCTTTTCGGCCACCAGGGCCATGATCGCCTCGGCGAACGTGGTGGCGGCGGTCATTGCGTCGCCCCCGACAACGACGCGTCGGGGTCCAGGGCACACTTGGCCAACAGGCTCAGGGACGATTTCAAGTACACGCCAGTAGCCGTGACCGACTGGTGTCCGAGGATGTCGGCGATCTGCTCGATGGGCGTACCCTCTTCGAGCAGCCGGGTCGCCAACGTGTGCCGCAACGAATGCATGCCGTGGCGGCGTCCCTCACCGAGTGGCACGTGGGCCGCCCGGGCGTACTTGACCAGGATCTGGTGCAGGTGATCCTGATCAGAGAACGGGCCGATCGGGGCGGTGTGACGGACGAACACCTCCGGGCAATCGCATCGGGGACGGCCGGAGCGGATGTAGTCGATGACTGCCCAGCCGACGTCTTTGAGCAGTGGCAGTTGCACTCGGTGGCCGGTCTTGGCCTGCACCACCGACAGCCGGTTGCCCGGCCAGTCGAGATCGGAGAACCGGAGCCGTTTGACGTCGATGCCGCGCAGCCCGAGCCTGGTGATCAGCAAGATGAGCGCGTAGTCCCGTTTGCCGCACGGGTTGGCGCGGTCGACCGCTTGCAGGATCTTGGTCACCTCAGTGGGGTCCCAGACCGAGGGGATCCTGGCCTGCCTGGTCGACTTTGCCGCCGGGACCACCGCCAGCACAGCCCCGTCGACCAGTCCATCGCTGCCAGCGAAGCGCAGGAATGACCGTACGGCGCACAGTTTGTGCTCCACGGTCTTGGCCTGGTAGCCGGCCAGGGTAGCCACGAACGCGCTGATGATCCTGGCGTCCAGACTGGCTAGGCCGCCACGTGTGCCGGTGAACGCGAGAAACTCACCTGCCACTGTGCCGTAGGCCCGCACCGTCGATGCAGCGCAGTCGCTCGCTTGTAGGCTTGCCTGAAACCTGGACAGCACGTCGGCCTGGTCGGCGGCCAGCTTGCCCACGGTTCGGGAGTAGCGGCGTAGCACCGCTCCATGAACCGCGAAATCATCAAGCATCTGCGCGACCCGGAACAAGTACACATCGGTCGGCTTGAGCGAGCCGACCTGCTCCTTGGCGAAAAACCCACCGCAGGCGTCGTCGACCCACGTCATCGCCACATCCAACGAGAACTCCTGCACCCCACTGGATGCAAAGAACTTCTCCAGCCGACGCCAGCAGCCCCGATACCACACCATCGTTGAGGCGCTGTAGCCCAGACGCACCAACTCGGCATCCAGCCCACACACCAGTTCGGATACAGCCACCATGACAGCGACCTCCAATCACTAAGACCCGGCGCCGTACCGAGCCAAGTGATCAGGATCCGCCCGGATTATGCGCAGCGTTCGATCGCCACCCCCGCTCCCACGAGTTCCGGCTGCCCAGCGCTACCCATAACCCAGCGCTGTTCATTAGGTGGTCCCGTCTCGCCGGTACTTGCCAACCTCGCGCTTGACGGGCTGGAAGAATTGCTCTCCAAGCGGTTCTCATCACGCTGCCCACACAAGGTGCACATGGCGAGGTATGCGGACGACTTTGTCATCACTGGCGCCACGTCCGAGGTCCTCACAAGCGAGGTACGCCCCCTTGTGGAGCGGTTCCTAGCAGAACGGGGGCTGAGGCTGTCGCCGACCAAGACGGTCGTCACGCATGTGGATACTGGGTTTGACTTTCTCGGACAGAACGTACGCAAGTACCGTGGCAAACTGCTCATAACTCCGTCACGCAGGAGCGTTCATGCGCTTCTGGAAAAGGTTCGGGAGGTCATCCGGAAGAACAAAACGGCTACTGCGGGGCATCTGGTGCTGCAACTCAACCCCATCATTCGAGGTTGGGTCAACTATCACCGGCATATCGTGAGTGGGCGCTGCTTTTCCGCTGTGGATCACGCCATCTGGAAGGCACTATGGCACTGGGCATGCCGACGACATCCCGGCAAAAATGCTGCGTGGGTTACGCGAAAGTACTTTCCGCCACGAGGCACACGCCTATGGGTGTTCTCCGGCAGCGTCACCCATGATGGGTCAACTCGGCAAACACAGCTCATCTGTGCAGCCGACGTGACGATACGGCGGCACGTGGCCATTCGTGGTGCTGCCAACCCGTTCGACCCAAAGTGGAATGACTACTTCCAGTGTCGCGCCCGACTACTGGCTGCTGTGTCACCGCGTCCCGTGACTGGGGCGTTCGAAGAGGCTTGAGCTGGATGCCGGGAAACTGGCACGTCCAGTTCTTATGGGGGGAGGTGGCGGTAACGCCACCTCCCTACCAGACCCCTTCCGGAAGGGGTTCTTCTACCTCATCGCCATCCAGGACTGGTACTCCCGCAAGATCCTCTCCTGGCGACTGTCACCGACCCTCGACCTCTCCTTCTGCCTGGATGCACTGCATGAGGCTCTGGCAACCTATGGCGCTCCCACGATCTTCAACACCGACCAGGGGTCCCACTTCACCGCCTCGGCTTGGGTCGACGTGCTGAAGACCCATGGTGTCGCCATCTCTATGGACGGCAAGGGTCGGGCGCTCGACAACGTGTTCATTGAGCGCTTCTGGCGCTCCCTCAAGTACGAGTACGTCTTCCTCCACCCAGTGGAGGACGGAACCGAGCTCAAGGCGGGCCTGAAGGGCTACATCGCCTGGTACAACCAGAGCCGGCCCCACTCGTCCCTGGACGACCTCACCCCCGACACCGTCTACGCAGGAGGAATCATGTCCAACTGCGCGGCCTGACACGCCAAGGCGGGGATGTCCACGTTGTCCACCTTGTTCAACCCCTTCCCAGCACCCCATCCCCGCTACTATTACGACTTATCCAACGAGCTTAGCCCAGCCCTGTATCTGTCTATCCCCATAGGGCCACAC
>JAKABA010000198.1 GCA_021802115.1 bacterium | reverse complement strand
CGCCGAACGTCCGGATGAGGAGATCAACCTTCGAGTCCTGACCTCGTTCCTGGGAACGTTCGCGACGGTGCGCATCATCACCCACGGGATCAGGGGCAACTGGCTGCCCCTCAAGAACATCGAGCTGGGGGGCAAGCAGGGTGCGCACCCGCTGCACATCCACCACCTGGTCTGGGGCATCCTGACTCTGACCGGTTGCGGCTACGTTAGCCTGCTGCGCTCCGAGCACCGGTGGCGGCGAAGGTTGGCACCCCTCTACGGAGCCGGTGCGGCCCTCACCTTCGATGAGTTCGCCCTCTGGCTGCGGCTCGAGGACGACTACTGGAGCTCGCAGGGACGGGCCAGCGTGGACGCGGTGATCGTGCTGAGCTCGGTATTCGGGATGGCGGTCGCCGCGCCATCATTTTGGCAACGGATATTCGACGAGGTGGTCAACACCGCCAGTCCAGCTCGGCTGTCGGGCAAGATCCGGAAGTCGACTCCCCAGCGCGCATGAGCGCCCTGACCAGACCCACACAGAGGTAGTAGCGGTGCCAGACGAGTTCCTAACCATCGAGCAGGTCGCCCAGCGGCTGGCCCTCCCCCCGGAGATGATCCGTAGGCGGATCGAGTCGGGTGACATCCCCGTCCACTGGGTGGAGGCCGAGGGCAAGCTGGAGATGCGGGTCGCCCAGGAAGACATCTCGAGCGGCGCCGCTGCCGACACCGGTTACAGTGCCGGCAGCCCGCTCTCCGCCCCATACGGAGCGGCGCCGTCGTCTGACTTGGGGAGCTCCAACCCAACCCCAACCGATGCTCCCGCCCCGCAGTGGCCGGACACCGCCGGCTCCGAGTATCCCCAGGGGTTGTGGACGCCGGCCGACGAGATGGAGGCCCCGGAGCCCAGCCCATGGGATGCGGGCAGCGAGGAGATGCCCCTGACAGAGCCGGAGGGCGCAACCGTTCCGGTGTGGAGGCCCGACCCGGCGACCTGGGAGGACGAGCCCCTGGAGGAGGAAGCGCTGGCGGGCGAACTGCACCGAACCGCGGCCGAGGTGCAGTTCGGCAGTGGCGCCGGAGACCAGTCCTTGGAGACGCCCACCCCCCAGGAGGCTGGCGAGGAGCGTGGGGAGGTGGTTGCCGCCTGGGCTGACCAGCCGGTTTTCGAGGCCTTTCCCCCAGATGGCTCTCCAATCGCGGAGGCATCCCCCTCGGAAGAGGAAGTCGTGGAGCCAGAGGAGGGCTTGCCGGCGCCGCCGGCCTTCGGGGTCCCACCCGAGCCGGTTTTCGACTACGGGTCAGAAGCCGTGGAGCCGGAGGAGGAGCCGACGACGGCGACCGCGGACTGGGCCGCAGCCGGGCCGGCCACCCCGGCGTTCGTGGCCCCGCCCGCGCCGGGTTTCGACTACGGATCGGAGTATGGGGAGGAAGAGCAGCACGAGGCCCTGGAAGAGGAGCCTCTCCCCATCCCGCCCGCGGCTGACCGGCCCGCACCGGCCTCCGAGCCGGCTCCGGCGCCCACCGAGGATGTCGCTCCGCCGTCCGCGATGGTGAGTGCGAGCGGAGCTGGGGCCGGCAGTTTGGCCATCAACTCCATCGACGCTCGCGAGCTCGTCGCCGGACTCTTCGAGAGATGGGAGAGAGCCCTGGAACAGCGCATCCAGGCGGAGCAACGGCTGCGGTTCGAGGCGGAGCTGGAACAGCGGATGCGGCAGGTGCGCGACTTGCGCCAAGAGCTGGACCAGACCCGGCAGGCTCAGGCTGCGGAGCTGGCCGAGCGGGAACGTGAGGTGATGGAGTTGCGCAACCGAGTCCGTGAACTAGAACAGGCGCCTCGCGGGCGCGGCCTCTTCCGGCGCTGACCGTCGCCTCAGACCCGGACCCACCGACTGATCGAGGGGTAGGCGATGGCGAGCTCGAATGATGTCGAGGAGGTGAAGTCGCGCCTCAACATCGTCGAGGTCGTCGGTGGCTACGTACGGCTGCAGCGGGCGGGGCGCGAGTATCGCGGGCTCTGCCCGTTTCACCTGGAGCGCAGCCCTTCCTTCTACGTCAACCCCGAGAAGCAGCTTTGGAACTGCCACGGCTGCCACTTGGGAGGCGACCTGATCAAGTTCGTCGAGCTCATCGACCACACCGACTTCCGCGGCGCGCTGGAGGAGATGGCCAAGCGTGCCGGGGTCAGCCTGGAGCCGCCCGCCCAGCTGACCCCGCAACAGCAGCGGCAGGCACACCTCCGGGAGAGCTCCCTGAGGCTCAACCAGATGGCGGCCGACTTCTATCACGAGGTTCTGGTCCATCACCAGGCCGGCCGCCCGGGCCGGGAGTTCCTGGAAGCCAGGGGGGTGGAGGCCCAGGACATCGACGGCTTTCATCTCGGATACGCCCCCCAGGGGCGGCGGCGGGACAATCTGGTCCGGTATCTGCTGCGCAAGCAGGCGACGGCTGCGGAGATAGTCGCGGCGGGCCTGGGCGACAACCGCCTGGGTCTGGGCGACTTCCTGCGGCGTCGCGTCGTGATCCCGATACGCGACGAGCGGCAGCGCTGGGTCGGGTTCGGGGGCCGGGCCCTGGGCGATGAGCAGCCCAAGTACCTCAACACCCGCTCGACCGTGGTCTTTGACAAGTCGCGAGTCCTATTCGGGCTGGACCGGGCCGCAGCGGCCATCTCGAAGGAGCGGCGGGTGACCCTGATGGAGGGCTACTTCGACGTCATCGGCGCCCACCGCAGCGGCGTGGGGACGGCGGTGTCGACCTCGGGGACGGCCCTCACCGAGATCCAGGTGCGCCTGCTCCGCCGCTTCGCTGACGAGGCAGTCGTCTGTTTCGACGGAGATGCGGCGGGGCAGCGGGCCGCCCGGCGAGCCGTCGACCTGCTCAGCGGTGCCGGCATGATCTGCCGTCTGGTCCTGCTGCCAGATGGGCTCGACCCCGACGACCTGAGCCGCCGGGAGCCCGAGCGGCTGCGCCGGCTGGTGGGCGAGGCTCCACCCGCCTTTGAGGTCCTGATCGACCAGGCGCTGGGCAACGCCTCTTCGCAATCTGGGGGGCTCCGCCAGGACGCTCTGCGCCGGGCGATGGCGGTCCTGGCGAAGATCCCGGAAGCGAGCATCCGAGAGCTGTACGCGGAGAGGGTGGGCAGGCGGCTGGGAATCGCCCCGGCCCGCATTCTGGAAGATGTGGAGAGGGGAGGACGTCCCGCCCGAAGGGTCGACGGTTTGGAGCCGGCCCGCGGGGGGAACAGTGGAATGGGAGCGTCTGCCCATTTGCTGGGTCTGCTAGTGGCCAGACCGGAGCTGGTTTCGGAGGTGAGAGATCGATATCAGGTCACCCGGGGTGACTTCCCCCAGCCCGAGGATGGAGATCTGTACTCTGTCCTCTGCGACTCCCTGCCTCTCCGGCCTGATCCCGACTCCTTGGCACCCGACCTCGCCAGCCGGATCGCCGAACTCGGAAGCGCCGACCTTCCAGAACTCGAGGAAGAATCAGGTAGCACGCGCCTGCGAAGAGCCCTGGAGGACTGCGTGAGAACGATTCGCATCGAGGTCGCGGAGAGGACAATAGGCGAGTTGCAAAACCAGCTGGCCGGACTCAGCCACCACCGGGAAGGCTCGGCCCCGGCCCTGGTGGCTGAGATGGAGAGCACCAGAAGGCGAATCGAGCAGCTGCGCCGCGGCGACGGCTTGGAGGCGTGATGTGGCAAGGGCGATGAAGGTGACGACCCCGCTGGCGCCACCTCGTACCGAGGATCTGGTCAGGGCTGCCGAGCAGCTCATCTTGAGAGGCAAGGAGCAAGGGTTCCTCAGCCCCAGCGAGATCATCGACCCCTTCCCCGAGCTCGACACCGACCCGGAGCAGATGGAGCGGCTGTTCGTCCTGTTCCGGGAGATGGGCATCGTCGTCTCCGATGGCGACAAGGACTTCGACTCAGAGGAGTCTGAGGACGAGCTGCTGGCGGCCGACGCCGACGCGGTGTCGCTCGACGACCCGGTTCGGATGTACCTGAAGGAGATCGGCCGGGTCTCCCTGCTCAAGGCCGAAGACGAGGTCTACCTGGCCAAGCTGATCGAGCAGGGCGACGAGGACGCCAAGCACCGCCTGACCGAAGCCAACCTGCGCCTGGTGGTCTCCATCGCCAAGAAGTACATCGGTCGCGGCATGTCCTTCCTGGACCTGATCCAGGAGGGCAACATGGGCCTGATCCGGGCGGTCGAGAAGTTCGACTACCACAAGGGATACAAGTTCTCGACCTACGCGACTTGGTGGATCCGGCAGGCCATCACCCGCGCCATCGCGGATCAGGCCCGCACCATTCGCATCCCGGTGCACATGGTGGAGACCATCAACAAGCTGGTCCGGATCTCCCGGCGGTTGCTGCAGGAGCTGGGACGCGAGCCCTCCGATCCCGAGATCGGGGAGGAGATGGGGATCACCCCCGACCGAGTTCGGGAGATCGTGAAGGTGGCCCAGGACCCGGTCTCCCTGGAGACCCCCATCGGTGAGGAGGAGGACTCTCACCTCGGGGACTTCGTGCCCGACAGCGAGGCGGTGGCGCCGTCGGAGGCGGCCTCGCTGACCATGCTGAGAACCGAGGTTGAGGACATCCTGGACACCCTCACCCCCCGGGAGCGGCGCGTGCTCCAGCTCCGCTTCGGGCTCATCGACGGCCATCAGCGGACACTGGAGGAGGTCGGCAAGCGCTTTGGTGTGACCAGAGAACGGATCCGCCAGATCGAGGCCAAGGCGCTGCGCAAGCTTCGCCACCCATCCCGCAGCATGAAGCTCAAGGACTACTTGGAGTAGACTCCGCGTCCGGTGGGCGCCCGCGCGCCGCCCTCGGGCCCAGCCCGAAACCTCAGCAGGGGGGCGCTCGGCGCGTCCGGAGCAGCACTCCCCCACCCGGCGGGGCTCCTCGGATCAGCGCCATCCCGGTTCCGCGGGCCTGCTGCGCCCGGGAACACGACTCCAGGTCGGAGGGCCGGGTCGAACTCCATGGCCCTTGCGGCCCCCCGCGTAGCCGCCGCCCTACCCGGCGCCTCGCCGAACACGAGCCCGAGATTCGATTGGGAGCGACCCGGGGCTCGGTTCCCCTCGGCGTGCGCGACAGGAATGGTTGCCATCCCGTGCGGAGGTCTCCCCGGTCACGCGCCGGAGCCGAGATGTCGATCGAAGAACCTCAGCGTCCTATCGGCCATATCGATCCTGGCCGGGATCGAGCGGACCCCGTGCCCCTCTTGGGGATACAGCACCAACTCGGTCTCCACCCCCGCCGCCAACAGCGCCTGGTGGAACTCGACCGCCTGGCCGGGGGGAGTGCAGCGATCGACCATCCCCGCCGCCAGCAGGGTTGGCGTTCGTGACCGGTGGGCGAAGAAGACGGGGCTGCGCCGGTAGTAGGCCCCGCCTTCGGTGAGCGGGCTCGCCTGCAAGTACATCTCGTCGAAGTCGGCGATGTTGCTGGCGAAGTGCTGGCTGTACCAGTCGGTGACCGGGGAGCCGGCGACCGCCGCCTTGAAGCGGGTGGTCTGGGTGGTCAGCCAACAGCTCATATACCCCCCGTGACTGACCCCGTAGACCCCCAGGCGCTCGGGGTCGGCCAGCCCCTGCTCCACCAGCATGTCCAGCCCACTCAGGTGATCGTCCACCTCACCTCCCCCGTAGTCGCCGATCTCCATCGCCAGGAAGTCCTGGCCGCGGCCGCTGCTGCCCCTGGGATTGGGCAGGAACAGAGCGTATCCGCCGGTGGACAAAGCGGCCGCCAGCAGCTGGTGGGGGACCGGCCAGGAACACCTCCAGCAGTGAGCAGGCCCTCCATGGACCACCAGGATGGTGGGATACGGAGGGCCTCCATGCCGGGGCGCGGCGAAGAACCCCGAAATTTTCAGCCCGTCGCGGGAGGTCCAGCTCAGCGCCTCCATCACCCCCAGCTGCTCCTTCAGCCAGAGCTGGCCGGGATCGGCGAAACTGGCCAGCTGCGAGACCGCCCCCGCCCGGGCGTGGATCAGGGCGGGCGGTTCGCTCCAGGACTCGGCGCACAGGACGGCACCCCCCTCGGGATGCGGCTCGGCCTCAGGGTAGATCCAGTTGGAGGAAGTCAGCATTCCCTGGTGGTGGATCTCGAGCTCACCACTTGGGAGGTCGTACTCCAAGACCACGGTGTCGGTGTCGCGCACCCCGCCCACCACGATCCTGTCGCGGTCCCGAAACTGCACACTGGTGGCGTCCACACCCTGCAGATCGAGATGCCTGGCGGAGCCGCCGGCACGGTCCAGCACGACCACCTCGCCGGCGACCACGCCCCGGTCGCTCGCGAGCCCCTCAATCACGGCCAGGACCGAGCCGTCCGGGGACGAGCAGGGATTCCCGAGTTGAGCCCGGGGGCGGTGAACCGGGCGATGCCAGGACCCGTCAAGTGAGATCAGCTCCACCCACGCCTTGGTCCAGTCACCTTCCCAGGGCCGATGGGAGACCACTGCCACCAGCGCGTCACCGGCCAGTGCCCCTTCCCAAATGTTGAGGCCCGGCGCCGAGATGCGTCGATGCTCACCGGTCGCAGTGTCCAGCACCAGCGCCACCCGCCAGCCGCTGAGGGTTGCGTCCCCGCGATGCACCGTCGGCTCCCAGGGGAGACGCTCCGGTTGAGTGTGCCGGCTGGCCACGGCCCCGGAGCCGCTGGTGACGCCCTGCTCCGCGCCCTCCTCCGCAGCCAGGACCAGCAGACGCGCGGAGTCCTGGCACCAGTGCACCGACTCAGCGCTCAACTGGGGCAGCTCCAGCCTCCGTGCCGACCCGAAATCCCCTTTGGCCATCACCCAGGGGGCGGAGAGTCCGGGGCTGTCGTGGTCCGAAATCCACGCGATGCGGTTGCCGTCCGGACTCCAGCGAGCGCTGCGTTCGCTGCATCGTTCGTGAGCGGTGAGCGGTGTCATGGCCCCGGTTTCGAGGTCAAAGAGCATCACCTTGGTGGATGGCTGGCTCTCCAGATCGAACCTCACATCACCCGTCAGCAGCAGCGCTCTGCCGTCGGGGGAGCGGCTCAGGTCGGTGGCGGCGGTGACGCGTCCGAGCCCGGGCTCCAGGGTGTTGTGAAACAGCTGGTCGGCCGCGATGCGAATCGGGGTGGATGGCACTGGTGGGGCTCCTGTGATGCGATGAGCGGCGGCTGACCGCTTGTACTGGGTCTAGACTACGCAACGCACGTCGGCCGGCCGCACAGCCGCCGTCAGGC
>JAKABA010000197.1 GCA_021802115.1 bacterium | reverse complement strand
AGAAGGCGGGGGAAGGACGGTCAATGGTGTAGGACGACCAAGTAAATCCCCATCGCCAGGCAACTCGCCAGAATCAGGGCCGTAGCTACCAGCCACCCCTCCAGGGGAGATCCCGGGGACACCACCTTGGCCCTCGGGTCACTGCTCACCGAGATGCCGGTGGCTCCCAGCCGGCTGTACCTCCGGGCGACCTCAGCCGGGTCATCTGGATTCAGCTCGTTCTCTGGAGACTCTCGTAGTGCCATGCTCCATCCCGTGATTGGCGGCCCGTCTCCGGCCACGGAGACCCTTCCTGCGAGTATAGGCAATGGACAGCTGAGCGCCCGCATCGTCTAGCGGTCAGGACATCACCCTTTCAAGGTGGTAACCGGGGTTCGACTCCCCGTGCGGGTACCCACCTTCCGCTGAACCAAACTGTCGGCCAATCCTGACACTCTGGTCTCAGACGGTGGCGGCCACCCTACAACTGCGTTCGGTGGCTCACCCGACGGAGCCACCCGAGACCGGGAGCGTCGCGGCTCACCTCTGGTCAGTCGTGGCCCGCGATCAGCGGTGGAGGACACGATCTACGGCAGCAACTCCGGCGAGCGCTCCCAGCATGCCCCCCACCACCGCCCGTGCCCGGCCCTTGCCCACCCTGAAGTGGATCGCCATCAGAGCCAGGTTGCCCAGCCCACAAACAGCCGCCAGGCACGTGGTGACGGCCGACGGAACACGATGCCGACCCGAGGCGCGCTCCGTCCAGGCTGCGCCCGCCAAGGCGGACCACATCAGCAAGCCGACAACCGATCCCAGAGCTCGCCCGGTTGAAGCCGCGAACAGGCTGCGCCAACGGCTTCTAAGGAAGCTGGCGACATCGAGCGCTCCCAGCAGGGGCACCACCACCAAGATGCTGTCGCTGCGGCGATCGGGGCGGTCGCGAGACGCCATACCCTAGTGAGTATCGGCCGCGGCCAAGAGCGGCCGCCATGAAGAATTCAAGCCACTCCTCCGGTGAGGTGGAGCGAGCCGGTCGGGACCGGTAGCAGCTCGTCGGCCACGGCCTCCAGGAGCCGGTAGCCGCGCAGCGCCAGCTCAAGCCTCAGCCGGTCGTCCGCGCGGTCCCAGGGGCCGATCAACCCTTCGATCCTCTCCATCCGGTACAGGAGGGTGTGGCGGTGAATCCCCAGAGCTCGAGCTGCCTCGGACAGGCCGCCACAGGTGAGGACGGCCTCCAGGGTTTCGCGCAAAGGGGTCCGGCGGACCTGCTCCCGGGCCAGCAGCGGCCCCAGGGTACCGGAGACGAAGTCGGACAGGCCGGGCAGGTCGTGCAGCCAGCCCAGGTAGGGATGGAGCTGGCTGGAGTGGTACAGATGCTGGTCGGGCATGAGGACCTGCCCCACGACCAGGGCGTCCCTGGCCGCCCTGGTCGCCGCGGGAACACTGGCCAGGTCGCTGGCGACCGGTCCGCAGGCGATGTCCCAGGGCACGGCGTCCCTGCCCACGGCCACCCGCAAGAGCCGTTGCAGGGTGGTGATCTTGACCTGGGCGGGGACCAGAGCCACGACCGTCGACTGGTAGAGGGCAACCTGGGCCCCGACCACCATCCAGGCGGTGGCGATGGTTGCCTCCGCCGAGGTGTCGTCGGCGGCGCTGACCACCACCTGATAGGGGAACTCCAGCACGGTGCCTCCGGCGGCCGCGCGTGCCACCATTTCCTGATCGGCGGTCCCCTGCAGGACCTCGGCGAAGAATTGATCGTACTGACGGTCCTGCTCGCGCCTGGTCCGCTCCCTGGTCTCCAGATAGCTGGTGCTGACCGCCACGCTGATCGAGTCGAGGTAGTCGAACAGCGGGCCGACGGCGGTGAGGACGGACTGGGCGTCGATCTCGGGGTGGTTGCGCACCACATCGATGACGTGCTGCCAGATCACCAGGGCCGCTACCCGGTAGGCGCGCAGGATGGCATCCAAAGGGACTCCCGTGCTCGCGAGCCGCCCACCCATCCGCGACAGCTGCTGCAGCTCTACATGCGAGGGCCCTCGCGACTCCGCCCACAGCGAGAGCAGGGTGCCTACCCCCTCTCGGCAGGCGGCCAGCACCTCGCTGCCGAAGGCTGAGCCCCCGTCCACACCTTCGGCCACGGGGATGGTGCGCGCCATCTCGATCGCCATCCTCCGGGACACCCGGTCCATGCGGGTCCTCAGAGACTGGATGATGACCGGGCTGACGGAGGGCATACCTTCGTAGCCGGGCCGGTGTGGCCGGGCTCTTCGCGCCGCTCTTGGCGTGGCTGCCATCGTCATCGAAGAATAGATCAGAGCTGTCGGCTGGCACTCTGACCGAGGCGGCTGCCGCCGTTGCCACCGCACGGAACTTTGGTAAGCGGATTGCCGCGACACTCCTCGCGTGGGAGCACCGGGCGCCGGTTGCCGGACTCGGCGGCCACGCACAGGATGGTGCAATGGGTCGGCGAGTTGCGCACCGCCGCAGGGATCTGCGTCATGCCACGGCCCCTCGATAGACTGACCCCCAGGTCGAGGACGGACTGGGAGCTTACCCGCACGGGTGGGAGGTGCCTGCGATGCTGGCTGCGTACGCGGTGGGGGCCGATGCCGATCAACCGCTGACCAAGTTGGAGATCGGGGAGGTGCAGGACCCCCAACCGCCGCCGGGCTGGGTCCGGCTGGCGGTCTCCGCCGCCTCGCTCAATCACCACGACCTCTGGACGCTTCGGGGGGTGGGAGCCCCACCGAGTCGACTTCCGAGGATCCTCGGCTGCGATGTGGCGGGCAGGGTGGACTCCTACGGCCCGGACACCGTCCAGACCGCAGCGGTCGGCACTGAGGTGGTTGCCCACGCGGTGATCAGCTGCGGCCGCTGCCGCGCCTGCCTGGGGGGGGACGAGACCCTCTGCCGCCATTTCGCGATGCTCACCGAGGGGCCATACGATGGAACCCTGGGGGAGTTCTGCCTGGTGCCCGCTCAGAACATCCTGGCGGCGCCCGCCGGCCTGAGCCCGGCTGAGGCCGCCTGCCTGCCGACCGCCTACCTGACCGCCTACCGGATGCTCTTCACCAAGGCCGCCCTTCGCCCAGGAGACAGCGTCCTCATCCAGGGCGGGGGTGGCGGTCTCTCGACCGCGGCCCAAGCCCTGGCTCTGGCCGCCGGCTTGAGGGTGATTGTCAGCAGCCGGTCCGACGCCAAGCGCCAGGCGGCCCTCGACCGCGGGGCCCACCACGTGGTGGCGACCGGTCGGGAGGCAGTGTCCCAGGTGCTCAGCCTGACCGACGGGGAGGGGGTGGACGCCGTGATCGAGTCGGTGGGCGAGGCCACCTGGGCCAGCAGCCTGCGGGTCCTCCGGCGGGGGGGAGCGGTCGTGGTCGCCGGTGCCACCGCGGGCAGCGATCCTCCGTCTGATCTGCGGCGGGTCTTCTGGCGGCAGCTGCGCGTCTTGGGATCGATGATGGGCACGAGATCAGAACTCGCCTCACTCTTGTCCCTTGTGGAGCTCGTCCATCTCCACCCCCTCATCGACTCCACCTTCCCGCTGGCGCAGGCGAGGGAGGCATTTGCCAGACTGGCGTCGGGCTCCTTCACCGGCAAGATCGTGGTGACCGTGCCCTGAAACCACCTGGGGTGCGGCCGCGCGGACGGACCGGGGTCGACAGCCGGGCGATGAGATCCGGCAACTCCCGGTGACAGAACGCCGCAGCTCCTGGTTGAGCAGGGGTGTCGCCAGCGTCGGCCTGACCAGCTTCTTCTCCGACTCCGGGCATGAGATCGCCACCGCCATCCTGCCCACATTTCTGGTCTCGGTGCTGCACTCCAGCGCCGCCACTCTGGGGCTGATCGAGGGCATCAGCGACGCCCTGACCGGGGTAGCCAAGCTGCTGTCGGGCCCCCTGGCCAACGATCAGCGACGCCGCGGCCGCCTGGCCAGCAGCGGATACCTTGGCACCGCGGTCGCCACCGGAGCCATCGGGCTCTGCGTCGCCGCCTGGCAGGTGGGGGTCCTGAGGGCGATCGCCTGGACATCCCGGGGGGTGCGCTCCCCGGCGCGCGACAGCCTGCTGGCATCGCTCGCCCCTGAGCATGGCTACGGTCGGGCCTTCGGTCTGGAGCGGGCCGGAGACAACCTGGGCGCAGTGGTGGGACCGCTGCTGGCGGCAGGGCTGGTGGCCTGGGTGGGCATCCGCCCCGCTATCTACTTCGCCTTCGTCCCCGGGGCCCTGGCGGCCCTGACAATCTCCGTCGCGGCCCAGCAGGCCCGGCGCGAGGGTTCCAGCATCGTGCCCCGGCGGCTGCGCTTGGAGTTCTCGGCCCTGCGCCACGCGGGCGTGGTCCGGGCCCTCATCCCGATCGCGCTCTTCGAACTGGGCAACGTCGCCACCACCCTGCTCATCCTGCGCGCCACCCAGCTGCTGCACAATGACGCCACCACCCTGGCCCTGGCCACCCTGCTTGCCATCCTCCTGTACAGCGGTCACAACGCCTTCGGGGCGGTGGTGGCCCTGCTCGGGGGGCACTGGCTGGATCGCTCCAACCCCAGGGTCGTCTTCGCCACCGGTGCCGGGTTGTACATCCTGGCCTACACGGGCTTTGCCCTGCCGCTGCACGCACCGCTGCTGCTGCTGGTGGCCTTCCTCCTGGCGGGAGCGGGGATTGGCCTGGCTGAGACGGCGGAGTCCACCCTGTTCGCCCGGCTGCTACCCGACCATCTGCGGGGCAGCGGCTTCGGGTTGCTGGGGGCAACCCAGGCGGTCGGCGACTTCACCTCGTCGGCCGTGGTGGGCCTTCTCTATGTGGCGGTGTCCCCCACGGTGGGCTTCGCCTATGCCGCCGCCTGGATGGCGCTGTCGCTGGGGTCCGTGGCCGGCTCGCGGCTCTTGTCTGGCGGTGCCGCCGCGACTCCCAACTGAGCGTCGCCTCCCAGCACCTGCTCTGCTACAGTCGGCGATGGCGATGAGGCCCGCCGCCGCCGGGGCTAACCGGCTGATGGCTTCTACTGGGATCCACCAAGCCCAGAGGATGTCGTGACCGCAAGCCCACTCTTCCATCGCGCCAACCCGTCCCCAGGTGACCGGGACGTGGGTCCAGACCGAGCCTCGTCGCTGACCGAGTGGCAGGCGCGACGCAGCCAGTTGGTCACAATCCTCGACCGCTTGGCGGAGATGGCCCAAGCGCGAGGAGCCCAGGCGGAAGCGGAGACTCGCGCCGCGGCCTCCGGCCGACTCGCCGAGGGCCGGCTCACCCTGGCGGTCCTGGGTGAGTTCAAGCGCGGCAAGAGCACCCTGATCAACTCCCTGCTGGGCGCCGAGGTGATGCCGGTGGGGGTGATCCCGATGACCTCCGTCCCGCTGCTGGTCCAGTTCGGAGCCGAGTCGCAGGTGACGGTGGAGCTGGCCTCGGGGGGATGTGTGACGATCGACCCCACCGCCCTGCGTGAGTACGCCACCGAGACCGGAAACCCGGGTAACCGCAGGGGCGTGGTCCGAGTGCTGATCCAGCACCCAGCCCCGATCTTGAGATCGGGCGTCATCTTGGTGGACACGCCCGGAATCGGGTCGATCCACGCCCACAACACCGAGGCCGCCTATGAGCTGCTCGCCCAGGCTGACGCCGCGCTCTTCGTGCTCTCGGTCGACAGTCCTGCGAGCAGAGCCGAGTTGGACTTTCTGGCCGCCGCGCGCGGACAGGTCAGCCGCCTGATCTTCGCTCTCAACAAGGCCGACCTGCTCGACCGTGAGGAGCTGCAGCAGGCGACCAACTTCGTGAGGTCGGTGCTCGAACAGGTCGCCCCGGGCGACCCTCCAGCCCTTTATCCGATCTCGGCCCGGGCGCGGGACGCGGGGTTCCAGGAGCTGACGGCTGCCCTGGAGCGGTTTCTGGTCCAAGAGCGTGGCCAGTTCCTGCTGCATAGGGCCGAGGAGGTGGCCCTCCGGTCGGTGCACCAGGAACGCCAGGCCCTGCAGCTGGAGCGTGCGGCTCTGACCCTCTCCTCGGAGGAGGCCGATCGCCGCATCGCCGTGCTCGAGGGGCGGCTCCAAGAGGTCACCCGCCAGCGGCTGGAGGCGGAGGAGATTCTCGCCGGGGACATCCGGCGGCTGGTGGCGGACTCCCTGGATCCCGCCATCCACCGATTTCGCCAGCTGGGCGAGGCAAGGGTGCGAGAGGCGGTGGAAGAGGAGATCCGTAGCGGGCCCCACGACCTGCGTCCGAGGCTGGAGCGACGGCTCGCGGCGCTGATAACTGACGAGGTCGGCCGGTTCGCCCCTCAGTTGGAGGCGGAGCTGGCGACCGGGATGGCGGAGATCGCCGGCCGGCACGCTGACCGGACCAACGCTCTGATCGCCGCCGCGGTCAAGGTCATCTCGGATGTGTTCGAGGTGAGCCTGGACCAGATGTCCCTGGGAACTGCGCTTCAGCCGAGCAGCCGGCGGCTGATCTTGATCAAAATCGAGGATCTGGCGCTGGAGCGTCTCTCATCGGCGGTCAAGGGGCTGCTCCCGGGCACCGCCGGGACCGGGCTCGCCCGCCGCGACGCCCTGAGACGGGGCGAGGAACTCGTGGACCGGCACTGCGGGCGGATCCGCCACGACGCGGTGGAGCGTCTGAAATTGCGCGAGCAGGAGTGGAGGCGGGAGCTGGCCACCGCTCTGGACTCCCTGGAGGCCACCGTTCGCCGGGCCGTGGCGGCGGCCGCCGAGAGCAGGTCGTCCGGGATCGGGCGGCAGGAGGAGGCACTGATCGCCCTGGCTCGCCGTGGGCGCCTGATCGAGGAGCTGGAGAGGGAGATACGGTCGAACCGATAGCTCAAGAGCCCACGGCCCTTCGCTCCGAGCGGGTGGACGGGTGGGCCTGACTCCATCGGAGGCAGGGTGTGCCGACGATCTGGGCTGTCACTGCGCAGGCACCCCCCCGGGCACGTCCTCCGCCACCCCCGCTTTGCGGACCACTGGGGCGACCAAGGAGGGGCGCACTTGACCCCGGCGCCACCATCCGGCTTGCACCGCCGCGCCGCGAGCGGTTGGGGCCCGTGGGTCAGGGCTGCTGAGATGCTGCTCAGTCCCAGGGTTTGCGCCGGAGTTCGGACCGCGGCTGGCTGGCGTCGCCGCTGCCGCGGATGCTTCCCTGGGCTTGGTCCAGGCCGAGGGATCCCCGTTGGTTGGATCGCCCACGCGGCTGGGGGGAGCCGCACCCAGGGTTTGACTTCGGCGGAATCAGTGGGCCGACGTGTCGTCTTGACGACCGAGCCCCCATCCGATAAGATGCATAA
>JAKABA010000196.1 GCA_021802115.1 bacterium | reverse complement strand
CTCGTCTTGCCGGTCGGACAGGCCCAGAGTCATGTTCACCCCCAGTCAGGAACTACCTGCTGGCCATTCTCCGGACCCGACTCCTCCTCTCGCCACCTAACCCGCCAAAAAACACCAGCTACCTAGAGGCGGCTGGCGCCAGCGGCACCGTGGTGAGTGTGGGAGATTACGTGACCAGCAGCGAGGCGGCCGCTCTCGACCATCCGGCGCTCGCCCTCGGTCGTCAGTACGGTCTCTCCCGCTGGTTTGGGCAACCGGTGTGGAGCGTGACAGCGGCGATGGACCTGCCAGCTCCGATGCCACTGGTGGCTCGGCCGGGCGTGTGTTCCCACCTGCATTTCCTGGTGGGACACTGCCCCGCGACGGCCGGGCAAGTGGTCCTCACCTCCCGGTCCGCCCACGCCGTGGGCCTCCATCTGGACAGTACCGTCGTGCCCACCGGCCCACCGGGGGTGGGCCCAGTCACAGTGGTTGGGATCGTTGCCCCTGGGAATCTGGCGAATCCGTATTGGCTCGGCCAGGACTATTTCAACTTCGGGGGCGGCAGCCTTGATGCCGCGTTCACGGTGCCGGCCACCGTGGCGAGTCTTCCCAGCACGGCTGTCGCTCAGTTCCCGCTACTTCCCTCGCGGGTGACCGTGGGGAACGTGGCTGTCATGGAGCAGGCGGTGAGTGCCTACGAAAGGGCCGCCACGGAGCAATTGGGCCTGACCACTGGTAGCAAGCTCTTCGCCGCTGTCAGCAGCTACGCGAACTCGGGATCCCTGATGGCCGCGATCGTGCTGGTGGTCGATCTTCAACTGGTGCTGCTGGCCCTCTTTGTCATCTTCGGTCTGGTGCAGCGGTCAGCTGAGGCCCGACGGCGGGAGGTCGCGCTCGCCAAGCTGAGGGGGTTCCGGCTCACCCGGGTCCTGTCCCTGGGGCTGGCCGAGCCCGCCCTGCTGACGCTCATAGCCCTTCCCGCCGGCCTGATCGTGGCCTATGCCGGCATGGCGATCGCGCAGCGACTGGCTCTGCCCAACTCGGTGGTGCTGCTGCAGCCGCTGCCGGTGCTGGCGGGCATGGCGGCCTTCGCCGGTGGGTTGATTGCGGCCGTTGTCGGGGTGCGGCGCACGATCTCGAGCCGGCTCTCCGACGAACTGCGCGCCGTCGAGCCCAAGGCGTCCGGTGCCGCCCGGGCTGCCATGGACGGAGCCGCTCTGGCGCTGGCGGTGGCCGGCATCGTCGAACTCTTGGCGGCAGGGGTGCTCAACGGCAGCCAGCCCAATCCCCTGGCGGCGTTCGCTCCCGGTCTGGTGGCGGTCGCGGTGGCGATCGTGGGCGTGCGGGGGCTCCCCATTCTTGCCTCCGTGGTCGTTAACAGAACCAGGAACAGCCGCTGGATGGCGACCGGATTGGCGGTCCGCCAGGTGGTGCGCCGGCCCGCCAGCCTGCGCCAGGTGACCCTGCTGGCGGTGGCGACCGGGCTGGCCTGCTTCGCCGTGACCGGCTGGGCTGCGGCGGGCGTCAACCGGACTACCAGGGCCGACTTCGTGCTGGGGGCTGCCAGGGTGCTGACGGTGCAGGTGCCGGCTGGGCTCAATCTCGAGCACGCGGTGGAGCGCGCCGATCCGTCAGGTCGGCACGCGATGGCGGCGATGCTCTCCAAGACTCCCAGCGAGAACCTGCTGGCAGTGCAGGTCAGCAGGCTGGCCCACGTCGCCTACTGGCCCAAGGACGTGAGCCGGACCTCGCTGCCAACTCTGGTGCGATGGCTGGCCCCTCATCTGCAGCCGGAGCTCGTCCTCACGGGAGCCGAGGTCAGGGCCACCATCGCCGAGACCGGGAATCCCGATCCCCCGCCGGACCTGGTGTTCAACGTGGTCGACAGCGGCGGTAATCCCGGAGTGGCCGACTTCGGGTTTCTCAAGAGCGGCACGCACACCTACACCGCCAACCTACCCGCCACCTGCACCGGCGGCTGCCACGCAGTCGACTTGGAGCCTATCTGGACGGCCAGCTCGACCGGCCCGCAGCAGGTTCAGTACTCGCTCGCCATCTCGAGCCTGCAGGTGAGAACTGCTGGGACGGGATCCTGGCACGGGGTCACCTCTCGGCTTGACGACCCGGCCTACTGGGTGTCGAATGGACCGGGAATCACCGCTACGGCGGTGGGGGCGAGCGGGCGCAGAGCCCTCCTGCTCAGCGTCAACGACCAGGCCGGCCAGGCCAGCTCGCCAGCGGTGATTCCGGCGGCGCTCCCGTCAACTCTCCACGGGGTGGTGACCCAGGCCAATGGGGTCTCGGACCCGGCCGCCGCCTCGATCGAGAACTTCGACGGAAGCTCGCTCACGCTCGACGTTCCCTACCAGGTGGCGGCGCTGCCCCAGCTGGGCTACGAGGGATTCCTGATCGACCTCCAGACCGCGCTTCGAGCGGAGTCGGCCCCGCCCAGCCAGACGGTGGACCAGGTCTGGCTGAACGCCAACGCCCCTTCCTCCGTGGAGGCATCTCTGCTGGCGCAGGGGATACGGGTGACCGGAGTGCAGACTCCGGCTACGGATATTCAGAGCATGAACCGCGGTGGCCTCGCCCTGGCGTACCTCTTCTTCCTCTTCGCGGCAGGGGCGGCTGCAGTCCTGGCGACCGGAGCGGCCGTGTTCTCAATCTTCATGACGAGCCGGCGTCGGGCGTTCGAGCTGGCCGTGCTGCGAGCCATTGGGCTGTCCCAGCGAACGCTGCTGAGGTCGCTGCTCGGAGAGCAGCTCCTCGTCCTCGGGCCGGGTGTGGTGCTCGGCATCGCCGCCGGCTTGCTGGGAGCGCTGATGGCGCTTCCCTCCGTGCCGGAGTTCACCTCCCTTGCGGGCGGGCCGCCGGTGGAACTGGTTTTCCCGGTGCTCCCGATAGTGGGGCTGGTCGTGGCCCTGGTGGTGCTGCTGGCGGTGGCGGCGGCCTTCGCCTCGGCGGCGACTCTCCGCCTGGCCTCTTGGGATCGGTTGCGGACGGAGATGACGTGACTGCCTCGGCCCAACCCAGCAGGGGCTTGGACATCCACTTCGACGGGGTGGTGCATCTTTACCCGAGCGCCGAGGGGGACGTGGTCGCTCTCCGCGGGGTGGACCTCGACGTGGGCGCAGGGGAGGAGTTCGCCCTGCTGGGCCCATCCGGCTCGGGGAAGTCGACGGTGCTCTCCTTGCTGGCGGGCCTCCAGAGGCCCTCTGCTGGACAGATCAAGGTCGGACCCTACGACATCGGCAGGCTGACCAACCGGCCGTTGCTGCGGCTGCGGGCGACCGAGGTCAGCCTGGTGCTGCAGGACCCGGCTCGCAACCTGCTGCCGTACGCCACCGCCACCCAGAACATCGAGTTCTCCCAGCGGGGGGCACGGGGACGGGGCAAGACGCCACCGTGGAAGCCGCAGGCGCTGCTGGAGCAGCTCGGGATGGGCCGCCTTGCCCAGAGGACCGTGGCCACCCTCTCAGGCGGTGAGCAGCAGCGGGTCGCCATCGCCTCTGGGGTTGCCGGGGCGCCGCGACTGCTGCTGGTGGACGAGCCCACCAGCCAGCTGGACACGGCCAGCCGGGATCAGGTGATCGAGCTCTTGCACCGGATCAACTCGGAGCTGGGTGCGACCGTGGTGAGCGTCACCCACGACCCGACTGTGGCGGAAGCGATGCCCCGTACGGTCACTATTCGGGATGGCCGGGTGGGAGCGGAGGGGAGGCGGGGGGAGGAATATGCGGTCGTGGGGCGCGACGGCAGCGTCCAGTTGCCCCCGGACGTGCTGGAGCGGCTGCCGCCAGGCACGCTGCTCCGGGTGCATCGCCACCGGGCCGGGGTGGACCTGCGCGACCCGGAGCTGGACCCGCATGATCAGTGAGATCCGGCTCGAGGCAGTGACCGCCAGAGCTGGCGGGCGAACGATCCTGGCCGACGTGAGCCTGAAGGTCCGCGCCGGGCAGGCGCTGGCGATCACCGGGCCCTCCGGGTCGGGCAAGACCACTCTGCTACTGCTGGCGGCAGGTTTGCAGCTGCCGAGCTCGGGCCGGATCTCAGTCGACGGCGCCCCCATGGTCCAGGACGACCGCAGCCGACAAAGGTTCGGGGTGGTGCTCCAGAATCACGGCCTGGTGTCGGTGCTGACGGCCGAGGAGAACGTCGCCCTGCCGCTGCAGGCGCGCGGCGTGTCCGCGAGGGAGGTGGCGGCAAGCACCGCTGCGGCACTCGCCGCAGTGGGACTGCAGGGAACGGCCGATTCTCTGGTCCAAGATCTCTCCGGTGGCCAGCAGCAGCGGGTGGCGGTAGCCCGAGCCCTGGCGGGCAGTCCGGACGCGGTGCTGGCGGATGAGCCGACGTCGGAGCTGGTCGCCGAGCAGCGCAAGATCATCATGGAGCTCTTGCTCCGGCAGGCACGAGAGGGCAGGATCCTGGTCATCGCCAGCCACGACCCGGAGGTGGTGGAGGCCTGCGACCGCAGAGTGCGCCTTGTCGACGGAAGGCAGCTCGTGGAGGCGATGGGGCTTCCCGGTTCGGACTGAATTAGCCGCTCACGCGCGGGGCTCCGCGAAGTCATTGCCTGATGGGGGAGGTCCGCATTCCTACCCCCTCGAGCGAGCGATTGCGGGTCGGATCCATTCCCCGCTCGCGGGGAGCTCGTTTCGAAGGGGTTGGGAGCACGCGTCCGATACCCGCTCAGCCTATGGACACTGCCAGGTTCCAAACACCGAGCCGTCGTTGGCCCCGAATGTTGTCGTGTCGCCTGAGGCCTGGACCGACGGCGCCTGTCCCACTGGCGATCCGAAGTTGAGGCTGATCTGGCCCCCGGTCCCGTGCTTGTTGCTGGTGAGAGTGCCCACACCTTGATAGGTACCCCCCTGGTCTCCGGCGACGTAGTCCAGGCTCTGAGCGGGACCCGAACCAGCCGTGGTCATCGTCACCAGGTCGGAGAAACCACCGACAATGGGCGGCACTGACAGGTGCTGGCCACGGGTCACGTTGGTCACCTTGATCGTGAGTGAGACCCCCTGCACGGTGCCTGAGATGGCCACCGTGCGGTCGTGGTTGGTGCAGCTGATCCGGGCCGGCGGAGCCGCCAGGGTCCCGTAGGCAACCGGCGTGCTGACATTCAAGGAGGTGATTGCGGCGAATGCCGGCGACGGCGAGGAGGCTGGACTGGTGATGACCTTGGGCCCTCCCAACCCGGACGGGGCGAGGCTACAACCGGTGATCCCGAGCACGAGGCCTAGCGCGGCAGCGATCAGGGTCGCTTTTCGGGCGCATCCGCGGGGGGCGTCACCTAGGGTGACCCGCCGGATTTGCGGCGTCATGGGCCAACGACCTCGGCGCCCCGGGGAGCCTGATAAGCCCACCCCGTCGGAGCGGCCGCAGCCAGCTCGGGCCGGAACGGTCCCAGCCATTGCGCCAGTTGGATAAAAAACCTGGGGCGGGCAGGGCTCTCCATTTTCGCCTCATCCCTCGTGCGATAGCGCAGGCCTGAAGTGTAGCCAGTTCCCGTCCGACCGGCAACCAGCCGCCTGTTCCGGTGAGCGGACGCGGCCGGTGGTAATTGGAAGCAATGCGGGAATGCCCGGCGTGGACGGGGAGGGCCTGGTGGCGCCTGCCCTGCCGACACCCGACATCGAGCGGCTGCCGGGGTTGCCGGACGGGGTGTCCATGCTCCATCTGTACTGGACGGCGCGAGTGAAGGAACACGTGGTGGCTGTGGCCGAGAGCCACCCGTCGGCGGATCTGACGCCGCTGGCCTTGCCCAGTACGCCGCTGCGCTAGTAGCCGGCAAAGGGCGGGGGCATACGGGTTGGGGGGCGCTGGACCGGCGTCTGGATGCGGGCAGCGGCCGGAGCTGCCTTCCGGTACATACCACCTGGAGTGATGGCGTCGGCCTGGTGGCCAATTAGACGCGATCTGTGCCGGTCGTTGACAGCTTCCGTGGACGTGCCCGCGGGGATCGGACCACATGGCAGGTAGCAGCGAAGGAGCATTGCGAGTGCTACATGGCGGGTGCCTGGGGCCAGGGCGTTTGGGGGCGGATCACAACTGTCGGCTCTAAATGGACCGGTGCTTGAGGGACTGGTTTCAGCTGTCCGGGCCCGGCGGCTCCGCGCCTTGCTGGGGGCGGACGAGGTGGTAGAGCAAGGGTCCGCAGCGTCGGCGCGGACCGGGCCGGCCGTGCCGCCAATAAGGCGGCCAGCGGGCGGCCCGCTCAGATAGCCAGGGTCGGGGATTCGCTGGACATCCAGCTCGTCCGTTCCACCAAGCAGTTGACTGCCGAGGCGGTGCCAGGGCACATGAAGGCCGGGCCCGACTGCCAGTCACGCTCCGGGTCATAGGCGCCGACAACAGCTGCAACCCCGTGGCCGGTCCCCCGGCTCCGGCATTCCCTGGTGAAGGTGCCGAGCACAACGGGCCGGTGTGTCAGGACCCGGAGCCAGGGTCAGCAGGGCGGCTGTGAGGATGAGGGAGAGGATCAGACTCGGGCCGCCCTGCAAGTTCGGCGCTCCTGGAGAAGGTCAGACTAATGCCGGGAGTAACCTCGAATAACCGCCATCACCTCATCGAGATAGGCGTCCCCTTCGCCTCGCCGGACACCGTCAGCCACGCAATGGGCGAGGTGGTCACGCAGCAGGAGGTATCCGATCTGGTCGAGGGCGGCACTGGCCGAGCGGATCTGAACCAGGACCTCTGGGCAGTACCGCTCTTCCTCAACCATCCGTGAAATCCCTGCCACCTGGCCGGCCACCCTCTGGAAGCGCCGTAGCAACTCAGGCTTGCTTGCCTGGTATGACCCGCGCCTAACTCCAGTACGGCCAAACGTTGACTTCGGGCCAGATCCATCGATTGTCACTTCGACCCTCCGGGGGCGTCGATCCCTGCAGGGGTTGCCAGCCAGCGCTTCTCAAACTCCCCGGCGCAGCCGGTGGAGCAGAAGTAGTAGGTATGGTCCCCGCGGGTGAGGGTGGCCGCGGCGGCCGTTGGGTCCACCGTCATACCGCAGACCGGGTCCGTGGCGGAGAGAGAGGGGCCCTGCTCCATTCCCGTCGGGCCGGAGGCGAGGAAGGACTCGGGGTTCTTGGCGAACCTGTCCCGGCAGCCGGTGGAGCAGAAATAGTAGGTATGGTCCCCGCGGGTGAGGGTGGCCGCGGCGGCCGTTGGGTCCACCGTCATACCGCAGACCGGGTCCGTGGCGGAGAGAGAGGGGCCCTGCTCCATTCCCGTCGGGCCGGAGGCGAGGAAGGACTCGGGGTTCTTGGCGAACCCGTCCCGG
>JAKABA010000195.1 GCA_021802115.1 bacterium | reverse complement strand
GCCTCCTTCGTCCCACTGGCGGTACCGCCGGTCAAGGCTCGCAATCAAGCTGAGGGCCAGGTCCTCGAAGTCGAGCGGCGGTCCCTCGAGGTCGAGAGCCGTCCCGTCGCGGGCGGGCCGATCTGAACTGGCGAGTCCGCGCCAGGCCACGTTGCAACCCACCCCCACCACCACCGGGCCCGGCCCAGAACCGGTGGCCGGCCCACCTTCGACCAGAATCCCCGCCACCTTGCGGCCCTTGATCAGGCAGTCATTCGGCCATTTCAAGCTGGTGGGTGCCCCGCCCGCCAGCTCGATGCCCTCTGCGACCGCAAGTCCGGCTGCCAAGGCGAGGCTGCTGCGGCTGTGGGCCGCTCGCTGGGGCCGCCAGATCACCGAGAACATGACCGAGGTGCCGGCAGGAGCGGCCCAACTTCGCCCCTGACGGCCGCGTCCCGCCTCCTGGACGTCCGCCAGGAAGAGGCAGCGTTCCGCGGCGCCGGCGGAGGCCGCCCGGAGGGCAAGATCCTGGGTGCTGGTGACCCGGCTGTAGCAGTGGACCCGGTAATCCAACCCGGCGACGCTCAGGCGCCAGTTGAGGCGGCGCGCCGCGAGCCGCTGCTCAGACATCTGCGTCCAGCTCCAGACACGACGTGAAAACTGTTCCCGCGGCTGTGAGCACTCCCTTATACTGCCGCCTCGTGGAGAACTGGGAGCGGGTCGAGCTCTTCAGCTCCTTCCTGAAGTTGACCGGCGAGATCGAGGTGGTGCCTCCGCTCCGGCTCACGGACGTGGTCAATCGGATGACGGAGTATCTGGAGGTGCGCCAGTTGACGTTGGATCCGCTGGCCAGCACCTACCCGGTCATCAGCACCGTGGAAGAGTCGGCCATGGTGTCAAAGCGGTCCATCCTCATCATCGCGCCGACCGGTGAGAGCCACACCGACATCGGTGGACGGCGCGCCCTGTTGGAGCAGAAGGTGGCCCACCAGGTCGCTCTCACCATCGACACCTTCTCGCTGGTTTGTGAGGTTTTCCTGGAGCCCCGCCTGAGCCTCCGCGAAACCTTGGAGCGCAGCGTCGACGACTTCCTGGCCGTTCGCAACCTGAACGCGGTCTGGCTCCCGGCCCTGACCCATGAGCGGGTGGCCGTCCAGCGGCCCTTTGCGCTGGTGCACCCCCGCCAGATCCTGAGCTTTTCGGAGCGCGGATCGACGCCGCTCTGAGAGCGAGATGATGTCCGCCTCTGGAGAGGTGATCAGGGACGCGGCCACGGTGGTCCTGCTGACAACTCCGCGCCGCGGCGGGGATCCGCCGACGGTGCTGCTGCTGGAGCGTCCACCGCAGGCGAAGTTCGCCCCCGGCACCCAGGTGTTCCCGGGAGGTTCGGTGGACGAGGCGGATCGGGACCCCGCCTGGGAAGAGCTGGTCGAGCTGCCTCCTGAGAACACCTTCGATCCGCGGGCACCGATCGCGGTCAGGGTGGCCGCGGTGCGCGAGACCTTCGAGGAGACCGGCGTCCTGCTCGCCCGCCACCGCGACGGCAGCCTCGCCACCGCCGACGACGTTCGGCGCCTCACCCCACTGCGGGACGTGATGCGGTCCGGACGGCCCGACGCCTTCCGGGAGGGGCTCATCGCTGCGGATCTCAAACCAGACCTGGAAGGCCTCATCTTCTGTGCCCACTGGATCACCCCCGTGGGGGCGGCCAGGCGTTTCGACACCCGCTTTTTCGTCTCCCAGCTCCCGCCCGGCCAGGCCGCGCAGCCGGATCCCCTCGCGGAGCATGTGGCTTCGCGCTGGGCCAACCCCGACCAAGCGCTGCGAGACGCGGAGCGGGGGTTGTGCCAGCTGCTCCCTCCCACCCGCGCGGTGCTCCGCCGGGTGGCGACCGCGCGCTCCGTGGAGGACGCGATCCGAGCTGCTCAGGAGGGCTCGGTGGCGACCATCCAACCGACCATGGAAGAGGTGACCGAAGAGAATTACCCCGGTTTGAACGTGTCCTGGTTGCACCGGGGCAGCGCCCGCAAGTAGGTGCCCAGGGGAGTCCACCGGCCGGCACAAGCCCGACCGTCGTGGCCGGGGCTGGTCCGGGCTTGAGTTGGGAGCCGAAAAAACGATTGGTGGCGCGGCCTGAACCACGCACCACCCGGTGGTGGAAGGTAGCAGCGTCAGGTTGTTGCTCGGGCCGGCCTCGCCGGCGGTGGGCCACGCTGGCGACTGTGGCCCGGCCATGGGGACATCGACGGCGGCCACCGACGGCGTCGATGCTCCCGACGGGATCCGCCCGGATCTCACGGGATCTCTGCCATCCCCAGGCGGGGACCTGGTCCCTCGCCCACTACCATCGAGATCCAGGTTGTGCTGGCCAGCTGGATCCAGTCTGGCAGCGAGACCGCAGACCCAGCTTTCGCTCGGCGCCGGACGGGAGTGAGGGTGGAGGCTTATTTTAGTTGCTAAATGTGCGCTAAGCCCGTTGATGTGGATAGGTATCCGCCGCGCGTCTTCGGTCGCATGATCGGTAGATCGGTTTCTACCTTGCAGCGCTGGGACCGTGAAGGGGCGCTAAAGGCACGCCGAACTCGCACCGACCGGCGGCACCACACCCACGACAACTGCCTGGCGGTCATCGGGCAGCAGCCGAAGCAAGGCAGGACCGTCGCCTATGGTGAGGACGTGGGCAGCGGACTCAAATACCTACGCGAGAACTTCTTACGGGCCATGGAGCAGGTGGAACGTGGCGAGGTCTCCGAAATCGTGGTGCGCACCACCACCGGTTGGTGCGCTACGGATTCGAGTGGTTCGAGAAGTTCGCCACTGGTCATGGATGCCAGATCGTGGTCATGACCGCGCAGGCGCTGTCCCCAAGCGCTGCCTACCTCGACGGCCCCCACCGGCGCACGCCGGCGGGGCACAGGACCTTGGCCTGGTGATCGGAGCGGGGGCGAAGGAGAAGGGCGACCACCTGCTGGTGCTCGGGCCGGAGGTGTTCGCTGGCTGGGTGAGCCCGCCCGGGCTGCAGGTAACCGGTTTCGCCGCCAAGCGGGGGACGCCCGCGGCGAACGAGATGAGGTCATCACGCGAAGGCACCTGCCGGCGGGTGGGCGCGGGCCCGCGCGGTCACCTGTTCAGAGACGGTACCCATGGACGTCGCTAAGACCGAACTGATCCGGGCCCACAACCCCGGACCCCTGACCGGGCCAGGCACCAACACCTGGATCTACGGCCTCGGCGAGGTCGTCATCATCGACCCCGGTCCGCTCCAGCAGGAGCACCTGGAGAGGGTCGTGGAGGTGGCGGAGGGCATGGGTCGGGTCACGGCCTTGATCTGCACCCACCACCACGAGGACCACGTGGAGGGGGCCCGCGAACTTAGCCGGCTGACCGGTGCCCCGTTGGCGCTGTTCCACACCCGCGCCGAGGCGTTGTCCGACCTGCCGCTCCACGACGGGGATCGCATCCTGGCCGGGCAGGCGGAGCTGACCGTTGTCCACACCCCCGGACACGCGTCCGACCACATCTGCCTGCACGCGTCCCGCGATGCCGTCCTGTTCACCGGCGACCATGTCCTGTCCGGAACCACCAGCGTGATCTGGCCGCCCGATGGCGACATGGACTACTACCTCACCTCCCTTGAGAAGGTTGCGGCGCTGACGCCCCGACGTCTGCTGCCAGGCCATGGCGACGCCATCGAAGATCCTGCCTCCGCGCTGGGGGAGCTGATCCGGCACCGCCTCGAACGGGAGACGCAGGTCCTGGAGCTCTTGCGCCGCGGCCCGGCTCGGCCCGATGAGCTGGTGCCCGAACTCTATGCGGAATATCCCCGAGAGGTCTGGGATGCTGCCGCCCGGACCGTGCTGGCGCACTGCCTTCGGCTGGAGCGGCTGGGGGTGCTCCAGCGGACCCCGACCGCACCAGGGCCAGAGTTCGCCCTGCATCTCCCCGCTCTGGCCAAAGGGTGGCCGGAGCCGAGCTTTCCAGAGGGCCCCAGATAGGGGCGGCGGGAAACCAGCGACGGCCCGGGTGAAGGGGTGCCGGCGGCCCGACCGCCCTATCCGAGATGAAAGGGGAGGTGTGCCAGGGTCCTGGTCATCACCCCGGTCGGGCCCTTCGGGACCAGGTTCACCAGCAGTGGCTCGGCATGGTAGGACGAGGCGGCGATGTCCAGATGCACCCAGGGGCGGTCGGAAACGAACTCGCGGATGAAGACCGCGCCGTTGATCGTGCCGGCAGCCGGAATCCCGGCGGTGTTCCTGATGTCGGCGATGTCGCAGGTCAAAGCGACGTCGTGCTCGGGCAGCATCGGCAGCTCCCAGACCCGCTCTCCAGCCTCCACCGCCGCCGCCTTGAGCGCGGCCAGTAGGTCCGGGCTGTTGCCCATCGCGGCGGTCACTGGGTGCCCGAGCGCGATCGAGACAGCCCCGGTCAGGGTGGCCACGTCCACCAGGTGGGTCGCCCCCTGACTGACGGCGTAGCAGAGGGCGTCAGCCAGCACCAGCCGCCCCTCGGCATCGGTGTTGTTGATCTCGATGGTCTTGCCATTCATCGCCGTCACCACGTCACCGGGCTTGGTGGCGCCACCTCCGGGCATGTTCTCGGTCAGGGGCGCCACCGCCATCACCTCGATGTGGGGTTCGGTCTTGGCGATCACCCCGATCGCCTGCAGCACCGCCGCGGCACCGCTCATGTCCGACTTCATCTTCACCATCCCCTGGTTGGGCTTGAGGGAGATACCGCCGCTGTCGAAGGTGATGCCCTTGCCCACCAGCGCGAGCACCCGCCCGCTTCGGTCGGCGGAGCGGGGCTTGTAGCGGAGGGAGACCAGCTTGGGCGGTTGGTGCGAGCCTCGGGCAACCGCCAGCAGGGCGCCCATCCCCAACTTCTCCATCTCGGGACGGTCCATCACCTTGAAGCTCAGCCGGCCGGCCTTGGCCACCCGTTCCGCCTCCTCGACGAAGTCGGTCGGGGTCAGAAGATTGCTCGGGCGCCACTGGAGCACCCTGGTGGCGTTGGTCGCGTCCGCGAGCCGAGCGCCGGCTGCCAAAGCTCCGGCCAGGTCGGACCCGGTGCCCAGTCCGACCACCAGCAGCTCCGCGATCTGGGCGGTCGACTCCCCCCGCTTCAACTCACCGAGGTGATAGTTGCCGAGCCCGATTCCCTCCGCGATCGCGCGCGCGGGTGATTGGGAGGTCTGCCCGGTCACCGGCGCCGCCAGGGCGTCCCGGACGGAGGCGTCGACGACCACCGCCACCCGGGCGCAGAACCCCCTTAGATCTCTGGCCGCGAACTGCAGCGCGTTGCGGAGACGGTAGCCGTCCAGCTGGTCGGCCCTCCCCAATGAGAGAAACAGGACGCGGGGTGCGGACAGCCTGCCCAGGGTGGCGATCAACTTGCGCTCGGGGAACTTGCCCTTGACCTCGCCGGCCTCCACCATCCCTGCCCAGACTCCACCCAGGGCTCGGTCGATCCGGCTCCCCTGTTCCCCCAGCCCCTCTCCCTGGAGGTAGGGGACGACCAGGCAGTCCGCCTGGATCTTGGTCACGTCGCTGGTGATGGCCGTTGCTTGCACCGGTCTACCTCCTCAGTTTGGTTTGGGACCCGGTCCCGACCCGGACGGTCCCTTGGGGCCTGACCTCCCGCGGCGCTGGCCGAGGCCCGCCCGCAGCTCCTCGACATCCCGGTCGGTGAAGCGAAGGCGGCCAAGGCTGTCGACAGCTCGCGGGTGAGCCCTGCCCTCACGGATCCAGTTGATGATGAGCTGTGGCTTGACTCCCAAGCGCTCGGCGACCTGGACTGGACCCATGAGCCCTTCATCCGCCGGTCGCGGCCGATCCCCGGCGCCGCCCTCCGAGCCGGAGCCCGGCACGGGGTCAGTGATGGGGGTCAAACCTGACCCGGGTCAATCCGGGGAGCCATCCCCTGAGGGCCGCCTCCACCGTGGCCCGCAGCCGAGGGGTCAGCACCACCACATAATTCGAGGACGGATGGGCCTGGACCACGACCTCGTCTGGGGTCGGTCGGGTCACGAAGATGCTGTCCGCCCCAGGGCCGGCCTCGACCAGGCCGCGGACCCGGGCGGTGAGTTCCATGTCGTCCATCATTTCCATGATCGCAGATTGGTCGGAGCCAACCAGACCGTGGTCACGGGCCACGACAGATCGGCTCGGTGCCCGCCGGAGGCAGGCCGGCTCCCCCGGCTGAGATCGGTCGGCCCGGCCCGGGCCCATCCCCCCTCGACCCCGCGGGGTCCCCGCCCGACGGGCAGGGGGGGCCGATCAAGCGCGGATCCGGTGAGACGGCAGTGAAATTCGGCATAATCGCGGCGTTGGCCGACTTCGTCCCCGTTTGCAAGGCAGCTGACATTCCCGCCGGCAGCGGCAGGGTGGTCGACGCTGATGGAGTGGAGATCGCCGTGTTCAACACCGATGGGGTGTATCACGCCCTCGAGAACGCCTGCGCCAGTGGCGGCTCGATCGGTGAGGGCAGCCTGCGCGGGTATGTGGTCACGTGCCCGCTGGACGGCGAGCCCTACGACGTCAGGACCGGCATCTCCCCCATATCTGACGCGATCTTCGTGCGCCACTTCGACGTGCGCGTGAGCCCGCGCGGTGAGGTCCTGGTCAGGCTGGAACCCACCGAAGACGAGGACGAACAGCTCTGAGTCAGCGCTTGGCGGCAGTCGACGTCGGCTCCAACACCATCCACCTGCTGGTGGCGACCCTGGAGCCGGTGGGCCTGACCAACCGGCTGCACGCGGTCGAGATGGTGAGCCTCGGCCACGAGGTGGCCCGCCGGGGCCAGCTCGGCCCCGTGCTCATCGCGACGGTGACCGAGACCGTGAGGGCAATGCTCGAGATGGCCAGAGACAGTGGCGCGCAGGCGATCGGGATGGTTGCGACCGAGGCGGTCCGCAACTCCTCCGACTCGCCGCAGCTGGCGTCTTCGATCCTGGACGCGACCGGGCAGGTCCTGCGCGTCCTGACCGGTGAGGCGGAGGCTCGCCTGAGCTACCTCGGAGCCACCGCCTTCAAGGTTCAGGCGGGGGAACCAGCCACCGTGGCCGACGTCGGGGGCGGCAGCACCGAGGTGGTTCGGGGTACCGGAACCAGGCCCCAGCAGGGGGTCAGTCTGAAGTTGGGATCGGACCAGTTGCTGACCACGGTCCATGCGTCCGACCCCCCGACCGATCAGCAACAGGCCCACGCGGCCGCCCGGGTGTCGATGATGCTCGAGGGGGCGCCTCGGCCCGAGGCGTCAACCCAGCTGCTGGCTACCGGCGGAACCGCCTCCAACGTCCCGGTGCTGTTGGGA